>JAEEXG010000004.1 GCA_016291405.1 Lachnospiraceae bacterium
TGGGATATCTCAAACGTTTCCTTGCAGGTGGAAATACTGTGATGGCAAGTTTGAAGAAGAAAGATCGACAGAGTATGGCGTCGCAGGTTTCTTTCTTTTTACAGACAAGAGCAAATTGGCCGACGTGCCTGAGAGCGGAGAACTTGTGAGATGGCTGAGTGAACAGGGCAAAACTTTTGGAATGGTGGGCCTTTCGGGGACAAGAGAGTTCGGAATTTTGGAAGAGTACAAAAAGATAGCTATGCCTAAATTCAGACCGTTTAATAAGATAACGGTTGATGGCGAAGTGCTCACTAAAGAACCTGTTGATGAGCAGGGAGTTAAGCTTGCAAAGAGAGAAGTTGCTTGGTACGAGAAAGCTAAGAATCTAAATATTCCTGAGCTACCTAAAATCTACAATACCAGACCTCTTCAAATGGAGTTTATTCACGGCAAGAATATATATGACTGCGACTATTCTTATGAAGAAAAGAAAAAACTGTTAAAGACATTGGTTGATGCCTTAAAGGTTGTCCATAACAGTGGCGCTTGCCCAGCTGATTCTTTTAGCATACAGGAAGCTTACTTTAATAAAACAATGTCGCGGCTATCAAAGATTCAGGCTTTGGTTCCCTTCGCAATGGATGAGTATATTAAGATAAATGGCAAAAAATGCCGAAATATATTTTATCACGCAAAAGAACTCGAGGAAAAACTTGATGCACTAAAAGTTAATTGCAAGGAATTTGCTTTTATACACGGCGACTGTACATTCTCAAACCTGATGGTGAGGGAAGACAATACGCCTGTGATTATTGACCCCAGAGGGTATTTTGGCTTCACAGAGCTCTATGGCGATGAACGATATGATTGGGGAAAGCTCTACTATTCGATAGTGGGAAATTATGATCAGTTCAATCTAAAGAGATTTTTGCTTGAGATAGGTGATACGCCGGAAGAAGGCGTGAAACTCACCATAGAATCAAACCATTGGGAAGAACTTGAAAAAGATTTCTTTAAACTAACAGGCGCTGAGGAAAATGAAATAAAGCTTCTTCATGCAGTTATCTGGCTTTCTTTAACCACATACGCTTGGCAGGACTATGATTCGGTATGCGGGGCGTTTTACAACGGACTTTGGTATTTAGAGGATGTACTATGATTAAGTATTTTGAAGATGTGATGAAAACAATTGGAGAGGCTCTAGAATCCATTCCAACAGGTGATTATGAACAGATGATTAATGAGTCTGTTGAAACAATCAAAAATGGCGGAAAGATTATTGCCAGTGGCTTGGGAAAGAATGTTCCAATCTGTGAGAAATTTGTGGGAACACTTAATTCGCTGGGTATAGATGCAAGGTTTCTTCATACAAATACGGCAATTCACGGTGACCTGGGAATTGTAGGAAAGAACGACATAGTTTTCTTGCTTTCAAAAGGTGGCAATACTCTGGAAACGGTTGAATTAGGGCAACATCTTAATGAGCGCGGAACTAATACCTGGCTGATGTCATTCTATGATGATGGAAAGGCTTCTAAAATTATTGAAAAACGATTTGTTATGCATCTTCGAAGCGAGGGAGATGCGTGGGATATTGTTCCTAATAATTCTACGACTGTGTACTTGATAGTGTTGCAGGGAATGGCTTTAGAAATTGCCAAGCGACTTAATGTAACGCTTGAAGATTTCAAAGTAAATCATCCCGGTGGTGGAATTGGTGCAAGACTAAGTGGAAAAGAATTAAGGTAATTTCTAGGAGGGGCTTAAGATGAAAGTTGTTATTCTGGCAGGAGGCTATGGAACGAGAATTTCTGAAGAATCACAGTTTAAACCTAAACCGATGATTGAAATTGATGATAAGCCAATCCTATGGCATATCATGAAAGAATATAGTTATTATGGCTTCAATGACTTTATTATTTGTGCCGGTTACAAACAGCATATGATAAAAAACTGGTTTTATGATTATTACATCAGCAAGAGTGATGTGACTTTTGACTATAGATCAGGAAAACCGGAGATTCACGTTCACGATTCTTACATAGAACCGTGGAAGGTCACCATAGTCGATACAGGCTTGGATACAATGACTGGTGGGCGAATAAAAAGAATCCAGAAGTATGTGGGAGATGAACCTTTTCTTATGACTTATGGTGATGGAGTCTGTGATGTTGATATAAAAAAGCTGGTCGAGTTTCACGGTAAGCACGGGAAATGTGCAACATTGACAGCAGTTCAGCAGGACCAGTCTAAAGGTGTTTTAGACATTGGTGAAAACAATTCAGTTAGAGCCTTCAGAGAAAAACGACTGTCGGATGGGACCATGATTAATGCGGGATATATGGTTTTAAATCCTGAAGTTTTCGATTACATAGATGGAGACGATACTGTATTTGAGAACGATACACTGGGGCGTTTGGCAGATAAAGGCGAACTCATGAGTTATCTGCATAAAGGCTTTTGGCAATGCATGGATAATATCCGCGAAAAAGAGCAATTGGAGAAGATGTTGAAAGCCGGAAACGCACCTTGGAAGAAGTGGCAGGATAAATAAATACATTCTGGCAGTATTAGGAGTAAAGCAGATGAAAGCTATTGTGACAGGTGCAGCTGGGTTTGCGGGATACAGTTTGACGGTTGCACTTCTTGAGTCGGGATATGAGGTTTATGCAATTTTAAAACCGAATTCTGAACATAATCAACGCTTGAAGGGGATTAAAGATTCCCTTCATTTGATTGAATGCGACTGTGGTGATTTTGATAAGCTTCCGGAGATGATTCCTGTTTCCTGTGACTGTTTTTATCATCTGGCGTGGTTTGGAAGCAGAGATGATTTTGATGCACAGAGATATAACATCGAATGCACATTGATGGCGTTAGAGAGTGCTGCTAAGTGCAATTGTAAACGCTTTGTCGGAATCGGGTCGCAGGCAGAATATGGGATTTGCTTAGGAGAGATTAGGGAAGATAGTATTTCGACACCGATAACTGCATATGGTGCTTGCAAATTAGCGGCACTGTATCTAACAAAATGTAGGGCTGAGCAATTGAAAATTGAATGGGTATGGGGGCGCATTTTTAGCTTATACGGAGATTATGAGCCAAAAGGAAGAATGCTTCCGGACTTAGTTGAAAACCTTTCTCAGAATAGAGAGATGCACTTATCCAGTTGTGAACAGAACTGGGATTACCTTTATGTGAAGGATGCGGCAAAAGCGATTATTGCAATCGGAGAAAGCGGGCATAATAGCGAGGTTTACAATATCGCGCACGGAGATGGGAAAGCCTTAAGAGAATATGTATTGCAAGCAAAAGAGGAACTTAATTCTATTTCGAATATCATTTTTGGCAAGCGGGCAAACCCGTTCATTTCGCTTCTGCCAAGTATAGATAAAATAAAAAAAGATACAGGGTGGGCACCAGAGGTGCCATTCGAAGTTGGCTTAAAGTCTTACTTTAATACTTTAGATTAATATGTTTGGAGGATCCCCAATGGCACGATGGGAAAACGAGCAGGCTGCAAGAATTGAAATAAAGGAAATGGTTCGAGAATACTATGATTTGTACCATAAAAAATCGAACGCATTCACTCCGGGAGATAGAATCTCGTATTCGGGAAGAGTATATGATGGAGACGATATGTGTGCACTGACAGATGCTATGCTGGATTTTTGGCTTACAGCCGGTCACTTTACAAAAGAGTTTGAAAGGGAATTTTCCAAATTCTTAAATATTAGATACGCTTGCCTCGTAAATAGTGGCTCATCGGCGAATTTGTTGGCATTCATGGCGCTCACTTCAAGTTTACTGGGAGAAAGAAGGATTTTGCCGGGGGATGAAGTGATTACAGTTGCATGTGGGTTCCCGACAACAATCACACCAATCATCCAGTATGGTGCGGTTCCGGTTTTTGTGGATGTTACCATTCCGCAATACAATATCGATGTCACTATGTTAGAGAAGGCATTATCTTCTAAGACGAAAGCTATCTTTATTGCCCATACTCTTGGAAATCCATTTGATTTATCGGTTGTGGTTGATTTCTGCAAGAAGAATAATTTGTGGCTGATAGAAGATAACTGTGATGCGCTTGGGTCTACATACAGCATGAATGGAGAGACAAAATACACAGGTACATGGGGGGACATAGGAACATCAAGTTTCTACCCGCCACATCATATTACTATGGGTGAAGGTGGTTGTGTTTATACCAACAATCCTGTTTTATACAAGGCAATTTGTTCTTTTAGAGATTGGGGAAGAGAATGCAGTTGTGCATCGGGGCAGGATAACCTATGTGGTCATCGTTTTGACGGTCAGTTTGGTGAGTTGCCGTATGGATATGATCACAAATATGTTTATAGCCATTTTGGATATAATTTGAAGGCAACAGATTTGCAGGCTTCTGTGGGAGTTGCTCAAATGAAAAAATTGCCGGATTTTATTAGATGCAGAAAAGAAAATTGGGAGTATTTGCACGACAAACTTTCTCGATTTGCAGATAAATTGATATTACCTGAGAAGGCTTCAAACAGTGAGCCTTCCTGGTTTGGATTTTTGATTACGGTGCGTGAATCTTCAAACATAAGTCGTAATAAAATAACGCAGTATCTTGAGGAGAACGGAATTCAAACAAGGTTGCTTTTTAGCGGGAATTTTCTGAAACATCCCTGCTTTGATGAACTCAGAGGAACAGATAAGTACCGTGTTGTCGGCAATCTGACAAATACTGATGATGTAATGAATCGTTCATTCTGGATCGGCGTTTATCCGGGAATGATAAAAGAGAAGATGGATTATATGGTTAAGAAGATAGAGGAAATATTATCGTAGCGGAGGAGCTTATTATGATAATCAGAGCTAAAACCAAAAACCTTTTTTCCGGTAAAGAGTTATCGGCTCGGCAGAAAGAAAACAGCTCATTAAATATAGAGGAGCTGGAAGCGGGAAAAACAATCCTCACATCCTATCCAAGAAGATTAGTGTTTGAATTGACGAATGCATGCAATTTGAATTGTGTAATGTGCGGAAGAAATGCAGCTGATTTTAAACCGACTGTGTTTGACATGGATGTATTTCGAAGTTTTGAACCGCTTATGGACACTATTGAGGAAGTGACCTTGATGGGGTGGGGCGAGCCAACCATTCATCCTAGCTTCAATGAGATGTTACAAATCATAGATAAACATGATGCGAGAAAATACTTTTGCACTAACGGGATGAATTTGAAGAAGATTCAAAAAGGGATATTTGATAGTAAGGTTGACGTTTTTGCGGTTAGTTTAGACGGAGCAACAGATGAGACAAATAGTCGAATTCGTCGTGGATCGGATATTAATTTCATTACTGAAAATCTAAAAGAGATTGTTCAAATTAAGAAAGCAAACGGATTAAAGTATCCATGGATAAACTTTGTGTTCTGCGCAATGAAATCAAATATCCAAGAACTTCCTGATTTGGTTCGTCTGGCAGCAGAAATTGGAATCGAAGAAGTTAAGGTAGTTTTTTTAACTGTATTCTCGAGCGATTTGTTACACGAGAGTTTATGGGGTTCGGAATCATTGGTTAGTGAAATCTTTGCGAAAGCTGTTGAAGTAGGCGAAGAATGCGGTGTGATTTTGAAGTTGCCGCACATTCCGGGAGAAGATATTGCGGGAAATCAAAAACACAAAGATTGTTTCGTGTCGTGGAGGGATTTCTTCCTTGGTTCAGACGGTTATGTTCGCCCGTGTATGTCTACTCCGGTAAAGTTCTTTAAGTATGATAGAGAGAAAGACTTCATGAGTATTTGGAATTCTCCAGAGTATCAAAATTATAGAAGAATCGTAAACGATGAGCTTAAGATGGACTTGCCGTGTCAGCGTTGTTATCAATCGTCTCATTGTAATTGGAACAAGAGAGAATCGTTTATCCAGATAGGAGAGGAATTTTCACCAAGCTGGGAGAAAAATAATCAGTAACTATTTGAGAGAGAATCGGTATGCTAAATCATAAAATTGTGATTTATATTCCTACATTGAAACGCTCATATGCAATTCAAAGAGTGCTATCTGAGGAATTAGGCTTTCTAAGTGAATTAAATATTGATATTTGTATCTACGATTCAAGTCCCGATAATGAGACCTGCAATATTGTAAAGCAGTATAAATCTCAATATTCGAACTTAAAATATGAAAGAGTAAGTGAGCGAATCCCCTCAAATAAGAAGTATTTTGATATCTGTGAAAAAGAAGCTCGAGGAAAATACGAATATGTGTGGATTATACAGGATCACATGGTTTTTACGCGTTTGGCAGCGCTGCATATACTCGACTCGTTAGATAAGCAGGCTGATTTTTATTATCTAGATATGATGGGTGAAAAATGTGCTTTTACTGATGAAACAGATTTAAATGAGTTTGCTGTTAAAAGTGCATGGATGCTTACAAGATTTGGCACAGCTATATTGAGAACTGATTCCTTTCTCAATGGAGTTGATTGGAATAATAATAAGAAGAAGTGGCTTAACAAGAAAACAATAAATAATTCGCATGTAGGTTTGTACTTTGAACGATTGGCAGAGATGGATAATCCGAGAGTAGAAACAATTTCTTTTGCACGTGATCAGTTCTATGATTTTATGCGTTTTCAACCGGTAGCATGGAGCAATGAACTGCTTAGAATATGCTTGGAATGTTGGGGAACAACAATATATCGATTGCCATCTTTTTATCGTAAAGAGGCAATTGTTCGTAGCCAAGATTCTTTGTTTATTTCAACAACTCAATTACTATCGCTAAAAGCGCAAAGACGATATGGCCTTTGGGCATATTGGAGATTCAAAAAATGGATTGAGTTAGTTTATCCAAATAGGAAAGATGAATTTAAAGGAGTAGCAACCCTAACATTAAAAAAGGCCGAACATAAGTATATTGGAAACGTTATTCAGATGATAGATGAAGCCGCTGAAAGAGGCTTAAAGATATATATTTTTGGAGCAGGAAGGCATGCTTCAGAATTTTCTAGATATATTTCCGAAAAAAACATTGAGTTTGATGGATTTCTAGTATCAAAATCGGAGGGAAACCCTGAAAGAATAGGTGAGCATCTTGTGTTAGAGGCACACGAGGCATTAGAGAAAGATGATGCTTTGATTATCATAGCAGTGGCAGCACAAAATGTTGAAAGTATTAAGTCTTCACTAGCTAAGATCAATCACAAGGTAATAATAACTTCACTGTTAGAATGAATATGCAGATTTGAATCACAAATTAAGTAGAAAGGCAACGTGAAAGGCATGATGCGACAGGAATTGGAAAAATTACTGACAGAAAAAGAAGACCTGACAAAATATCGTATTTTTGTATGGGGAACAGGAAATACAACAGCATTGTATCAGGAAGGATTTCGACGTTTGGAAGAAGAGGGCTTTTGCATTTGCGGTTATGTTGACAGCAAAGCAACGGAAGGAAGCCATGCATTTGGATTACGAGTTTTTTCGCCTGAAGAACTAAAAAACGAAGAGGGTGTGCTTGTGTTAATATCCACGCCACAACCCAAATATATCATGCAAATTTCTTCTAAGCTGGATGAGATGGGCGTTAAATGGCGTCATGTTGAAAGTTATATACTTAAGGGGCATCGCGAAGAAGTTTTGAAAGTTTATGACATGCTTGAGGATGAAAAATCCAAAGAGATATATGCCGAACTGTTGCACTGCAGAATTGAAGGAAGATATCCGGATGAGAAGTACATGGATGAAGGTCAGTATTTCTCGTTTCGAGATTTTGTAACCGCCGAAACACATGATGTAGTTGTAGATTGTGGAGCATATGTGGGCGATTCATTTGAACAGTATCTATGGAAAACAGATGGTCAAATAGAAAAATACATTGCATTTGAGCCGGATCCAGGAAATGCTCAAGCAATGGAATATAGAGTAGAACGTTTAAAAAAGGAATGGAACCTTGGCGACAACAAGGTGGCTCTTCGTGTTTGTGCTGTAGGTGAGAAAAGCAAAAAATCTTATATTGAACGCTATGGAGCAAATAATGGACTTAGTTCCAAAGTTCTTGATGTTGTTGACGAGAAAGAAGGCAACGATTTGATTGATTGCATTTCAGTAGATGATTATTTTACTGAACGATTCGATTTTCTTAAAGCCGACATTGAGAGTTATGAGTATCAAATGTTGCTTGGCGCAAAGAATAGTATAAGAAAATGGAGACCGAAACTGGCAATATGCATATATCATAATTCAGTTGATTTCTATCAAATTCCATTATTGATAAAAGAAATATGCAGTGATTATAGAATCGCTGTAAGGCATTATTCTCAAAGATTGTCTGAGACAGTATTGTATGCGTATATAGAATAGGATGTTTTTATGAAAAGTAAAGTTGCGTTATGTATCCCAACGTATGAGCGTTATGAAGTAATCAAGGAGTTCTTGACCAAGTGTTCCTCTTATTATTTTAAAGAGGGAATCGACGTATATTATTATGATTCGAGTGAAAGTGATGATACTGAAAGATTGATTAATGAGTGGCCGGAAAAGGAGCATCTTTATTATCTGAGGTTTCCGGCTAAATTAGGGGGAGATGAAAAAACTTGCCTTATTTATCAGTGTTATGGCTTAAAAAAAGATTATGACTTTGTGTGGCTTTCAAATGACTCGCTACAGATTCAGCCTGATTCATTACACATTTTAATGACGAATCTTCTTCCAGAATACGACATGGTAAACATTACTCCTCAGAAACAAGATTATGACCACAATGGTTTGCGTGTTTTTACTAACCCAGAGGATTACCTGTGGACTTGTTTATATAATGTTGGAAGATATGGAAATGCCATTGTTAACAAGAAGACCATGTTGGATGGCATTGACTGGGATAAATACAAATACCTGTTTTATGATTATAATGTTCAAGCATTTGGTAATGAGATTTTCTACTTTATTAGGTTGAGTGAACTTGAAAAAATGAGGGCACTCTTTATTCCTTTTTTTGGATCTGAATTGAGAGATTCAATGCTCAAAAAGGCCTCTAACTGGCGAAATGATATGTTTCGCATTTGCTGTGAAAGTTGGGTGAATGCGGTTAATTGTTTGCCGGATTCGTTCCATAACAAAAGAGAGATAGCTCTGAAATTTATTTCAACGATGTATCTACATGATTTCCGCGATTTTAGGAAGTACCGCGAAGAAGGCATATTCGACTACAAGACCTATAAGAAATACGAGGTATATTGGAATCAAGTCACAACTACGCCTAAGTGGATAATCAGGCTGATTTCATTGATGCCGCGCAAAAGAGCAAGCCTGGTAACGAAAATATTAGTGAGCTATAGAAAAGCGAGATTTAATAGGTTTTTGAATTCCCGTCCCAGAATAATAATATATGGAACATCTGCAGGCGGATTTCGCTATGGAAAGTATTTAGACGAGCACAATATTCCATATGACGGATTTTGCTGTTCGAAGAGGGCGGATGATGAGAACACTTATTGTGGACATCCCGTTTATGAGTTTGATGAATTGGCAGAAGATTTGAACAATATCGGATTTGTAATCGCTATGCAAGATGAGAATTATGAACGCATTAAGCCACAACTTGTACGCTTGCGTTGCAAATTCTTCCGAGATGGCCTTTTTGAGGGTGATTTCGCATACGACATGGGATATCGAAGTGCAAGTTGGTATATAGGAAAGATTAGATAAAGAGGATTCTAAATTGAAGAATATTTGGTTAAATAGAACTGATTTGTTACAGGCAAATAACTACATATATGGTGATGGGTATAACGCTGATTTCTATTATGATGTTTTAAATGCAAATAGTATTCCAATAGAAGGATTTATTCGTGCCTATTCTGCCCAGAAGGAGTTACATGGTCTTCCGATTGTGGAATTGAAAGATATTCTTGGTGAGAATGTCAACATTTTGGTTACTCAGAATAAGTGGATGGATGTTCTAGATTTCCTTTCTGAAGTTGTACCGGAGAATAATATATATACATTAGGGAATTGGCGGGAAGGTGAAAAATGCATTGTTTGTGGTGAAAAGCATACTATTAAAGCAGGCGGAGCTTTTCTTCCGTTCATTGAGGCGAGAATGTTTGCTGGGAACAGGGTTGAAACCGCAATTGTCCATTGCAGTAAATGCAGGGTATATTACTCGGAATATCGACCTGATGATGAAGAAATGGCTCGTCTTTATACAGGCTATAGGAATAGAGAATATCAAGAGCAACGACAGAAGTATGAACCGAGCTATACGGCTGAATATAATGAATGGCTTTCGGACTCAAGTGTGATTATGCAGAGGAAGAAAGGTATATACGACTATATTACGAACTTCATTAAGGATACAAGCAATTGGCATACAATTCTAGATTTCGGTGGAGATAAAGGTCAACTTTTTCCGGATGAATGGGAAGATAAGCAGAGGATTGTTTACGAAATCTCAAAGCCGGATGTATGTGAGGGAATAAAATTAGTTTCAGACTACTCTGAACTGAGTAGCTACTTGCCAGATTTAATAATGTGTAATCAGGTCATGGAGCATGTTTCGGATATAAGAGGGTACTTCGCTAATTTGATAAAACTTTTAAAAGAAGGTGGCTACTTATATATTGAAGTGCCAAATGAAAGATGGTGTGTGGATCTAGAATATGTTAGGTTTTGTGAGCACATTAATTTTTTTAGTGAGAAGACTTTTCGAGAATTGGCAAAACAGTTTGCGGTTGAACTGGTTGATGTAAGAATCAGTAATGACGGATTAGTTTTGAGGAGTCTTTTCCGTAAATAGAATGAGGCGATAAATTATGGAGTATATTAGTAGAATCGCGGGGTTTAGTTGCCTGCCGATAGACGAAAAAGTATTCTTTTTTGCTTATGCAAGAGATTACTTTTGTGTTTATGACGTTACCCAAAACAAGCAAGAACTTATACCTATAAATTGTAATAATTATATGGAGTGCAACAAACAACTGTATCATTTGGTTTTGGCGAACAACGATTGGATACTGTTTGTACCAAGAGTTGCAGAAGATATTATTCTTTATAATGTGAAGATGCACGATTTGAAATATATAAAGATACCCACCCCAAGATGTGTTTCGGATTTTCGATTTAAACCTGATGAAGCTAAATTTTGCTCAGGTTTTTCACATGGAGAGTTTTTTTATCTTCTAGGCGTTTCGTACCCCGGTATAGTAAGAATTAATTGCAATACATTAGAAACGATAGTAATTGATGATTGGATTGACAACTTTGAGAGAATGGTGGAGAAAGACTATTGGGGTTATATCTCAATAGGGCACTATGTTTCTGAAGGAAAGGCTATTCTCCCATTGGCTTGCGTCCCAGGGTTCCTTTTTCTGGATTTGACTACAAATGCCACGGATTTGCAACAAGTGAATATACCATATAAGGATGGTATGTACGGTCTGTCAGGAGATGATAACAGTGGCTTGTGGCTAACCGGAGTAGGAGAAAACAGCAATATTATATGTAATATTGCTAATGGAGCTAAAAAAGAGCTTTATGTTGAATCTGAAAATGGAGATTCGCATGTTTTCTACCCGCCAATCCTGACATCCTATGGCGTATTTCTTGTCCCGATACAACATGAGAGAATAATATATCGATTGGATTCAGATTCAAACTGTTTTAGGGTATGGAAAGAGTATGATGAATCTGAGGCAGTTCATTTATCAGGGTATAGTTTTATGGAACCATTTGTTAGCGGAGATAAGCTAATTTTGATAGATGGCTGGTCGTTTGATTGGCACGTTTTAGATTTGAAGAATAATACAGAAGAGTCATTTTGCATAAATGTAAGTGATAATCCGATTGAGAATATGTTTTGGAAGAGAATGTTGCGTGAAAATGCAAGGCAGGGAAATATTAATTACGAAGGAGCATTATCGCTGAAGGTGCTATTAAACTCGTTAAAAGCAAGAGATATTTAAAAACCTAGAGAAGGAAAGAATATGAGCATTAAGATTCTTGATTGCACATTAAGAGACGGAGCATATGTTACAAACTCGGAATTTGGTGAATCCTCCATACGAGGAATAATCACTCAGATGCAAAAAGCACATGCAGATATAATTGAATGCGGTTGGCTTAAAGATAGCGAATGCCATTCCGGTAGTTCTTTTTATCATGTTCCGGCGGACGTAGAACCATATCTTGAAGGGAAAAATAAGGACATATTATATTGTGTAATGATTGATTGGGATCGTTATAATGTGGAAAATCTTCCGCAATATGATGGAAAATCAGTTGATGCTATACGAGTTGTGTTCCCTCATGGTAGGCACAAAGAAGGCATTGCCATAGGAAAAAGAATTCGTGAGAAGGGTTATAAGGTTTTATTTCAGGCTGCCAATACATTGGCATATTCGGAGCAGGAATTGCATGAACTTGCGATGGCGATGAACGATTTTGAACCGTGTTCTCTTTCTGTTGTTGATACTTTTGGGGCAATGTATTTTGAAGATTTAGAGAAGATAGTAAACGTGTTGGATAAGACTTTATCAAAGAAAATTGCTATTGGTTTTCATGCACATAATAACCAACAGCTTGCATTCGCTTTGTCGATTTATTTTATCGAAAAATTGAAAGAAAAGCGAGATGTAATTGTTGATGCAACTTTGTGTGGAATGGGACGTGGGGCTGGAAATACAACGACAGAATTATTAGCCAATTATATCAATCGCAACCAGCATGGAAATTATGATATGAATGCTATTATGGATGCGATAGATATTTATATGCAAAAGTATCAAGAAAAGTTTTCTTGGGGATATTCTACTCCGTACTTTATAGCAGGAATGTATCAGTGTCACGTCAATAACATCGCATATCTCTTGAAAAATCATCGAACTAATTCTAGAGATTTGCGAACAATCATTGAATCGCTTTCTACAGATGAACGAAGAAAATATGACTACGATTTATTGGAAGAAAAATATCTTGAAAACCAGGACCGACTTGTAGATGATTCGAATTCATTAAAACAATTGGCCGGAGCGTTTGCGGGAAGAAAAATCTTATTATTAGCACCTGGAAAATCAACGATAACAAATCAAAAAGAAATAAAAGAGTTTATCAATTCGGAGAATCCAATCACTATTGCGGTCAATGCTATCAATAAGGGATATGATTGTGACTACATTTTCTTTACAAACAAAGCTAGATATACATATGCAAAAACGGCGTATCCTGAGCAGTTTGAAAAGTTAAACAAGATTCTGCTTTCTAATATCAAGACTGATGTTTCGGGTAATGAGAAAATTATAAACTATAATCTTGTAATTAAACGAGGGTGGAATCACTTTGATAACGCAGTTATTCTTTGCTTACGTTTAATGTACAAGTTGAATGTGAAAGATGTCTATATAGCAGGCTTTGATGGCTTCAAACATCATTACAATGAAAGCTATGCAGATGAGTCCTTGCCGACATTAAATCCTGATAATAAATGGGATGAGTTAAATGAAGAAATAAAGGAAATATATCGTGACTTTTATGACTCTGTGATTGGAAAGATGAATATTACTTTTGTAACAGAGAGCATATTTGAGGTGAAATAGCCCAAAAGGAGTTAAAACAATTAGAGGTGTTTTATGAAAGTTTCAGATTATGTTATTGATTTTATCGCCAGTCTAGGTGTTGATAAAGTATTCTGTGTCACCGGAGGAGGTGCCATGCACCTTAATAATTCGCTAGGGCAAAGCGATAAGGTGACAGGCGTTTTTATGCTTCACGAACAAGGCGCTTCGATTGCAGCAGAATCATACGCAAGGATACGTGAAGGATATGGGGTTTGCCTGGTGACAAGTGGACCCGGTGGAACGAATGCTATTACAGGATTGTGTGGGGCATACATGGATTCCATTCCGGTTATTTTTATATCGGGGCAGGCTAAAAGAGCTGATTTGGTAGGTAATCAGGGAATTCGCCAATTCGGAATACAAGAAGTTAATATTATTTCAATGGTAAAATCTTATACGAAATATGCTGTCCAGATAAATGATGCTAACAATGTCAGATATGAGTTGGAGAAAGCCGCTAAAATAGCTGTTTCAGATCGACCTGGCGCAGTGTGGATCGATATACCATTGGATATTCAGGCATCAGATGTGGATATTGATTCATTAAAACGATATGAGTCTGAAGAAAAAATGCCTATCGTATCCTCGGATGAGCTGGACGAAATCATAAAGGCGCTTAATGCTGCAAAAAAACCTGCGATTGTCCTGGGTAATGGAGTACGTCTTTCTCATGCAGCGGACAAGGCGCAAGAATTGGTTGATATATTACAAATCCCGGCTTTTGTTTCATGGAATGGGGTAGATTTATTAGATAATGATAACCCAATGTTTTTTGGACGCCCCAATGTGGTTGGTCATCGTTCGGCGAATCTGATTTTGCAGAATGCAGATTTTGTCATTTCGATAGGAACAAGATTAAGTCTGTTGAATACGGGGTATAATTTCAAAGGGTATTTGAAAAATGCTTACCATGTGATGGTTGACATTGATTCAGCAGAAATGAACAAAAAGAGTCTTCATCCACAGATGAGGGTTGTTTCTGATGCAAAAGCATTTATAGAAGCTCTATTAAAAGAACAAGGTAGAATTCAAAAAAAGGATCGAACAGAATGGATTAGTCATTGCAATGAAATTAGGAGTAAGTACCCTGTGGAGATTCCGGAGCAGGAGCCAAGAGCGGGATATGTAAGTATTTATCATTTGTTTGATGTGCTTTCTGATGAAATGAATGCGGATGACATCTATCAGTTTACAAGCTCCGGCACAACGGTAGATATCGGAATGAAAGCGCTCAGATTAAAGAAGGGACAAAGAGCCTTTTTGAATAAGAGTATGGCGGCAATGGGTTATGATGTTCCAGCATGTGTCGGAACGTCAATAGGATCAAACGGTAAGAGAGTAATTTGTGTTACAGGAGATGGAAGCGTTGTAATGAATATGCAGGAGCTAGAGGTAATCAAGCGTTTGAATCTTCCTGTTAAAATTTTCGTTGCAGACAATCAAGGTTACAGCATGATTTGGCATTCACAGAATGGAAATTTCAAAGGACATTTGACAGGATGTACGCAAGAATCGGGATTGTCGCTACCTAACATGAGGCAAATTGCCGAAGCATTTGGAATTCGTGGAGTTGATATTGAAAGCGAACATAATCTTCGTCAGCAAGTAAATGAAGTCTTGAATTATGAAGGGCCAGTCGTTTGTAGAGTTAAGACGGACATTATGCAGAAAGTATTACCTAAGCAAAGCAATTTCATGAATGAGTTTGGTCAGATGGAAAGTAGGCCTCTACAAGACATGGATCCATTACTTGACAGAGATGAGTTAAGAGAATGCATGGAGTGGAATCAATAGAATGAAGATAGATGCAAAGCAATTACAACAATGGCTACAAGAATACGAAAAAATAGTAATTGTAGATGTCACACTGTTGAAACGGCTGTCTCAATTGAAACTAGAAAATGAGAAGGTGGTTTATGCACAAGAAGGACAGTCTGAAGAAATCGTGGATTTATATCGAACGTATGAATTCTCTGACAGAGTAATCTATGTTTCAAAAGAGAGTAATTATGGTACTCTATATAACTATGTTAAGACAGGTGTCCTCTCAGAAGAGGAATTTCTTGATTCAATTCGAGGTTAAAAGCAATGGAAAAGCTTTACTACGAGGAAATGATTGAAAATCTCGCGAAGTATGAATTGAAGATTTGTGGAGCACAAGTGTATCTCTTTGGGCATTGCGAAGCAACCCTCGCTCTGGCAGATTTATTGCTGGATATGGGTGTGTCGCCTGTTTCTATTCTAGACAACAGCGCCGAGAAACAGGGAAAAGACTATAAAGGTATTCCCGTGCTTTCGCCTGAAAGCATTTTAAAGGCTGATGGTAAAAAGGCGATGGTACTTATCGTGACAAGGTTTTATGAGGCCATGAATGCGCAGTTAAGAAACCTTGGCTTTAAAGGAGAAATCATAAAACTTGCTGACTACAACACTTTTGCTGAGTATTCTTTGTCCGAAGAAACAATTAATCGTAAACAGCAGCGTCTTGAACACGGCAAGGAATTGTTAAACGGTCTAAAGACAAAATACAAAGGTGCTTTCCTCGTATTTTGCCCACATAATGCTTTAGGCGACATATGCTTTGCTATGTCGTTTCTTCCTGCATTTTTAAAGTCAAGAGGGTATAAAGAATACGCTGTATTCACACCATCAAAGGCCTGCGCCGACGTAGCCGTGATTTATGGTGCAGAATATGTCGAGGTAATGGAACAAAAGAAACTTGAGGCTACAATACAGGCGGTTATCTATACTCAAGATGAATCTTGTTTTATAGCGCATCATGATAGGCCCTATATAGTGAATTTACACAAGGCACTATATAAGAAGTTAATTCCTCTGGAAACCGTGTATAAGTGCGGAGTTTATGGACTTCCAAAAGAAACAAAACCGATTGAACCGACTTGTTGGGAAAAATATGAAAAGCTAGATTTAATTCCGGAAGGAAAGACTGTGATTTTATCGCCGTATGCAAAATCAGTAGCGCCGATTGATGAACAGATTTGGACGGATATAATTAATGATTACGGCAGCAGAGGATATAAGATTTACACAAATGTAGTCGGAAACGAAAAACCTTTGCCGCGAACAGAAGGCTTGAGCGCTAAGCTAAATGAAATGAGATCCATATTGGAGAGAGCGGGTACTTTCATTGGAATTCGAAGTGGATTATGCGATGTCGTAAGATACGCTAAGTGTAAGAAAATGGCGATTTATCCGGATTATAATTATTGTGACACGAAATGGAAAGCAATCGACATGTATTCGATTGACGGCTTTGAAAACATTGCTGTTTGTGAGGGCTATAAATGGAAAAGATGATATTATCAACACTTCCGAAAACTTGGATTTTTGACATAGACGGGACTATTGTTAAGCACAATGGATATAAGACTGACGGAATTGATACTTTACTTCCCGGCGCAAAGGAGTATTTGGAAAGCATCCCTGAAGAGGATTTTGTTCTTCTATTAACATCCCGCACAGATGAGTATAAAGAACTTACTCTTAAGTTTTTGAAAGAGCACGAAATCAGATATAATCAGATTCTTTTCAACATGCCTATGGGTGAAAGAATAGTGGTGAATGACAGGAAGCCTTCCGGGCTTAATATGTCTGTGGCAATAAATATCGGCAGGGACACATTTGAACTGCCAGAGATTGTGAGGACACTTTAGAATTACGTAGAAAAAGGGACACCATTTGGTGTCCCTTTATATATTGCTTTCTTATTCCTTCCTGCAAGCCTTCATGGCCTTCTTGTTTTCATACATTGCCTCATCGGCTCGTTTTAATACGGTGTCGCAATCTTTGTCAATCTTAGGATCGTAAATTCCGATACCGATTGCGGCTGTAGGTTTTAACCATTCATCTACGTCGGCTTTAGCTGCCTGCTCGTTCATTTTATCCTTAAGCACTTGAACAAGCTCTTCACGGTTTTCGTAGTCTCTGTGGATTAAGACTGCCACAAATTCATCGCCGCCTACTCTGAATACGGGGCTGTGTGCAAAGGCATCACAGATCATGGTACACATTTTCTTTATGTAGATATTGCCCTTTTCGTGGCCGTAGGTATCGTTGATTTTCTTTAGATAGTTAATATCTATCATGGCAATGCCAAATTCCGCATCCCCTGCCTGAATATCTAAATTAAGCCTGTCTCTTTGCTGGTCGTAAGCTGCCTTACTCTTTACGCCTGTAAGAGAGTCCCTCATCGCAAGCTCATTAGCACGGGAAACTTCAACCTTCATGTTTTCCATGGTGATGGCGGTTTGAATGAGCTCTTCTACGTAGGTCTTAATGTTTGTGGACATGGCAACCAAAGTGTTTGCCAAAGCTTCCATTTCATCGCCTGTATGAATGGACTTATTTTCCATGATTAAGGCATCGGGGTTCTTCTGGTCGTGACTCTTCTTTTCAAAGTCATCGGCTACTTCACCCATTAGTCTTAAGGGATTAATGATTCGCTTTCGTAGCCAACCAATCATTACAAACATGAAAAGAAGCGCTAATCCCAAAATGCCGGCCGTACTCACTATCATGTAGTTTCTTACGGTATTTTCTATTTCTTTTAAAGAAGCACTTGTGGTAAGAACCGCTACGGGCTTGTTGTTTTCATCACGAATGGTTTTGGCTGCGTAGTAGTTATCGCCAAAGGCGTTTCTTTCTTTTGAATATTTTATGTCATAGCGGGTCAGAAAGTCGTTATATATGGTCTCGGGGAAGCCCGGAGCCAGGTAAGGCGTCAAATCATCGCCCAAAAGCGGAAGGGGAATTTCCTTTCTATCGCTTCCGTATCTTTCGGCGGGAGTAAGGCCCGAAACTACCTGCATTACCTTGTATTCGCCGTTTTCTTCGTAAGGGTACACAATGGTACAGGTATCCATATTGTAGTAGGTTCTTGACTGATCAAGATAATTCATAAGTTCAAAAAAGCCTTCGGTAGGCTCTTTTGTCTCTATGCACTTTCTTAAGTCATCGGTATCAATTCTGGCCAAAGTTAATTCCATGATACCTGTGATGTGCTCTGTATAAAGCTGCATCATTCGGTGATTGAAAGTAAGATAACTTAAACTTCCGATTGCCAAAACAAAAATCAGCGTGAAAATGGAACCACCTATGATAATGGACTTGCTTAAAGGATTTTTAACTCTATTTTCCTGTTTCATAATTCCCTCGATAACACTTGTTTTTGACTAATATGTTGCAATACAATTACCATTATTTTACAGGGAACGCATTAACGATTTATGAAGTAGAAAGAAGAAAGAAAATCGTAGCAAGAACTGCTGACAACATTGTAAGAATTTGATAATATTAATGTGATAGAATTTAAAAGTGGAATTTGGCTTGGAAATATACATTCTTATAAAGGAAGGTATCATATGCAACTTTCAACTTTAAACAAAGAATATAAGCTTGTCAGACAAGATAACATGGAAAGGTTTATTAAGCTTAGTAAGCTTGACCCCACATTGATATTGGTGGAAGAGTACTGGATCACTTCAGATCAGACCATGGGTAACAGATGTGCTTATTTTGAGTCTTATTCACAGGCGGAAGAATACGCATACATGCTTGCCGCAAACAGAGCAGCCATGAATGTTAATCGTGAAAAGCCCTTCACTATTCTTTTAAACGGAAAAGAAAACAAAGTGGACGGAAAGCTTGACGAGTTTTTGGCAGGAGAATTTAGAATAGGTCAGACAGAACCGCAGGCAAAAGCGCAAACAAAAAGCTCAGGGAAATAATCCCTGAGCTTTATCTTTAGAATCTGATCATTACAACGCTGTGAGGAGGAAGGTTAAGGCTTAACTTTCCTTCTTTTATTTCATAGCCGTCAAAATCTTTTTCTGTTACGGCTTCTTCCTTATCAAAATCATTGTAAGCTCTTATGTCTTTTGCTGTTACAATCTTTGCTTCCAATACCTTTGAAACCTTATCACCTCCAAGGTCTGCAAGCACTTCGGAGCCTTCATTGAGGCTTAAGTTACTTACTGTCAATGTTACAATTCCATCCTTTATTGAAGCAGAAGATGAGATTTTAGGAATTGTAAAATCATCGGGACCTTCTGTTTTAACATCCGAAAGATAAGTATCAAGGCACTTAGCTCCCTGATGGTGCTTATACATTTTAAAAATGTAGTAGGTGGGAGTCTTGACCATTTTCTTTCCTTCAGTAAGGATAACGGACTGGAGCACGTTTACCATCTGAGCGATGCAGGCCATCTTAACTCTCTTACAATGGCGGTTAAAGATATCGAAAGTGGCGCTTGCAATAAGCGCATCTCTCATTGTGCTTTGCTGATACAAGAAACCGGGATTGGTGCCCTCTTCAACATCGTACCAGCCACCCCATTCATCAACGCACAAAGCAATCTTTTCTTCAGGATCAAAGTCATCCAAAACAGCTTCGTTCTTTCTGATAATTGTCTCCATGTAGAGCGCTTTCTTTATGCTCTTATAGAAAAGCTCATCCGAATACTTTGTGGCGCTTCCCTTGCCGTTCCATCCATCCGGCCATACATAGTGATGAAGAGTGATGTAATCCATGAATCCGTGGAAAACACGCTGGGCGCCTTCATAGCAGGCAGAAAGAACCGTCTTTGTCCATTCGGTATCATCGGTACCGGGGCCCACACAGATTTTCTTTATAGGATTTTCAGGGTCATAATTTCTTATAAATGTCTGATAGTGGCGGTAGAGGTCGGCGTAGTAGGAGGGGCGCATGTTTCCGCCGCATCCCCAGGATTCATTACCTACCGCAAAGTAGTCAACTTTCCAAGGTTCCGTCCGTCCGTTTTTCTTTCTAAGCTCAGTCATGGGTGTTGAGCCTGTGCCCGTTAAGTATTCTACCCATTCTGACATTTCTCTTACGGTAGCCGTTCCTAAGTTACCGTTAATGTAAGCTTTGCATCCAAGTAATTCGCAAAGCCTCATAAACTCGTGGGTACCAAAGCTGTTGTCTTCAACAACTCCGCCCCAGTTTGTGTTTACCATTTTCTTTCTGTTTTCTTTTGGTCCGATTCCGTCCATCCAGTGGTACTCATCGGCAAAGCAGCCTCCGGGCCAGCGAAGAACCGGAACGGAGATTTCTTTGAGTGCACAAATGACATCTTTTCTGATACCGTCAATATTCGGAATCTCCGATTCCTCGCCAACGTAGAGACCTTCATATATTCCACGGCCCAAATGCTCGCTAAAATGACCGTAGATATCAGGATCTATGTATCCAACTTCTCGATTTTTATCTATAGTAATCTTCATTTTATTAACCTTTCACGCCCCCAAGGGTGATGCCCTTAACAAAGTATTTCTGCACGAAGGGGTAAACAACAAGTATGGGGAGAAGACCCACCATAGCCATAGCCATACGTACCGAAGCCATGGGAATGGCGCTTAAGCCCACGTTAGCATTCTGAATGTTTGAACTTGATTGAGAAAGAAACTGTATGTTTTGCATCATTCTGTTTAAGAGGTTCTGAACAGAATAAAGGTCAGTTCTTTTGGTGATATATATGTAGCCATTCATCCAGTCGTTCCAGTAACCTATCCCCGCAAAGAGTGCGACTGTTGCGAGAATAGGCTTGGATAGAGGAGTAACTACGCTTAAAAACGTCCTTACTTCACCGGCACCGTCGATGTAGGCGGCATCCAGAATTTCTTCCGGAATGCTTGATACAAAGTAAGACTTCATAAGCATTACATTGAAGCCGTTCATCAACAGCCCCGGAATGAGGAGAGAAAGAAAAGAGTTTTTAATGCCTAAAACGTTAGTGTAAATAATGTAGGTGGGCACCAATCCTCCGTTAAAGAGCATTGAGAAAACCACCAAAAATGTTATGACTCCGCGGCCCGGCATTCCCTTTTTGGAAATTGCATAGGCTAAAAGAGTGGTAATGGTCAAAGCAAGGGCTGTACCGACTATTGTGAGCACAACGGATATGCCGTAAGCATGCACTACTGAGTTACCGGTTTTAAAAATGTACTCATAGGCATATAATGACCATTTTTTAGGAAAATATGTGTAACCGTTTGCGATGATTTCATTGTTGTCAGTAAGTGAAGACGTAAGGATCAAAATCATCGGAAGCAGCGCCAAGAGTGAAAAAAGAATCAGCACCGCATGGGAAAATATCTGGAATTTTTTATCGCTTCGCATTTCTTTACCTCCTAGAACAATGCACTTTCGGGTTCAATCTTTTTAACTGCAAGGTTTGCAGAAAGAATAAGTATGAATCCTATGATTGATTGATAAAGACCTGCGGCCGATGACATGGACATGTTTCCAAGTTCCAAAAGGCCTCTGTAAACGTAGGTATCAATGGTGTTTGTAACGGCAAAGAGCGCGCCCTGGTTTTGCGGAACCTGATAAAACAAACCAAAATCGGAATAGAAGATTCTTCCTATTGCAAGGAGAGTCATCATTATGATTGTGGGCTTTAAAAGCGGAATAGTAATCTTTGTAATCTGTCTCCATTTACTGCATCCGTCGATTGAAGCCGATTCATAAATTCCTCTGTCGATGCCAAGAATTGTTGAAAGATAAATAATACAGTTATAACCTGTTACCTTCCAGGCGTTAACAAACACAAGGATAAAGGGCCAGTATTTCTTTTCCATGTACCACTTAATGGGTTCTTTTCCAAGAGCTCTAAGAAGTGTGTTATTGATAAAGCCGTTATCACTTGAAAGAAACCCGAATACCAGGTAACTTACAATAACCATGGAAATCATAAAGGGCATAAGTATCAGGCATTGATACGTTTTCTTTATTTTCGAGGTCATTTCCGCTAACATTATTGCAACAAACACAGCCAAAACGGTGTTAACAACTATAAATGCCAGATTGTAAAGGATTGTGTTTCTTGTAATAACGAAGGCATCCTTTGTTGCAAAAAGATATTTAAAGTTTTTAAACCCGATAAAGTCAGAGCCAAAGATTCCCTTCTTGGCATTGAATTTTTTAAACGCAAGAACAAGTCCGGGAAGAGGCATGTAGTTATTAATAAACAAATATAAAAGCCCCGGAAGTGCCATAAAGTAAATCGGGATGTATCGCTTTAAGCGCTTTTTTAAGGTTTTTTTATCGGTACCCACCTTTTTTTCTTTCTCCATCGTAGTATAAAACCCTTCTTTTAATATTGGAGCCGGTCATAAACCGGCTCCGTTTTTGTTGATAAATTGTTTCTAAATATTAGTTAATTCCTGCTTCTTTTGCCCAAGCATCAAGTGCAGCCTGCTTAGCAGCCATGTACTCGTCTAATCCTGCAGCTTTAAGAGCATCATTTAATTCCTTAAGTCCTGTTTCAGGATCTACAAAACCGTAGATAACCTTGCCTGAGAACTCTTCGTATGCATTCTGTAATGCTGTGTATTCAGCTGCGTATTCGCTGTTGTCCCATGTAAAGCCAAGTGCTTTTGATTTAACAGGGCAAGTATCGTTGAAGATAGCTGTCTGTTCACCAACGTCGATGGGGTCACCTTCCCAAACGTGTGCTGCGTACTGGTTGGGCATCATCCAAAGAACGTTAGGATAGTATTCTGAAGTGTTTGAATCAACACCGGGTCCCCAGTTGATTGTGGTGTCTGCATTTACAACGTATTCAACGCCTTCTTCACCCCAGCAAACAAAGTTTGCAACAACAGGGTCTGTATAAAGGGCTTCAAGAACCTGGATGGCAGCAACCTTATCTTCACAGTTCTGGTTTATACACCAAGGGAAAGAAGAGACAGCGGAAGAACTCATGAAGGGTTCACCTACATCGAAAACAGTCATAGGACGTCCGCATTCACCTGAAATCTGGTTTTCATATGCGGGCTTACCACAAGCCATCATTGCCATGTATGAGCCTGACTTAATTCTGGCTGAAGCGCCGTTCTTATCTGTCATGGCGTCACCTGAAATATAGCCTGCCTGGTTCCATCTGTAGAATCTGTCACACCAGGTCTTGAATACTTCTGATTCATAAACGTTTTCAACTTTTAAGCTGTTAGCGGGATCAAGTAATGTTCCGTAGTAGTCACCGCCGATGTTATCTACACAGCTACCCTGTGTAAGCATGTTGTCCTGAGTTGAGTAAACTGTCTTGTCGGGGAATGCTTCATGCATCTTAGCAAACATTTCATCAACATCATCCCAAGAGCACTTGTAGTAGCCGAGGCTATCCTTTGTGAACCTGGAAAGGTCTACGTTTGCGCCTTCAAGATATTCTGTACCGATACAGATTGCTGCTGTCTGGATAGCGTAATCCTTAATCGGAGGAACACCGTAAAGAGTACCGCCAACACGGCAAGCATCGAAGTAGTCGCTTCTTACAACGTCCTTAAGTCCGGGAGCGTATGTACCAAGAAGATCGTCTTCTTCAAGATCTGCTGTGTAACCGTTGTTAACACATGTCATGTATCCGGGTCCGCAAGTAGAGAAGAGGTCTACCTGTTCGCCTGAAGAAAGCATAAGCTTGATATCGTCGCTGTAAGCGGCTGAATCGATGATGAGAAGTTCTACATCAACGCCGAGCTTTTCTTCGGTATACTCTGATAACTTCTGGTTGATTCTTTCAATTCCTGCAGGAGCACCTGTCCAGTCAAAGAAAGAAATGATTACTTTTTCATAAGAACCGTTCTTTTCAGCTTCGGCTTTTCTGTCTAAAATAGCCTGCTGAGCGGGAGTAACGTCACCTGATTCTGTTTCTGCTGTTTCAGATACAGCAGTTTCAGTGGTTGAAGAAACTTCCTTGGGCTCATCCTTAGCTTGTCCGCAACCTGATAAAGTTGCTACAACCATGGCTGAAGCCAACAATGTTGCCAAAAATTTTTTCATAACTACCTCCTATTTAGTTGTTACGTGTTGTTTGAACCGTAGGTTACAAACGAATCCCCCGTATCCCCAAGTTGATTGAAGGACGGTAAAACGTTTTACCTGTTCGTTTTTAATTATATTAACGGCAAATTAATCCGTCAATATGGCAATATTATACAAAAGAAACAGAGGCAATTGGCATTATTTCACAGAAAAAAGTGTTTCAATTGTCTGACAAAGGAAAAACGTTTAACCAAAGGACAATAAAAAAGAGCAAAGAAGATTCTTTGCTCTTAGGTATCATTGCTATATGCTCTTTACCGATTTTCTCTCGATAAGCTTACTCTTTATTCTTATGTCGGTGACTTCATCTTTTGCGTTGTAAGGAGAAGTAACCATCTCTATTATCTTATCCGCAGCGGCATAACCGATTTCTTCAAGGGGAAGAGCCATTGTAGTAACTTCGGGAGTTAAATAAGATGATATTTCCTGATTATCGTATCCCATTACTGAAATGTCTTCTCCGGGGGTGAGGCCGTTTTCTTTTAGAAATGAATAAGTACCTGCCGCAATGGCATCAGACATACAAAAAACAGCGGTAACATTTTTATCCATCAAGGCTTTCATACCGTTGTAGCCGCCTTGCTTATTCCAGGTTGAATACTCAACCAGGCTTGGATCAAAAAGGATTCCCTCTTCAAACATGGCTTTTTGAATGCCGATAATACGGTTAATTGTATGGGTGTTATCCTTTTCACCGGCGATTATTCCAATTCGCTTATGACCCTTTGAAACAAGATATTTTGTAACATCATATCCGCCTGATACATCGTCAAGTCTGAAAGTAGGTATCTTTTGGTCTGCAGCTATAGCATAAGACATTACTATGGGAAGATTGTTTACGCTTTCTAATTTATTAACTGTATGCTCGTGACCGCCTACGTAAATGATTCCGTCTACGTTCATGGCATCCATCTTTGAAAGTACCGGCTGGAGGGCTGACTGAAACAGGGCTTCATCATGCATCCAACGTCCCGACCATCTTCCGAAAAGTCGCATGTTTTCTATTACAACGTTGTATCCGTGCTCTTCACAGCAGTTCATGATGCCTTCAATTATAGAAGGAGCGGAGAAGACGATAAGGTCTTCAGCAATAATACCGATGTTTTTTGAAGCGATAGCGCGAAGGTTTTTCGCAAGGTAATTTGGCCTGTAACCTGTTCTTTCCACTTCTTTCTTTATTTTGTCTGCAATCTCGTCGCTTACTTTGTTTTTCTTTCCGTTTAATACATTTGAAACGGTAGTGATGGAAACATTGCAAGCAGCCGCTATATCTTTAATTGTGACTGATGATTCTAAATTCCTCTTTGACATGTTTTTCCCCTATAGAAAAAGTTTTACTAAAATTGTACCATTTTTTTGAAATTTGTAAATATAATCAGCGGTAAAACGTTTTACTTTTTTACTAAAACCGGCTGGTTATCATTAGTTTTAGGTGGGAGAAAGGCCGTATTTAGGTAAAATAACAGGTAAAACGGTAAAACAATTTCTTATAAAACCATAAAAATATAAAATATCGATTAACAATTAGCACTCTCGCTTGACGAGTGCTAATTCCAGTTATATAACAAAATTGAAGTTAGGAAATAAACGAAATTCACTAAAGGGGGTGAATATATGAACATCACAAAATTTACGCAAAAATCGAATGAAGCGCTTCAGGATACAGAAAAGATTGCGCTTGAATATTCGAATCAGGAAATAGAGGAAGAACATCTTCTTTTGGCACTTTTAAGGCTTGATGACAGCCTTATTTTAAAGCTTATTGAGAAGATGGAGATAAATGCGGAGCATTTTACGGACAGAGTAATTAAAGAAATTGAAAAGCGTCCGAGGGTGCAGGGCGGAAATCCTTACATAGGTCAGTATTTAAATAAGGCCCTTACCTTTGCGGAAGACGAAGCAAAGGCTATGGGAGATGAATACGTATCTGTTGAGCATTTGTTTCTTTCTATATTAAAGAATCCAAGCAAAACAATTAAGGCTTTGTTTTCTGAATACGGTCTTAACAGGGAGCGCTTTTTAAAGGCACTTTCCACCGTAAGAGGAAATCAAAGAGTGGTGAGCGATAATCCCGAGGCTACCTACGATACTTTAAATAAGTACGGCCGCGACCTTGTGGAAGTGGCAAGGGCAAATAAGCTTGACCCTGTAATAGGAAGAGATTCTGAAATAAGAAACATCATTCAGATTCTTTCAAGAAAAACCAAAAACAATCCCGTGCTTATAGGCGAGCCGGGTGTTGGTAAAACCGCCGTTGTTGAAGGCTTGGCACAAAGAATCGTTGCTAAAGACGTGCCCGATAACTTAAAGGATAAAAGACTGTTTTCTTTGGACATAGGGTCCTTGATTGCAGGTGCTAAGTACAGAGGCGAATTCGAGGAAAGACTTAAAGCCGTTTTAGAAGAAGTAAAGAAATCAAACGGCGAAATCATTCTTTTTATCGATGAGCTTCACACAATCGTGGGTGCAGGTAAAACAGACGGCGCCTTGGATGCGGGCAACATGTTAAAGCCCATGCTTGCAAGAGGAGAGCTTCATTGTATCGGTGCCACCACACTTGATGAATACAGAGAGTACATTGAAAAGGATGCGGCACTTGAGCGTCGTTTCCAGCCTGTATACGTGGAAGAACCTACCGTTGAAGATACAATTTCTATTTTAAGAGGTCTTAAAGAGCGTTACGAAGTTTTCCACGGCGTAAAGATTTTGGATAACGCACTTGTAAGCGCTGCCGCTTTATCTCACAGATACATTACCGACAGGTTTCTTCCCGATAAGGCTATCGACTTGGTGGATGAAGCCTGCGCACTTATAAAGACCGAGATGAACTCAATGCCTGTTGAAATCGATGAATGCAAGCGTAAGGTTATGCAGCTTGAAATCGAAGAGGCGGCTCTTAAAAAAGAAACCGATAAGCTAAGCCAAGATAGGCTTGAAGCTTTAAAGAAAGAACTTGCGGAAGAAAAAGAAGAGCTTACCAACATGATGACCCGTTGGGAAAACGAGAAAAAGTCGGTTGAGCGCTTGTCTGAACTGCGTGAAAAGATTGAAGATACCAACGCTCAGATTCAGGCCGCAAGCAGAGACGGAAACTACGAAAAGGCCGCTGAGTTATCATACGGTGAATTACCTAAATTAAAGAAAGAGCTTGAGCAGGCTGAAAAGGATAATGAAAAGAAAGAGCTTGAGCTTGTTCATGAAGCTGTTACGGACGAAGAAATCGCTAAGATAATTTCCCGTTGGACAAAGATTCCTCTTAGTAAGCTTACAGAATCAGAGAGAAACAAAACTCTTCATCTTGATGAGGAACTTCATAAAACGGTTGTGGGTCAAGACGAAGCCGTTACAAAAGTAACGGAAGCCATCATAAGATCCCGTGCGGGAATTAAAGATCCCAACAGACCAATCGGTTCATTTTTGTTCCTTGGCCCTACAGGTGTTGGTAAAACAGAGCTTTCAAAAGCTTTGGCTCAGGCACTCTTTGACGATCCTTCGAATATGGTAAGAATCGATATGAGTGAGTACATGGAGAAATTCTCAGTGTCTCGTCTTGTGGGAGCACCTCCCGGATACGTCGGATACGAAGAAGGCGGACAGTTGACGGAAGCTGTAAGAAGAAAGCCTTACTCCGTAGTTTTGTTTGATGAAATCGAGAAAGCTCATCCCGATGTATTTAACATTTTGCTTCAGGTGCTTGATGATGGTCGAATCACCGATTCACTTGGCAGAACCGTAGACTTTAAGAATACGATTTTAATCATGACTTCAAACATCGGTGCCCCCGCACTCCTTGAAGGCATTCAGTCTAACGGCGAAATAAGCGAAGAAGCAAAAGCTGAAGTAATGGGCTTACTTAAAGGCTCATTTAGACCTGAGTTTTTAAACCGTCTTGATGAAATCGTTATGTTTAAGCCTTTGACAGAGAGCAACATGGCTAACATCGCTCGCCTTGTTATAAATGATCTTTCTGAAAGACTTAAAGACAGAGAGATTAGCTTAACCGTCTCCGATGAAACTTTGAATGTAATTGCAAAGAACGCATACGAGCCTCAATACGGCGCCCGTCCTTTAAAGCGTTACATCCAAAAGACAATCGAAACGGAAGTTGCAAAACTTCTTTTGTCAGATACTTTGTCAGCAGGAGACACCATCGAAATCTGCCATGACGGAGACATTATCTATTGTAAGAAAAAATAATGGAGTCAAACTCAAAAAGCCCTCGTCCGAAAGGACGGGGGCTTTTATAGTCTTAAGTGACATTTTCATCGCTACTTAGTATAATTAAGAAAGATTATGAAAAAAACGGACGACGAATTATATTCTAACTTCATAGCGGGCGAAACTAAAAGCTTTGATGAACTTACGATTCGTTACGGCGATGCCTTGGTTCATTACCTAAACAACATCCTTCACAACATGGAGGATGCGGAAGATTTAATGATAGAGGCGTTTGCAAGGATCATGGTAAAGAAACCGGCAATAAAACCGGGCGGCTTTAAGGCGTATTTATATAAAACCGCGCACAACCTTGCAATGAATCAAATCAAATTTAGCGTTCGTCACGAATGCTTTGACATATCCGATATGGAAGAAGCGCTTTCAAGCGGCACTACCACAGAAAGCGAGATAACGGATAAAGAGCGAAGAAACATCCTCAACCTCTGCATGGAGCGAATAGACCCTGAGCTAAAAGAAGCGCTTTACCTTATTTATTTTGAAGGTCTTAGTTACAAAGAAACCGCTTCGGTTATGAAGAAAACTGTAAAAAGGGTGGATAAACTCTTGCAGCGGGCTAAGGTCAGTCTAAGGACCGAGCTATCCAAGGAGGGAATAGACAATGCGTACTGACGAAGAACGTATTTTGAAAATACATAGTAGAGCTAAAGAATTAAAAGAAGAAAAGCAAAGAAAGCAGTCTTTACTGATAACCGGAGCCTCTGCTTTGGGTTGCCTTGCTTTAATAATAATCATTTCTTTTAGTGCGGCATCCGTTTCTGATTTTTCAGTGGCAGAAGCGGGAGCACAGGGCATGAGAGCGAGCATGCTCTCCGGCAACAGCGCCCTTAAATTTGTGGTTGTCGGAATCCTTGCGTTCATGCTTGGATGTTCCTTTACCATCTTTTGCATGAAATTTAAGAATAAACAGGATAACGAAGAAAAGGGAGAATAAAAATGCCGGTTATAGAAAGCATAGACAACATAATACAGCTTGTCACAACCGGCTTTTGCACGGCTTTTTCGGCGAGCCGACTTGTCGCAACAAAGAGGCGCGAGTGGGCAATTTTGACTCTTGCGGGAGCGGTTTGCTTTCTCGGTGACCTTTATTGGCAGTTGTATTTGCTTTTTTACGGAAAAACTCCCGAGTATTCCTATATATCGTACATAGGCTGGTATGCGGGCTATCTTTTCCTTTCGCTTTTGGTAGTTGAAATAAGAGGGGAGCGAAAATCAAAGTATAATCGTTGGCTTTTCTTGGTTCCTGCTTTTACAATCGGCATGGGTATTTTCTACCTTCAATGGGGAGATTTAATCGGAAACATCATATCGGCCACGCTCATGGGAATTTTAATATGGGTGTCCGTCGACGCACTCATCATGGCAAAGAATGAAAAGAAGAAAGAAGGCGTTTTTCTTTATATAACGATACTCATATTCTGTTTTGCGGAATACGCTATGTGGACGGCTTCTTGCTTTTGGCAGGGCGATACTTATATGAATCCTTATTTCTGGTTTGATATTTTGATGTCGTCTGTCTTTTTGGCATTACCGTTTGCACTTAAAAAAGGCGGTGAAATATGAATAATATCGAGAACATCTTTATGTGCCTTGCGGCGCCGCTTTTAATTGCATCAACGGTAACAAAAGAAAGAGGAAGACGATTGATGATTTTCATGCTTACGGGCATGGCTTCTTGCTTGTTTTCTTCTTATATAAGCACTTTTATTGCTGCCGCACAGGGAGCGGATGTAATCTCTGCATCGCTTGAAATATCTCCATTTGTGGAAGAAATCATGAAACTCTTTCCGTTAATTTTCTACATTCTTGTATTCGAACCGACTGTAACATCAGACATCCTTGATGCCTGCATGATGACAGCGATAGGATTTGCGACCTTAGAAAATGTATGCTTCCTAATGACGAATGGTTCGGAAGACATTATAGAGCTTGCAATCCGCGGCTTTGGTACAGGCACAATGCATGTTGTTTGCGCAAGCTTTGTTGCTTTCGGATTACTTCACTTGTGGAACAGATTGTGGTTAAGAGTTGCCGGAACGGTTGCTTTCTTGTGCGCCGCCACCACCTTCCACGGCATTTTCAACGTGTTGGTATCTCAAACAGGAATCCCTATGTACATAGGTTTCATAATTCCCGTTGGAACTATGGTGGGAATTTTGGTACTTAGAAAGAGGCTTAAGTTAAGTGGGATTATATAAAAACAATTCGTTAAATTTCATATTAAAACTATAAAAGTTGGTCTTAGGATCAACTTTTTTTAATTTCAGGGGGGAATTTTGAAAGATAAGTTGTCTAAGTATATAAAGGGATGTTTTTCGATTCTTGTAAGAAAGGAGATTCCATGAAGAGTAGTGAAGCGAGAATCAATCTTGTTCACATACGAGCGCGAGAGATAAAGAAAACTCGTGATAAAAAAATAAATGCATTAAACGGATGCCTTTGTGTAGTGTTGCTTTCATCTTTGGTTACTATGATTGGAACTTTCACAACAAGATATTCCGCTTCGGATAACCCCGCGTTATATACAGGCGCATCGTTATTTGATTCAAGCGCCGGCGGATATGTGCTAACGGCGGTAGTAGCTTTTATGGCAGGTGTTGTCATTACTGTGAGTATAAAGAAGTACATAGAAAGGCATAATCGAGAGTTTTAAAATACTGAAAAAAGGAAGGACATGGAGAATGAAAAGAAAAAAGAAAAGTCTTAGATTTGCATTAAGCACATTATTACTCGTTACAGCATTAGCGTTTACTAACATTGCCGGACTCTACCCGGCTTCGGCATATGCACTTGACTTTTATATTGCCCCTACGCCGGATGAAGGAACCACGTTTAATGTAACGGTTGGAGAAACTGTAGAAATAGAGATTTGCCATTACTCCTCGGAGGGTTGGAATTTCAATGTTCTTAGATCAAACTATCAAAATGTAGATTATTCATTTTCACCGGGTATAACTTGGGATAGTCAGCACGTATATATTATAGAATCTATATTTGTGACAATATCAGACGTAGGAGATTATTCTATTACTCTGAGAACTTTCAAAGATGGGTATGATGATGCTTTACGTACTTTTAATTTCCATGCTGTTGCACCTACATCAACTCCCGGTACATCAACAACACCGTCATCTACACCCTCATCTACACCGACATTTTCGGGCGAGGAAGACGATTCAAACGACAATTCGCGTGATGAACTTAGCAAAAAACTTGCGACAGCAATAGCGCTTGGTGGACAGCAGACGATTGAAATGAATGACAGAAATACATTGTCATATGACGTAATGAAGACATTGCAGGATAATCCAAACCTTACACTTGTATTAAGTTACAGTTACGAAGGAAAGGATTATAATGTCACACTTCCCGGGTACATGGTTAAGGCCGATGATTCTATACCTTGGTACGGCCCCTTATATCTTTACGGAAATTACGGAATGATAAGCGCAAATGCTATAACGGCAACACCGTCAAACAGAACCTACACAGTTGTATCGGGAGATACTTTAAACAGAGTTGCAGCAAAGCTTGGAACTTCTGTACCGAGTCTTGTTTCTTTAAATAAGATAAAAAACCCTGACTTTATAAGCGAAGGACAGGTTTTAAATTATTAATGGTTCTTTGAATATTGTTTTGCGAACACCCGCCCATTAGGGCGGGTGTTATGCTATAATAATCAACATAGTTAGATTTTTTTGACAGGTGAACTATGGATATTTTTCAGATGATGGAACAAAAGAATAAAGAAAAGGAATCCCCTCTTGCATCAAGGTTAAGACCTAAGACTATTGATGAAGTGGTGGGGCAGGAGCATATCCTTGGTAAGGATAAGCTTCTTTACAGAGCTATTAAGGCAGATAAATTAAGTTCCGTTATCTTTTACGGACCTCCCGGAACCGGCAAGACCACACTTGCAAAGGTCATTGCCAACACCACAAAGTCTGAGTTTTGCCAGATTAATGCAACAGTAGCCGGCAAAAAAGACATGGAAGAAGTTGTTGCTGCCGCTAAAGAAGTTAGGGGCGCGTACAATAAAAAAACCATTCTTTTTATAGACGAAATACATAGATTTAATAAGGGGCAGCAGGATTATCTTCTTCCCTTTGTTGAAGACGGCACCATAACTTTAATAGGCGCCACAACAGAAAATCCTTACTTTGAAGTAAACGGAGCTTTGATTTCAAGATCTCAGATTTTTGAATTAAAGCCATTATCATTTGAAAACATAAAAACACTGATAAACAAAGCGCTGACTGACAAAGTCAACGGCCTTGGCTCCTTTGATGCAGTGATAGAAAGCGATGCCATTGAATTCCTTGCAGATCAGGCAGGGGGAGACGCAAGACGTGCTCTTAACGCCATCGAACTTGGCGTTATGACCACTGAGAGAAGTGAAGATAAAAAGATACATATAACGCTACAAGTCGCCGAAGAGTGTATTCAAAAAAGAGCCGTATTATTTGATAAAGACGGAGACAATCACTACGATACAATTTCTGCATTTATTAAAAGCATGAGAGGTTCAGACCCCGATGCAGCGGTTTATTATTTAGCTAAGATGCTTTACGCGGGAGAGAGCGTAACTTTCATTGCAAGAAGAATGATGATTTGTGCATCTGAAGATGTTGGAAACGCAGATCCCATGGCGCTTGTTGTTGCAACAAGTGCGGCGCAAGCCGTTGAAAGAGTGGGAATGCCGGAAGCTCAGATTATTTTATCTCAGGCTGTTACATATATCGCAACGGCGCCAAAATCAAACGCCGCTTGCGTGGCAATTGAAGAAGCGACCGGAGCGGTCAATGAGAAAGGAAACCTTCCGATACCGCCGCATTTGCAGGATGCCCACTACAAGGGAAGTGCAAAGCTTGGCCACGGAATCGGATATAAGTATTCTCACGATTATAAAAACCATTATTGCAAGCAACAGTACTTACCATATGAGCTGACGGGCACTCAGTTTTATCGCCCTTCATATAATGGTTACGAGCAAAAAATAATTGATCATATGAAGAGAATAAAGAAGGAAGCGGAGGATTAACCTTATGGAAAAGAATGGTAGAAGACGGGTGGTTATGATATCTCTTGACGCTGTCGGAAAGAGAGATATGGAGTATTTGTTAAATAAGCCAAACTTTAAAAAGATCGTAGAAAACGGTGCATTTTGCGGTAACGTATCAAGCGTTTATCCTTCACTTACATATCCCGCACATTCATCCATAGTGACGGGCATGACGCCTGATCATCACAGAATCGTTACAAACACAAAGCTTCAGCCAAACAACAAAACACCTGACTGGAGATACAAAGAAAAATACATTCAGGCTAAGACCATTGTTGATATAGCTAAAGAAAAGGGCATGAAAACCGCAGCATTTCTTTGGCCCGTAATGGCAGGAGCAAAGATTGATTACAACATTCCGGAAGTAATGTGCACCCGCCCTTATCACAACCAGGTGCTTTTATGCTTAAAGAATGGAACTCCTAAGTTTTTACTTGAAGTAAACAATAAATTCGGGCACATCAGAAAAGGCATTTCACAGCCTGCTTTGGATGATTTTGTGACCGCAAGCGTAGAATACACGATTGATAAATACGATCCCGATTTTATGCTTATTCACTTTACGGATGTTGATACAAACCGCCACGACTACGGTGCTACGGGTAAAGAAATTACCGCGGCTTTGGACAGACACGATGAAAGACTTGGAAATATCCTTAAATGGCTTGAAAAAAAGCGCCCTATGGACGATACAACCGTTATCGTGCTTGGTGACCACTGTCAGATTGATGCCCATACAATTACCTATCTTAACAAGGCTTTTGTCGATAAGGGTTACATCACACTTAAGAACGGAAAAGTCACGGATTATAAGGCAATCACCAAGACCTGCGACGGCTCCACCTACGTATATTTAAATCCAAAGAAAACATATACTGAAAAGTTTTATGATGAATTCATAGATTTCTTAAACGAATTAAAGAAAAACGAAGCCCTTGGAATAGAAGAAATTTACACATCCGATGAGGCAAAAGAAATGGGAGCGGATTCTGATTGCTTTTGCATGATAGAAGGTAAGGAAGGCTTCTATTTCCTTGATAATTACGATGTTTTAACCGAATCGGTCAACGAGACAAAGAACCATAAAATGCTTGCCATTCATGGTTGCCTTCCTACAAAAGAATTAAACAAAACCTTCTTTGCTGCATTCGGAAAAGGCATAAAGAAGGGTGCAAGAGTGTCGGAAATGCATCTTTGGGATGAAGGCCCCACAATCGCTAAGATTCTTGGAGGAAGTTTAGGCCGAACCGATGGAAAACTGATTGAAGAAATATTTGAGTAAAAGAAAAAGCCCGAAATCTTTCGGGCTTTTAAAATAGCTTTTCTACCAATAAATTGTAAACATCCTGATTTGCCGTTTCCCATTTATCGCAAATGGATGCGGCCAATTCTTCCGTTGGAACAGACATCGTAAGATTTACTAAGTTTATGTTCTTTTCACGGATTATCATGTTTGCTTCGTATTCACCGGTTGTTGACTTATAGTAATTTGAAAGAACTGACACTTCGTTTTTAAGTTCGTATTCGTTTTCTTTAAAATACTTATCGATTTCTTCTCTTATAGAAGAACTGATTCTGTTTTCAAAGAAACCAAGTGTCTGCCTTCCTTCTTCGGTGATTTCCAAATGAGTGCGGTTTCTAATCGACTTAGCTCGCACCATATCTGCATCCGTAAGTTCGGAAATAGCCTGCTGAAGGGTTAAAAACGTGGTGTATTCTTTCTCAAGAATAAAGTCTCCAACCTGGGCTTTTGTCAGCGGGAAATTCACTCTGTCCAGCATATAAAGCACTATTAACTTATAAAGTGTAATAGGATCTTGTGTCATCAAAAAACCTCTTAAATTCACTCTTTACATTTTTTAAAAAGGCAATTATAATCATAACCATAAAAAAATTGTTTTTCAAGTTAATCATTAAACTTCTAAACAACTATCATCAACCGGATGGTATCCGAGCACGGATACTTCTTAGTTAACCTGCATTTACCCACAGGAGGAAAAATGAGAGAAAGATATGAAACACTCGCTATACGCGATTTGCGTGCTATAGCAAAAATCAGAGGCATTAAAGGCGCGTCCAGTATGAGTAAAGGACAGGTAATCGAAATGCTTGTTCTTTTAGACGAAACTGAAGAAAAGGCCAGAGTTGCCGCAAACTATGAAGCAGGAACCGTTTCCGCAGAGGAAGATTCCGAAGGTGGAGACGAAGAAAAGAAAACGGCTCCCAAAACCAGAGCACCCCGCACGGTTAAAGCAAAAACAAGCGATAACCCAATCGAGGAAGCATTTGAAAGACAGGCTGCTTTAAATCCCGGAAAAAGCGTGGAAGACATGAAGCAGTTATATCTTGAAAGAAAACAGAAAGAAGACGAAGAAAGAAACGTCGACAGCGGTATTATTGCAAAAGGTATTTTGGAAATTATGCCGGACGGCTTCGGATTCATAAGATGTGAAAACTACTTGCCCGGAGAAAATGACGTTTACGTGGCTCCCGGCATTATCAGAAAATATGGCTTAAGAACCGGTGATATCGTGGAAGGCTCCACAAGAGTGAAAGCCGCAAGCGAAAAGTTCTCCGCTATCATGACATTAAAATCGGTTAACGGATACAATCCTGACACAATTCCCAGCCGCATAAGCTTTGAAAACTTAACACCTATTTTCCCTGATGAAAGAATCAAACTTGAAATGCCCGGTTCTACCGTTGCAATGCGTGTTATGGACTTGTTAAGCCCTGTAGGAAAAGGCCAAAGAGGTATGATTGTATCTCCTCCCAAAGCCGGTAAAACTACATTATTAAAAGAAGTAGCAAAGTCTGTTAAAAGAAACAATCCCGAAATTCACATGATTATTCTTTTGATTGACGAGCGTCCCGAAGAAGTTACCGATATTAAGGAAGCTATCGAAGGACCTAACGTAGAAGTTATCTATTCAACATTTGATGAGCTCCCTGAGCATCATAAGAGAGTTTCCGAAATGGTTATAGAGCGTGCAAAGAGACTTGTTGAGCATCATAAAGATGTAATGATTTTGCTTGACTCAATCACACGTCTTACAAGAGCTTACAACTTAACCGTTCCCCCGTCAGGACGTACACTCTCAGGTGGTCTTGACCCTGCAGCATTGCATATGCCCAAGCGTTTCTTTGGTGCCGCAAGAAACATGCGTGAAGGCGGATCTTTAACAATCCTTGCCACAGCATTGGTTGATACAGGTTCAAAGATGGACGACGTTGTATACGAAGAATTTAAGGGAACAGGTAACATGGAAATGGTACTTGACCGTAAGCTTTCTGAAAAGCGTATCTTCCCTGCAATCGACATTGCAAAGTCAGGAACAAGAAGAGACGATTTGCTTCTTACAAAGGAAGAAATCGATGCTGTCAATATGCTTAGAAAAGGTATTAACGGCTTAAAGCCCGAAGAAAGCGTGGACAGAATCCTTGATATGTTCTCTAAGACCAGAGGAAATACAGACTTTATACACATGGTAAATAAAATTCAGCTTTTCTAGGCTGAATGAGGAGGGGTAATGAAAACTAACAAAAAAAATATCGTTTCAGCTTTAATTTTACTGGCTGTATTTGTGATTTTTACAATCCTTATTAAAACAGTTAACGTAGCAGCCATCGGTCCCGAAGGCACAAGCGTAGGATTTGCATTTATAAATGAAACATTTAAAAATGTATTTCCCTATAATGATACCTTTTATGACTTAAGCGAAATCCTTGGATACTTAGCTTTACTTACTTGCGGTTTCTTTGGATGCGTAGGGCTTTTGCAGTTAATTAAAAGAAAGAGCTTAAAGAAAGTAGACAAAGACATTTACGTGCTCGCAGCCTTCTATGTTGTAGTGCTTGCCTGCTACGTTTTATTTGAAAAGATTGTTATAAACTATCGCCCCGTAATTTTGGACGAAGGCCTTGAAGCATCTTACCCTTCAAGCCACACAATCTTAAGCCTTTGCGTGTTTGCTTCCGCAGCCTTCATGGTTGAAAGATATTTAAAGAACCAAAAAACACTAAAAACAATCTTCGGTACAGCTTCTATCGTATTGGCTGTCGTTACGGTTGTCTTCAGAGCTTTCAGCGGAGTACATTGGTTCACAGATATTATCGGAGGCGTGTTACTCTCATTAGCGCTTTTAAACCTTTTCTTGGCTTTTTTGCCAAGTGAAAAATAACCCCTTGCGCGACGGAAAACTCTATGCTACAATGATAAAGCTGTTTATATGATGACAGCAGTGGATGAGAACAAGAGATACTATTAATATACAGTTTAAATGAGGTGAAAAGATGAAAGAAGGAATTCATCCTGAGTACTATCAGGCAACAGTAACCTGCAACTGTGGTAACACATTCGTTGTAGGATCAACAAAGCAGGAAATCCACGTAGAAGTTTGCTCTAAGTGCCATTCATTCTACACAGGCCAGACAAAGACCGCAAGAACCGACGGACAGATTGAGAAGTTCAATAAGAAGTACGGTGTAAAGTAATAAGAAACTAACGATAAGGTTGAGATTTTGGTCTCAACCTTTTCTTCTTTAAATCGTAGAATTAAAAGAAGGAGAGGGTTATGGCTACAAAGAAAAAAGGAAGATACTCAGGAATCGGCGGACAGGCCGTTTTGGAAGGTATCATGATGAAGAATAAAGATAAATACGCAGTGGCAGTCAGAAAGGCCGACGGTGAAATCGAAGTCGACATTGATGAGTACACAGGTGTTACTAAGGGAAATGTTTTAAAGAACCTTCCCTTTTTAAGAGGCGTATTTAATTTCATAGATTCTTTGGTGCTTGGCATGAAGGCGATTAACTATTCGGCGTCATTTTATGAAGACGAAGCCGATAAGGCAACAGCTTTCGATAAAGTAATGGAGAAGATTTTTAAAGATAAAACCGAGAAAGTTTTGACAGGCTTTATTACATTTCTTTCTATTTTACTTGCGGTTGGAATTTTCATTTTCCTTCCCTATTACTTAACTTCCTGGATCACCAAAAACGTTAGAAACGACACACTTACGGCTTTAATCGAAGGCGTAATAAGAATTATAATTTTTGTTCTTTATATAGTGCTTATTTCAATAAGCAAAGACATAAAGCGAGTATACAGATATCATGGAGCAGAGCATAAGTGCATAAATTGCATCGAGCACGGAAAGCCCTTAACGGTTGAAAACGTCATGAAATCATCAAGACTTCACCGTCGTTGCGGCACAAGTTTTCTTTTGCTTGTAATCTTGATAAGTGTAATCCTTTTCTTCTTTATAAGAGTGGATTCACCCGTGTTAAGACTTGTAATCAGACTTTTGCTTATACCCGTCATTGCAGGAATCTCTTATGAGCTTCTTCGCTTTGCAGGTCGTTCCAACAACATCATTGTTAAGACTATTTCAGCTCCCGGACTTTTGCTTCAAAAGTTAACCACCAAAGAGCCCGACGAATCAATGGTAGAAGTTGCCATTGCCGCTGTTGAAGCTGTATTTGACTGGAAAGACTTTTTGAAAGAAAAGTTTGATTTAAAGGAAGAAGAATATAATCTTACCCAAGAAAACACACAACAATGAGATATAAAGAATTGTATGAACTCGGCTGTCTTAAATTGAAGGCAGCCGATATTTCGGATTATAAGACTGATAGTAGACTCTTGCTTGAAGCCGTTATGGACACTTCCATGAACGACCTTTTTGTGCGTCCCGATATGGAAGTGGATGAAGAGAGTGAAAGAAAATATAACGAATACCTGGCCTTAAGGTCAAAGCACACACCTCTTCAGCACATAACAGGTAAGCAGGAATTTATGGGGCTTGAATTTAAAGTTAGCCCCGATGTTTTGGTGCCAAGACAGGATACCGAGAATCTTGTAGAAGAAGTGTTAAAGGATTTACACGACGGAATGAGCATCCTTGATATGTGCACTGGCTCAGGATGCATTCTTCTAAGCCTTCTTCACTATTCAAACGATTGTACCGGAGTTGGCACAGATATCAGTGAAAAAGCCCTTAGTATAGCAAAAGAAAATGCAGAGAATTTATCCATTGATGGCGTGACTTTCATTAAGAGCGATTTATTTGAAAATATTAGTGGAAAGTTTGATATACTTGTTTCAAACCCACCCTATATAAGAACCTGTGAAATTGAAAACCTTATGCCGGAAGTAAGGGACCATGACCCATTCATAGCCCTTAACGGACATGAGAGCGGAGTGTATTTTTATGAGAAAATTATTGACAGGGCAGGCGAATTTCTTAAAAGAGGATCACTTGTAGCTTTCGAAATCGGAAACGATGAGGGAAGCGAAGTTAAGTCCCTCATGGAAAACGCAGGCTACAAAAATGTTGAAATAATTAAGGATTATGGCGGAAACGACCGAATTGTAAAGGGGTATTACGTCAAGGATTAATTTAGGAGATTTTATTATGTTTGATAAATTAGAGAACCTTCTTTTAAGATTCGAAGATATAATGCAGGAGCTTTCATCCCCCGGTGTTACCGACGATGCAAAGCGTTTTAGAGAGCTTATGAAAGAGCAGGCAAACTTAACGCCTATCGTAGAAGCTTATAAGAAGTACAAGAAAGCAAAGCAGGATATAGAAGACAGTCTTTCAATGCTTGAAGAAGAATCCGATGAAGACATGAGAGAAATGCTTAAGGAAGAACTTCAGAACGCAAAAGACGATGTAGAAAAACTTGAAGAAGAGTTAAAGATTTTACTTCTTCCCAAAGACCCTAACGATGATAAGAACGTTATCGTTGAAATAAGAGCAGGTGCGGGCGGAGACGAAGCAGCCCTCTTTGCTGCAGAAATCTATCGTATGTATGTGCATTTTGCAGAAAAGCAGCACTGGAAGATAGAACTTGTAAACGTTGATGAAATCGGCATCGGCGGCATGAAAGACGTTGAATTTATGATTAGCGGTAACGGAGCTTACTCAAAGCTTAAATATGAATCAGGCGTACACCGCGTACAAAGAGTGCCTGAAACAGAATCAGGCGGAAGAATCCACACATCAACAGTTACTGTTGCAGTTATGCCTGAAGTTGAAGATGTTGATATCGTTATCGATGAAAAAGATATTCGTATCGACGTTATGAGAGCTTCCGGTAACGGTGGTCAGTGTGTCAACACAACAGACTCAGCCGTTCGTTTGACTCACTATCCCACGGGTATTGTGGTTTACTCACAGACTGAAAAGTCACAGCTTCAAAACAGAGACAAGGCTTTTGCTTTACTTAGAGCAAAGCTTTATGATTTGGAACTTCAAAAGCAACACGATGAAGAAGCAGAGCTTCGCCGTTCACAGATTGGTACAGGCGACAGATCGGAAAAGATCAGAACCTATAACTTCCCTCAGAGCCGTGTTACAGACCATAGAATCGGTCTTACCACCCACAACCTTGAAGGCGTTTTGGACGGAGATATCGAAGAAATTCTTGATAGCCTTATTGCAGCAGACCAGGCTGCAAAGCTTGCAAAGATGGAGCAAAGAAACTGAAGCGAATTGTTTCTTGATGTGTTAGTTTTGAGGAAATAATAATGATAGATTTAATAGTGGACGTTTGCCTGGATGCGATTATAGATACGGCAAAACTTTTGCCTTTTTTGTATCTTACGTATCTGGCAATGGAATATCTTGAGCATAAGCTTACGGTTAAGAGCCTTACGGCCATTCAAAGGGCAGGAAACTTCGGCCCCTTAATCGGAGGAGCCTTGGGAGCAGTTCCGCAGTGCGGATTCAGCGCTTCCGCATCAGGGCTTTATGCAGGAAAGATTATATCTCTTGGCACATTGATTGCCATATATCTTTCAACCTCCGATGAAATGTTACCAATAATGATTTCAAGCAAAGCACCCATAGGATTTATACTTTCAATAATCGGGCTTAAGCTTTTGGTTGGCGTTATCTGGGGATTCTTAATCGACAAAGTTTTCTTTAGAAATGAAAAAGCCCATGAACATATAAACATTCATGGCATGTGTGAAAAAGATCATTGTAACTGTGATAAGGGCATTTGGACATCAGCCCTTAAGCACACTCTTTCAATAGCAGGATTTATACTTATAGTTTCTTTGATCCTTGGATTTACGTTAGAATTCATGGGAGAAGATACTTTGGTGGGCTTATTCTTAAATCACAAAATTTTAGGCCCGCTTTCTGCGAGCCTTATAGGTCTAATTCCTAACTGTGCGGCATCTGTTGTAATAACAGAGCTTTACCTTGAAGGAGCGATCGGCTTTGGCTCTTTAATGGCAGGCTTACTCTCCGGCGCAGGCGTCGGCTGGCTTGTATTTTTAAGAGCATCAAAGGATATAAAGAAAACACTCAAGGTAATTGTTATTTTATTTATTACAGGCGCTTTAAGCGGTATTGTAATAGGACTTTTTAAATAACTAGCTTGTCTTAATTACAAGTTCTTTAGGAAGAATCTTAAGCACAAGCTCTTCGTATAAAAGCGGATTTAAGGGCTTAGAAATATAGTCTGTAAAGCCGCTTGCCAAAAAGTATTCTTTAGCATTGGCACCCGCATCTGCAGTCATTGCCACAACAGGCACACCGACGCACTTGTGGGTGTTATCTTTATGCATGGCTTCAAGTGCATCAACACCGCTCATTTCGGGCATTCTATGGTCAAGTAAGATTAAATCATAGTGTTCTTCTTTAATCATTTCAAGCATCTTTGGACCGCTTTCAGCTTCAAAAAACTGCATCTTTGTTTCTTTTAAAAGTTCAATGGCAAGACGTCTGTTTATCTTATTGTCATCAACCACCAAAACCTTTGCATCGGGGGCTGTGAAGCGTTCTCTCTTAACGGTCTTTGCAAAGGCGTTCTTTATGCTTAAATTGCCGAATTCCCCGATGTTTTCATGGCTTGAAACTTCCTGAGGAATAAGCATGTAAAAGCTTGAACCCTCGCCGACTTTAGAGTCAACCAATATAGCTCCGCCCATTATATCAAGGATCTTCTTTGTGATGCTCATGCCAAGACCGGTTCCCTCAAGGGCGCCGTAGTCTTTTCTTTTAAGCTGTTCAAAACGCTCAAATAACTTAGGAATGTCTTCTTCCTTAATGCCGATACCCGTATCGCTTACAGCAATCTTAAGTAAGATGTTAGTATCATCTTTTGGCTCGTAGGAAATCTTTAAATCGATGTGACCCTTTTCCGTATACTTAGCGGCGTTAGATAAAACATTCATAATAACCTGTTTTACTCTTACGGCATCGCCCTTTAAAATGCGGGGAAGAGTAGGGTCAATAATTGTATTAAACTTAATTTCTTTTTCTCCGATCCTTGTTTGCGTTGAAACTACCAAATCCTTAATCATGATGGCAAGGTCGTAATCGGAGTGTGCAAGCTGAATTTTTCCTGATTCAAGCTTTGAATAATCTAAAATGTCGTTAATTATTGTAAGAAGGGATTCACCGCTAATCTTTATATTTTCGGCGTAATCCAAAATGTTTTCTTCTTTAGCTTCTCTTAAAGTTAGCTCGTTTAAGCCTAAAATTGCATTAATGGGCGTGCGAATTTCGTGAGACATATGGGCAAGAAACTGTCCCTTTGCAATATTTGCAGCCTCAGCGGCTTCTTTTAACCTGATAGTCTCAGCAACAAAGGACTGCTCCATTGTAATGTTTTTAAGCCAGTGCACCTTACCTACGGATTTAGAACCGTTCATAATGTCAACGATTGAACAAATGTAGGTGTTGGGGCCTTCGGTATAGGAATCCCCGTCTTTTAAAGAAAGAAACTTATCAAGCTTTTCTGTTATGTTTGTTAAGGTAATTCCGTATGCAAAGAAGTCGTGGGCGTCAAACACATCCTTTGCATGCTTGTTTGAAAAGATGTATCTGTTTAGGTGGTCCGTTCCCACGATTATGTCATCAACAGTATCCAAAACCGCATCCCTTGTGCCTTGGTTTAAGGGAAGAGTTCTGAATCTGTAGGTCATTACCAAAAGAAAATATGAGCAAATACAGAAAACAATGCCGCTGTAATCGTATCTTGCATCGATTGAGTTTGAATATACAAAGAGACCAAAGGCTGTCATGCAGGCAAATACATAAGCATAAATTATTCTTCGCATGCTTTTATAAATGACAGGTTTCTTTAGCCTGCAGGTGCGTATGATGTGGAAGGCTATGAAAAGAAGAAGAACATGCCAGCCCGCATAAACGTAGAATACAGGCCCGAAGGTAACAAATCTTGTGGCGGATTCGCCCTTTATGATGGCGTAGGCAATTCCTCTGTACATAAGGTGATGGGTGGGATTTGTGAGTGCGCACATAATAAAGCCTAGGTTAACAACGCAAATAATAACCTCTATTAATTTTGGAATCTTAATGTGGGTAAGTAGGGTTAAAATCAATAGATAGCAAAAACCGATATAGGCTCCGCCGAAATAAGAAATGTAAAGACCTGTTTCAGCCACACGCGAAGTAGGAGCATTTGCCGTTATGGCGCCGCCAAGGGCTAAAATAAACGTGCAAGTGCTTACAAGGTGTAAAAGCTGTTGCTCCTTTGTGGGGATTTTAAAGCATAAGTACAAAAAAAGAATTGCTGCGAAAGCGACTGATAATTCAGAAAGTATCAGCATCACATGTCCCATATAAATTCTCCCTATACATTATTTACACTACCTATATAATAGCACATTTTGGGTATAATTTTATTAGACCTTTTATTTTGTCTAAGGTTATGGCAAAATAAAAATATAAAAGGTAAACGGGGTATTATGAAAGAAAAAAAGTGGATAAAACTACGACACATTATCATATCGGCTATCGCCTATCCAATCGTGTGGGCGATGACTGTCCTAAAATATCACGTTAAATTTGAACGCTTTAAGGAAGCTAAGAAGCGTAAATTCTTAATTCTTTACAATCACCAGACAGCATACGATCAATTCTTTATAGGGCTTACCTTTGTGCGCCCGGTTTACTATCTTGCAACGGAAGATATTTTTTCCATGGGCTTTTTATCAAAGCTTCTTCGCTTTGCCGTTGCGCCTATTCCCATTAAAAAACAAACTTCAGATTTAAATGCCGTAAAGCTTTGCATAAAAGTTGCAAACGAAGGCGGAAACATAGCCATTGCACCGGAAGGTCAAAGAACTTATTCAGGCGTCACCACATACATTAATTCGGCCATTGTGACCCTTGCAAAGAAAATAAACCTTCCAATCGCTTTCTTTAAAATCGAAGGAGGCTACGGCGTGCAGCCTCGCTGGAGCGATGGCATAAGAAAAGGTAAGCTTACTGCAAAGGTATCTAAAATCGTTGAGCCTGAAGAGTTTAATGCTCTTTCAAAAGAAGAGCTTTACGACCTTATCTGTAAAGAACTGTACGTAAACGAAGCAAATTCAGAAGAGAGTTATAAATCAAAGAAACCTGCGGAATACCTGGAAAGAGCGGTTTATTATTGCCCTAAATGCGGCCTTTCAACATTTATAAGCCACAAAGATACAATAAGTTGTCTTACATGCCAAAAGACTATTAGATACACGGATAAAAAGAAACTTGAAGGTGTAAATGAGCCCTTTGAATATGAGTACGTGCTTGATTGGATAAAGGCTCAGGAAAAGTACGTAAACACCCTTGATTTAACAAAAGAAACGGATTCATGTCTTTACCAAGAAGCGGCGGACTTTTATAAGGTAATCGTTTATAAAAGAAAAGAACTTATTAAAAAGGGCGCAAACGTTTCTTTGTACCCTGATAAAATAATAGTTAAAACAGGAGAAAATGAAGAGGAAACATTTTCTTTTGACGAAATTAAAGCGGTTACGGTCCTTGGAAAGAACAAGCTAAACATTTATAAAGACAAAGACATTTTCCAACTTAAACCTTCAAAATCCTTTAACGCGGTTAAGTATGTAAACATTTTTCATAGATACAAAAACATAAGGACGGGTAAAGAAAATGACGAATTTTTGGGATTATAGCGTTTGGGGAGGTGTACTTCTTCCTGCAATACTTTTAATCGGACTCTTAGCCGGACATTCCCTTAAAAGGTCAATTAAAGGCTTAAGAGATTCCCTCATTCCCACATCCGTTATAGGCGGCGGACTACTGCTTATTTTTTCAGTAATCTACAAGCTTATATTCGGGACCAATTTCTTTGAAGAGCCCTGGTTTGGGGTAGACGGAGTTGCTTCTTTGGAAGTGCTTACCTACCACACATTGGCCCTTGGATTTGTGGCCTCTGCTTTAAAGAAAAACAAAGATAAGGGAAATAAGGAAAGGGCTAAAGAAATCTTTAACACCGGTGTTACCACGGTTTCTACTTACTTGCTTCAAGGAATAGTGGGACTTGGGCTCACGATTTTGGTGGGATTCTTTATTAAAGACATTTTCAAGGCAGCAGGACTTTTGCTTCCCTTCGGATACGGACAGGGCACAGGCCAGGCGCTAAACTACGGCACCATTTATGAGACTGGGCATGGTTTCTTTGGAGGTAAAAGCTTTGGCTTATCAATTGCGGCTCTTGGCTTTATAAGCGCCGGAATCGGAGGCGTGGTGCACTTAATCCTCCTTAAAAAGAAGGGAGAGATAAGTGTAAAGAAAACGGGAGAAAAGAAGATTTCATACGCTGACATTCAGGATGAAAACGAAATTCCCATGCAGGAAAGCCTTGATAAAATCACGGTTCAGGTGGCATTTACGGTTAGCGCTTATATAATTGCTTACATGATAATGGGAGCCCTTGGAAGACTGGTTCCTTCAATGAAAGCGGTTATTTACGGATTTAACTTTTTGCTTGGCGTTTTATCGGGCATTTTGGTTAAGACCATTCTTAACTTCCTTAGAAAGAAAAAGATTATTCACAGAGAATATTTAAATAACTTCCTTTTAACCCGTATTTCAAATTTCTTTTTTGACATCATGGTGGTTGCGGGAATTGCGGCAATAAGAATCGAAGTTATAAAGCGTTATGGATTGCTTCTTTTAATCCTTGGTATTATAGGTGCAATCATTACATATCTTTATAATAAGTTTGTGGCAAATAAGTTATTTAAAAACTACGTTAACGAGCAGTTCCTTATGATGTTTGGAATGCTTACGGGAACGGCAAGTACAGGTATTATTTTACTTCGTGAAATAGACCCTGAGTTTGAAACACCGGCTGCGGATAACATGGTATATCAAAACTTCCCGGCTATTGTATTCGGCCTTCCAATGATGTTTTTAGCGCTCCTTGCTCCCACAAAGCCTGAGCTTACGCTTGGTATTCTGGCAGCCTTCTTTATAGTCATGAACATAATCTTATTCAGAAGCTATATATTTAAAAAGAAACAGTAATTTAGGCACAAACAAAAGGGCCGGTGATTCCTCACCGGCCCTTTCTTTAAAATTGGCTTATGGTAGTACTTATAACTTAAACTTAGCAATGATATCGTTAAGAGTTGAAACTGCTTTCTTACATTCGCTAACCTTTTCAATGGAGTCTGTGGAATCGTTAACCATGTTGGTGGTCTTTTCTGCGATATCCGTAACCCCGATTGAAGATTCGTTAACTGTTGAATCGATACCGCTGATAGCATCAACGATTGTCTCGATTTCTCTGTTAAGAGCTTCAATGCTTTCTTTAATATCACCCATGCTTGCGCCGAAGGTGTTGGCGTCGTTTCTGTACTGTTCGGATACTTTTCCGAATTCCTGGTAGTCAGCCAATACGTTGGTTTCAAGGAAGGATGTGGTCTCTGTCAAGCATTCTGACATCTTACCAACTGCTGAATTAACTTCATCAACGATGTTGCTGATGTCGCCTACAGCTTCTGATGTCTGAGTTGCAAGATTACTGATTTCTGTAGCAACAACCGCAAATCCCTTACCTGCTTCACCTGCTCTTGCAGCTTCGATTGAAGCGTTCAATGCAAGCAAGCTTGTCTGTGAAGAAATTGCCATGATTGTGCCTGTAAGTTCATTAATCTTGTTAACTGCCTGTGATGCAACGATTGCATCTTCAGACTTAACTTTAACAGATTCGTAAATATTGATTGTCTTCTGGCTTGCGGTTTCGGTTGTAGCAGCAAGCTGTGAAGCACGATCCGAAACTTCTCTTGAAAGAGATGTTCCTTCGTCTGCGAGTTTTCCGATACCCTTTGCATTTTCCTGAACATTGCCCACGTTCTCACTGATAGTGGTGGTGGTAGCAGCGGTTTCTTCCATGCCGGCTGCAAGTTCTTCTGTGGTAGCGGAGTTATCTTCACAAATCGAACCGATGGTATCGATAGTGGTCTTTAACTGATTTACATTGTCATCAATGCTGTTTCCTGCATCATTGATAGAAGAAACAACTTCTTTAAGTGAAGCGATCATTCTTTCAACGGCCTTAGCCATTGTGCCGACTTCATCATTCTGTTTGGCAAGCTTGTCACAAACATCGTCTCTTGTAAAGTCGAAGTTTGCAGTCTTGTTGATAACGGGTACCATCTGTGAAAGTCCCTTTAATGAGAAGGTTGTAACAAATACAACTATCAAGAGGGCAACTATTACACAAAGAACACCGTAGATAATCAAGGATGTCTTCATGCTGTCAACGGATGCAAGCATTACGTCTCTGTCAGCGGTAACAACGATAATGTTTCCTGCGCTTGTGAATGCATAGCCCGCAACTTTCTGAGCACCCTTATAAAGGTAAGTAACAGCACCGTTAGGAACGCTCTGACCTGCTTTAAGCTTTTCAACGATACCTGTAACAGCTGCGTTTTCAACAGGGTTACCGATCTTTGCAGGATCTGTATGATAAAGCATTGTTCCTTCGGGAGATACCATGTATGCGTATGATCCCTTAACGCCTGTAATTTCAATTCTGCCGATAAGTTCGCTGTAGTCGATCTTAATAAGCTTATCGTAGTCGGCTGTAACAAGTACGATGTTTCCTGTATCAGTAAATGAATAACCTGCTAATTTTAAAGCTCCCTTATATTCGTAGATGCAATATCCATCGGAAACACTCTTACCTGCCTGAAGGTCTGCAACGATACCTTTAACAGCTGCATTTTCAACAGGGCTTCCGATCTTATCGGGATTTGTGTGCCAAAGCATTGTGCCGTCGGGAGATACCATGTATGCGTATGAGCCTTCAACACCGTCGATTGTGATGTTTCCAAGAAGAGTGTCGTAGTCAATCTTCATAAACTCTTCGTATCCGGCTGTAACGATTACAATGTTTCCGTCTCTTGTAAATGAATAACCGGCAAGCTTTGTAGCTCCTTTAAATTCATATAAAACAGCGCCGTCTTCAACGGTCTTACCTGCCTGAAGGTCTGCAACGATACCTTTAACAGCTGCATTTTCAACAGGGTTACCAATCTTTTCGGGAGTGGTATGCCAAAGCATGGTTCCTGTAGGAGATACCATGTAAGCATAAGAACCGTCTACCTTTTCAATAACAAGGTCGCCTAAAACTTCATCGATTTTTGCATAGTCAAGGCTTCCTGAATATCTCTGGATTGAATCCATAGCTCTTGCTGCTTCCTGTGCAAGGTTCAAAGCGTAGTTTTTGTAAACTTCTTCGCCGAACTCTCTTGAGAAGTTAATTGAGATAGCAGCTTCCTGCGCAAGGTTCATTGCGTATCCGCCGTAAGCCTGTTCACCAAACTTTGTTGCAAAGTCAACGCCGATTGCGGATTCTTCAGCAAGGTTCTGTGCGTAGTTTAAATAGGTTGTCTCTAATGTTTTAGAGGATCTTGATACTGCCGCCATAACAAGCACTAAGATTGTGATAAGCACAATAGCACTTGAAATGAGGGTGATTCTGGTACTCAAGCTAGAGAAAAAACTCTGTTTTCCTGAAGCATTCGGTGTTTTTTCCTTTTTGGGGGTTGCCATAAGCCATTGTCTCCTTCAATATAGAAATAGTTTTTTGAATACCGTGCCGGCTATAGAATGCTCAATTCCCACAAATCTCGACCTTAGACCGATTTAATCCGATGGGCATCTAAAAAAGCAGACACTTTTCAGTATTTACCAATATAAACAGAATAGACAAGCCCTGTTATACAAGAATTAACAAAAAACTAGAGTATATGTAGGGAAAACTGTTTTTTTTTGGGGCACATGTGTCATTTTTTAAAAATTTTCTATTCATTACAGGAGAAAAGAAACTGTGTTACGTCGCATAGTTTCTTAATTACGCGGAAACATTTCGCGTTAGCATAAGGTAATTTAAAAATTTCATGGGGATTATATTGCTTTTGATAATTGCCATATGATAGAATAAAAAAGATGAAGGCTTTTAGGGCTTTCTTCTTATAATTACAGCAAAAACTAAAGGAGGAAGAGTATGGCAAAATATGTATGTCCTGTATGCGGTTACATTCACGAGGGAGATGAACCCCCGAAGGAGTGCCCTGTATGTCACGTAAGCGGAGAAAAGTTTACAAAGGTTGAAGGCGAGATCAAGCTTGCCGCCGAGCACGAATTCGGAATTTATGAAAAGACAGTTAAAAACAATCCTGATATTTCTAAGGAAGATAAGGAATATATCTTTGAACAGTTAAAAGCAAACTTTAACGGAGAATGCTCAGAAGTAGGAATGTATCTTTGCATGGCACGTGTGGCTCACAGAGAAGGCTATCCCGAAATCGGTCTTTACTGGGAAAAGGCAGCCTACGAAGAAGCAGAGCATGCAGCCAAGTTTGCAGAGCTTTTAGGCTCCGACTTAGAAGGCAACATGACTTCTTCCACAAAGAAGAACTTAGCATGGAGAGTAGACTGTGAATTCGGCGCCACCCAAGGCAAATTCGACCTCGCAGCCTGCGCAAAGAAAAATAACCTTGACGCCATCCACGACACCGTTCACGAAATGGCCCGCGATGAAGCTCGCCACGGTAAGGCACTCAAAGGATTCTTAGACAGATACTTTAAATAAAATAGATAATTAATTTAGGGGCACCGGTTTCCGGTGCCTTTTATTTCGCCAGAAGAATATACAATTTAAACAATATACTGAAAATAGACAAATTAACTAAAAATTATCTGAAAATAGTATTGACACCTGGTACTTTAGGGTGTATATTTGCTATACCAAGACGGACTTAGTATTGGCAAACCAATCGCAAGGTTGGGACGCAAAGCTATAGGGCCTCATAAGAGGAACCCAAACGAGGTACCATCTTACTCGTGTTTTACGGGGGACAGAGACGATGAGGTAGCCAGTTGCCGAAACTTTAGGGCACATTGAAAAGTTGAGAGCGTAGTCGGTGCGTACCTGTCACTAGGTGAAGAGGCGCGGCTGAACTCGAAAGTGAAAGCTTTCATGAGTATGGATAATACGAACAAGGTGAGTATACAAGTAGAAGGAAGTGGAGCGGCTCGCATACCGAAGATGTGAGTGCAAAAGAGTTTCTTTTGCGGTAGCGTTGCTACGGGAGATGATTCAATGAGAGCGTTAAAGGGTTGAATGCGGTAATGATTTTACTGCAGAGTCCAGCGATACAGTCGTCTTAAATATCTTTTTATATAGGGAAGTCGAATCGCATTGATTCGGCTTCCTTCTTGTTATATACTGTTTTTAAATAAAACCTATTCAGGAGGGTATGATAGATGGGATTTTTGGAGGACTTATCCGATAAGATTACAAAAGGTGGCGCAACGGTAGCACAGAAAGCGAAAGAAGTTTCTGAGATTGCCACACTTACAGCCACAGTTGAAAAAGAAAAAATCAACTTAGACAAGCTTTATATGCAGGCAGGAAAGCAGATGTATGAAGAAAAAAGAGAGATACTTGCATCAAACTTCCCTGCAAGCGTAGCTAAGATCGATGAAACAATTAAAAAGATTGAAGACGCAAGAGAAGCAATCAAGGTTGCAAAGGGAGTTGCAATTTGTCCCGGATGCGGAAAAGAGGTAGAAAGAAACGTTAGATTTTGCCCTTATTGCGGCGCTTCCATGACCATAAAACAATAAATAATAAGTCTTTCACGATAGATTTATTCTTATTATGATGCTACAATGAAGTTGCCGAGTAATACGGCAACTTTATTCATTTATATAAGGAAAGAAAAACATATGATAGGGCTTATAGTTGCTTATACAAGAAACCGTGTAATTGGTAATAAAGGTCAGATACCTTGGAGAATCAAGGGAGAACAAAGACGTTTCAGGGAGCTTACAACCGGAAACGTAGTTATTATGGGAAGAAAATCTTATGAAGAAATAGGACGCCCACTTCCCAACCGCTTTAATATCATCGTATCAAGAACGGAAAAGTATGAAGATGAGAATCTTATTACGGTTCCCTCTTTAACTGAAGCCATTGAATATGCAAAGGAAAATTTCCCTGATAAAGATATCTTCTTATCAGGCGGTGCAGGCATTTACAATGAAGGCCTTCCTTTGGCTGAAAAACTTTTTATTACAGAGATTGACGCCACCATTTTGGGAGATACATATTTTCCTGAATTTGACGAAAGCCTTTATGAAAAGACCATCGATGAGCATGTAGACGGCGATATTCCCTACACATATGTTACATACACAAAGAAATGAACGAATTTAAGACATTTGTAGATGTTAAAGACATCGAAAAGCTAAACGAATTTTATAAAAACGGGTTTTATGCCTCGGGCGAAATGCTTGTAATGGAGAAAGAATTCGTTGAAAAGCCCGAAGGATATGTGGAAAAGTTTAAAGATTCAATGGTTGAAAAGTATGATACAGAGAATCTTACGGAATACTTAAATGCAAATGCCAAGGGCTTTAAAAAGCAGGATCCATTGGAAGACATTCTGGATGAACTTTCAAATCCTAACAGCGCAATTTACGTATTAAGAGTAAAGGGCAAAATTGCTGCCAGCGTAACCGTATGGGATAGGGACGAAGAAACCATTTCTACAGAAAACATTTTCTGCGTTCCAAAATACAGAGGTAAGGGCTATGCCACCAGGGTTCTTTCCGAAGCTTTGTGCGAAGCAAGAGACAGAGGCATAAAGAAGGCTCGCCTTACAGTCTACGCAAACGATACACCGGCGATTTTAATGTATCTAAAGTTTGGATACAAAATCACCAAGATTTATCAGGAGTTTATGCATGAATAACGAATTAACAAAAAAAGATATAGAAGATATGGAAGCCGAGATCGAGCACAGAAAAGTTGTGGTCAGAAAAGAACTTTTGGAGCATGTTAAAGAAGCCCGTTCTCACGGCGATTTAAGCGAAAACTTTGAATATTACGCAGCTAAAAAAGAAAAGAATCAAAATGAATCAAGAATAAGATATCTCGAAAGAATGATAAGAACCGCAAAGGTCTTAGACGATGACAGTAAGGAAGACGAAGTCGGAATCAATAAAACGGTAACGGTTTATGTGGAAGAAGACGATGTGGAAGAAGAATACAAAATCGTTACTACAGTCAGAGAAGATTCTCTTCACGGACTTGTGAGCACAGAATCGCCCATGGGAAAGGCGCTTCTTGGACACAAGGTTGGAGACAGAGTTGAAATTACCGTAAGCAAAGACTACAGCTACTTTGTGGTTATAAGAAAAATAGATAATTCTACTATAGATGATGCAGGAGCTTTAAGAAACTTTTAATGGATAAGATTAAGATTGACGCGATTGAGGGGCCCGTCGATATTAAGATGAATGTTCCGGGTTCAAAAAACATAATAGCGAGAGCTATGATTTTAGGAGCGCTTTCCGACGGAAAGACGGTTATTTCAAATGCGGTTTTGACAGAAGACGGAAAGACTATGTTAAATGCCCTGAGGGATTTGGGGTTTAAAGTGTATTATAATGCAAGCCTTAAGGTGGTTAGAGTTTTTGGAGAGAACGGTAACATACCTTCAAAGGACGCTGCAATATATGTTGGTAACGCAGGACTTGCTGTCGGATTTTTGTCAGCACTCCTCGCATTTTCGGATGGTACTTATGTGGTCAATGCATCGCCTGCTTTGTCCGCACGCCCCCTAAAAAGTGTTATAAACGCATTAAGAAAATATGGGGCTAAGGTTACCTGTCTTAATAAAGAAGGACACCTTCCTTTTAGAATCGTGGGAAGAAAGCCTAAAGAAAATGAAATCATTTCAATGGAAATTGACGCAAGCGAAAATGCCCAGTTTTTAAGCGGAGTTTTAATGACTCTAGGTTGTTTGCCAAATCGGTCAACAATTAAAGCCGTTAATTTATCTCACGTTTCCTATACGGATGCTACCCTTGAAATGATAAAGGAAGTCGGCGGTAATTTTATAAGCGAAGAAAACGTATTTCATTGTAAAGGCGGAAAGCCTTATCTTGCAAAAGAAATACTTACAGACACAGATGTTTCTTTGGCCTGCTTTTACTATGCGGCTGCTTTCATGCTTGGAGGCAGGTGCCAAATCGGCGGCATGAATGTATCAAGGAATCAGCCCGATTTAACTTTCTTTGAACGCCTGGAAGAATACGGAGCTTCAATCGATTATGAGAACGGCTACATTTTAGAAAGCAACGATAAAAACTTCCCTGAAGGAAACACCACAATCGATATGTCCGATTATTCCGATCAGGTTTCAATGATGGCAATCATAAGTGCTTTAAGAAAAGGAAAGACGAGGCTTTCCAATATAGCCCACATAAGAAACGGTGAGTGCGACGCCATTTCCGTTTTAAAAGATAATCTTGAAAAATGCGGAATTGATTGTAAGGAAGGAAAAGATTTCCTTGAAATAAAGGGCGGAAAAGTGAAGGGCGCAAAGGTTGATCCTCACGGAGACTGGCGAATCGCCATGGCATTTTCCGTACTGGGCCTTTTAACCGGCAACATGGTTATAAAGAATCCTGACTGTGTAAAGCACATATACGAAAACTTTTATGAGGATATTTTAAGAGTAAAATAATTATTGGCCCGAGGCTAATAGGCCCCGGGCTTTTTTAAAAGATACTTAGGGGGTATAAATGAAAAAGGTACTATTGGGAACAATCTTTTTATCTATAAGTCTATTTATGGCAGGCTGCGGAAGCAAAAAAGCGCCTGAGCAATTACCGGAACCAATCGGTGATTATCGATACGAATTCCTCACTGAGACGCAAAGATTTGAAGGCGAATCCGAAGACGTAATAAATATGTCTCTTAAAAGCGATGCCATGTATTATCTTTCTCACTATCAAAGAGAAGACTCGGATTACTATTTAATTACAAAGGCCGATTATAAGGGAGAGATTCTTAACCGCTTTGTGGTTTACGGAAATGTTGACAATCACATGGGGTGGAATGTTTTAAATGACGGCAAAATTGTGGTGGCAGGGTACGGAGACAGCTCAAAGACAAACGTAGACATATACGATGAAAGCGGTAATATGCTTACCTACATTGATGCTTCCGTTGGCTTTTTTAACGGAGATACCAGCACGCTTTTTGAAACCAAGAATAATAAGCTTCTTGTAAGAGGAAAGAAAGAAATAGCTCTTTATGATACTACAGGTAAATTCATTTGCAAGAATGAAATCCCTAAAGAATCCAAGATAGTCACATCAGGCGACGCAGGTCTGTTTCTTTTATATAAGGATGGAGAAAAAGACTTAATAGCCAAGATAAATGAAGAAGATTTGTCTTTAGGCAAAGCAATGGAATGCCCTTATCCTTATGATAATTACGGTGTTGGTAACGGTGTGCTTGAGTATTTATTTACTTATGATAACGGAGATTCGTTGTATGGATTCAGCGAATCAGAAGGCATGGTTGAAATCATAAGATTTGAGGATTCGGGCACTTATGGTTCAGGCGTTGATTGGTTTGAATTTGACGGAAAGCTTTTAACCTATTCACTGGCAAGCGGTGGCAGAGATCACGGTGATGATTCAATAGGCATAGTTTCTTCTTTTACTAAAAGAGATAAAGCAAGAGAAGCTTTGGTACTTGCAACTCCTGATTATTCGGGAACCATGAATTATGCGGTATCTATTTTTAACGAAAGCAATGAAGAATATAAAATAAGAACCGTTAGGCCTGAGTACAGAGATGACATTGAAGATTGGGAAGCCTATAAGCTTAATTGGATAAAAGAGGGGCTTAAAAACAAAACCTTTGATATGGTCGCATTTGATGATAACAGGTATTTAAAGGACTTTTCATTCAGATTGCAGATAGCATCCCTTGATAAGTTTATTAAGAAAGATGACGAAATAGATTTAGACGATTATTTTGAAAATGTAATTTCCGCCGGAAAATGCGGAAAGAAACTTAAAGCTGTACCTACAGGTTTTGGCATTGATACCGTGGTAATGAGCCGGAAAGAAGCCGAAAAACTTGGAAGCGGAAGCTATGAAGATTTAAAGAATTATATAAGCAGCATTCCAAACAGCTATAAAACCATATACGGTTTATCAAGGCCCGATCTTCTTAAGTTATTAATTGAATTAAACAGTGATGAATTTATAAACGGGAAAAAGTATAACTTTAACAACCAAGCATTTATTGATGTATTAAATGAAGCAAGGAATTATTCCGATGAGGACTTTTATCCTCTGGGTTGGCCCGATGAAGAGAAAGAAGCCTTTGAAAGCGGAAAGACGACTGTCACTTATTGCACCTTAGACAGTATGTATGATTACGTATACTATTCTGACTTTATTTTTTCAGAACCCATTGAATTTGTAGGTGTTCCCACAAAGTCAGGCACAAACAACACTTTGGTTACAGGAACGCTTATCTCACTTTCTGCGTGGAGTGATAAAAAGGATGCCTCATGGCAGTTTATTAAGTACTTTTTGTCGGATGAGTTTTACGAAGGATGGAATTATGGTGCTATTCCCATAAATAAAGATACTTATTATAAAAATTCAAGTGAAATGGGATATGAAGAAATTTGGGATTCAAATGCCGAAGTGATTAAGTTAAATCCTCCCACACAAGAAGAGATTGATGCATTCTTTGATTTGATTTCATCGGCTAAGCCTAAAGAAGAAAGCCCTATTCCGAAGGAAGTAATGGATATAATAGATGATGAAGCAAGGCAATACTTTGGTAAGCAAAAAACTGCCGAAGAAGCTGCAGAGGCAGTTCAGGAAAGAGTAAATAAATATAGAAAAAAGAATTGGTAAAACAAAAAGGATGCGGGATCACTTCCCGCATCCTTTCTTTAAATTATCCCAAGATTAGGTATTAAACAATCTTCTCACCAATCCGTCGGCTGTCTGATTTTGATTTTTTACAAGCATATTCTGAAAATCAGAAATGTTTTGCTGTGTCTTGTATCTGCCGATGGATTTTTCCATTTCCGCATCGCGAATCTTTGCATATGCTGCGGTTGTGTTTTCTGCAGTAGCATTATTTGCGGCGATTATGTGTTCCATGCCGTTTTCTTTGGCTCCGAATTTACTTCTAAGTGCTGAGTTATCGGTAGAGGCCTTTGAAATGGCATCTGCACTTAATGAATCAAAGCTTGTGTCCACATCGCCAAGCATCTTCGTTTCGTTGTAAACGGCACCGTTTTTAACCTGATCCATTGTAGCCTTCAAAGCGTTGTTTGCGGTTTGAAGGGTGTAAACGTCGGAAGCGGACATTGTGCCGTTCATTGCTCTTATGGAGTTTTGATACATATCATTGGACACTTCGGATATTTCTGCCAAAGCGCCTTCCGCAACCTTATATGAGTCGACTTCGCTTGAGTAGTTCTCGGTTTGCTTGTTCATGGACTTAATCTGTTCCATCATCTTTTCAGAGATGGCAAGCCCTGCAGCATCATCTTTTGCTGAATTGATTTTCTTGCCGGAAGCAACTTCTTCACCGGCTTTATGTATATTCTTTTGTGTGTATTTTGCCTGGTTAGCATAAAAGTCAGATCCACTGTTAATACGAGTTACCATAGGATACCTCCTTTGAAAAAAACACAAACGGGAAGGTACTATTACCTCCCCGATGTCTGATTATTATACCACTTATTGACACGCCCGTCAAATCGACCTTTTTTGACAAATCAGCCCCAAGAAACTATACTGTATATGTATGTGGTCTTATAAACTAGGAGGTTTATATGTTTGATACTGTTATAATCGGAGCAGGCCCTGCAGGAATGAGCGCAGCGGTTTATGCAAAAAGGGCGGGGTTAAATGCACTTTTGCTTGATGAAAGTCCGGTTTACGGAGGCCAGGTTTTATCAACATATGAGGTTGATAACTATTTAGGCATTCCGGGTGTTTCGGGTATGGAGTTATCCGAAATGTTTACAAAGCACGTAAACAGTACCGATATCGAAAAGAAATCAGGTTTCGTGAGTGAAATCAAGAAAGAAAAGGATTTCTTCAAATTAGTTTTGAAAGATCAGGAAATTGAAACAAAGACCGTAATATTGGCAACAGGTGCGGTACATGCTCACCTTGGTGCCAAGGGCGAGGACGAACTTGGCGGCATGGGCGTTTCTTATTGCGCCACATGCGACGGAGCTTTCTTTAAAAAGCAGGACGTTTGCGTTATCGGTGGTTCCGATGTTGCGGTTGAAGATGCCATTTATTTGGCAAGAACCTCTGCGCATGTGTACTTAATTCACAGAAGAGACACTTTAAGAGCAGCACATTCACTTGTTGAAGATTTAAAGAAATGTGAAAACGTAACTTTTGTCTGGAACAGCGAAGTGGTTTCTTTTAACGGAGACGGCGAACTTGAGAACGTTACTATCAAGAACAAAGTTACCGGGGAAGAAAGTGTTTTGAACGTGGCAGGTGCATTCGTGGCAGTTGGTATCAAGCCCGGAACCGACCTTGTTAAGAACTTGGTTGAGCTTGACGAAGGCGGATATGTTGTAGCCGGTGAAGACGGAAGAACATCTCTTAAGGGCTTGTATGTTGCAGGGGACATCAGAAAGAAACCCATGCGACAAATCATTACGGCTGTGGCTGACGGAGCAAATGCGGCATCGTCTGTAGCAGCAGATATTAGATAAGGATGCGAGAATGAAGAAAAAAGGGTTATTACTGGCAGGTTTTGCTGTCGGGGCGCTGTATGCTTTTTCGCCGATTCAGGCGTATGCGGGCGTGCCGGAAGCTGAAATAACAACCTGCGTCGAGGTAGTGGACAACCGCGAATACGCAGACCTTGTAATCGCAGTTGTGGATAACAGTTACGTTAATATAAGAAAAGGTCCGGGAACGGACACGGAGGTGCTTGGTAAGCTTTACAACCATTCGGTTGGTCACTTCTTGGAAGAGACTGACGGCTGGGTGAAGATTAAGAGCGGTACCGTTGAAGGATATGTAAGCAGCGAATGGGTAATAAGAGGTCTTGATGCTTTAAAGATAGCAAAAGAAGTTGAAGTTACCTACGCAACCATCAACACAGGTACACTTAATGTAAGAAGCAAGCCAACAACCGAGTCCTCCATACTTGGAACCTTCTCAAAGGGAGACGAACTTGTTGTTATTACCACAGAAGACGGATTTGCTAAAGTTACCTACAATAATAAAGAAGGTTACATTTCACTTGAATATGTAGATATTCATACAGAGTTTGTGGAAGCAGAGTCCATAGAAGAAGAAAGAGCAAGACTTGCGGCTGAAGAAAAAGCAAGAAAAGAAGCCGAAAGAAAAGCTCAGGCAGCAATAGCTGCTCAACAGGCAGCTGCAGCACAGCAGGCTCAGGCGAGTGCTCAGGCACAGGCTCCCGCTTACACACCTTCAGGTGATTCCGCAAGTTTAGGTCAGCAGGTAGTTGACTATGCAGTACAGTTTGTGGGTAATCCTTATGTATACGGCGGCACGTCACTTACAAACGGATGTGACTGTTCCGGATTTGTTCAATCGGTTTACAAACACTTTGATGTAGCACTTCCAAGAACCGGACAAAGATATTCAGGATATGCAATCGGTTCATTGGCAGAAGCTCAGCCCGGTGACATTCTTTGTTACTCAGGTCACGTGGCAATCTATATGGGTAATAACTTAATTGTCCATGCAGCCACTCCTTCACAGGGTATCGTAATCGGTGATGCAAGTTACACCACCATTATCGGTATCAGAAGAATATTCTAAAGTTTATACTAAAAACTAAGCACCCATGTGGATAACACATGGGTGTTTTTTTGTACGAAATTTTTTACTTTATTGCTTCAAAATGGTGAATTAAAGAAATGGCATTTTTTCGAGTTTTCTGACATTTTAGTACGCACCCTAAAGCCTTACGGGCAGGGCGTTTCAAAGAAAGCGGTACCATAATCCTATGAAAATTTGTTACCGAATCGGTCAATAATTTTTGACACTGATTCCGACCTTTTTACACTCTTTGTATAAATTTCACAAAAGTGACCCTATTTGGGGGTGAAATTGAAAGTGACAGAAGTGTAGACCTAAAAAGTTATCCACAATTTTTTAGACGCTTTTTGGGCAAAAAACGACTTTTCAACCGAGTTATCCACAATGTCCACTAAAAAATGTGTGTAAAAGTGACACGAAAACCACAAAAATTTTAAACAGATGTTTGTGTGTAATATGACGAAAATCGGCAAAAAAACTCTTTTTTTTATCTTTCTCTTGACTTTTGACTTGTAAAATGCTGAGGGCAATATTGTTTTAATAAAGTTTATAAAAGTATTATTTTTAAAAATAACTAAATAATTGGATAATTATCTGACGATATGCTATAATTGTCTTACGCGATAGAGCAATACAATACCACTTAAGAAAGGGTGATGTGTATGAAATTTACTATACTTGGAAAGAACATTAATGTAACAGAGGGTCTTAGATCGGCTGTTGAAGACAAGATAGGAAAGCTTGAGAAATACTTCAGCCCCGATACCGAAGTACACGTAACACTGAGTGTAGAAAAAGAAAGACAAAAGATCGAAGTTACGATTCCTGTTAAAGGAAATATTATCCGTTCCGAACAAGTTTCAAATGATATGTATGTATCCATTGACCTTGTAGAAGAAATAATCGAAAGACAGTTAAAGAAGTACAAGACACGAATCACAGACAGAGCACAGAACGCAGGCTCCTTCAAACGTGAATTTGTGGAAAACGATTATGTTGATGAAGAAGAAATTAAGATCGTAAGAAACAAACGCTTCGACATCAAGCCCATGTATCCTGAAGATGCATGTGTACAGATGGAGCTTTTGGGACACTCCTTCTTCGTATTTGTAAATGCAGAAACCGACCAGGTTTGCGTAGTTTACAAACGTAAAGGTGGCACCTACGGCCTCATTGAAGCTGACTACTAAAGCTATATGAAATTAAGACCCGAGACTATCTCGGGTCTTTTTTTATGTTTTCTTTAGAAAATCTATAGAATTAGTTGCATTCGTACTTTAGATTTAGGCGCTATCCTAACACATGAAAAGCCGAGAGGCGAATCTACTGTGAGGGACAGATATGGATGCAAATATAGTAATGGAGTATTTCGCAAAGTACGGAATGATTGCGGTTTTTATCATGGTGCTTTTGGAATACATGAATCTGCCGGGATTTCCGGCGGGAATCATCATGCCACTTTCCGGCATGATGGCCGCAAGCGGTCACAACAGTTTCTTTGTGACTATGGTTGTGACAACAGCTGCGGGAGTGCTTGGAAGCGAAATTTTATATCTACTTGGCCGCTTTGGCGGCCCGCCCTTTGAAAGGTTTGTTGAAAAACATTTTCCGAAGCTTCTTCCTTCTTTAGAAAAATGCAATGACTGGATAAGAAGGAGAGGATGCACGGGAGTGTTTGTGGCAAAGCTGATTCCGGCGGTAAGGACCCTTGTGTCCATACCTGCGGGAATGGCAAAGATGGAACCTTTAAGCTATACCCTTTGGTCTGCAGCAGGCGTACTTATTTGGAACGCCGCATTTGTGGGGGCAGGGTACTTCCTTGGTGAAGGAGCATTAAAACTATTGGGGTGAGATATGAAAATTGCGTTAATGACAAACAACTATAAGCCTGTGGTGGGAGGAGTCCCCATTTCAATCGAAAGGCTTGCCAAAGGACTTAGGTCACTTGGCCACGAAGTAACAATTTTCGCACCTACTTATGAGGGGGTGGGTGAAGAAAAAGGAGTGTTTAGATATAAAACATTGATTAAGGAGTTTAAGGGAGGCGTGGTGCTTCCAAACTCCTTGGACCCTGCAATCGAAAAGGAATTTAAGGACGGAGGCTATGACATTATTCATGTACACCATCCCTTTTTGATAGGAAACACGGCAGTGCACCTTTCAAAAAAGTACAACATTCCTCTTACTTTTACATACCACACAAGGTATGAACACTATTTAAGCTATGCAGGTGCCATAAAGCGCTTAGATACGCTATCTGCGCATGATGGACCGATTGGGTCAATGTCCGGGAAATTAAGAGGTTTTATTAATGACAGGATGGTCCCCGGATACATTCGTTCCTTTTCAAGAAGGTGTGATTTCGTGTTTGCACCGACTCCCGGTATGAAGGAATACTTAAATAAAGATTGTAAGGTGGAAGAAGAAAAACTTCGCGTTCTTCCTACTGGCCTTGAAGATAACGAGTATTCTCCCGAGAGAGAAAAGATTAAAGCCATAAGAAAAAGATATATTCAAAACGGCGAGTTTCTTTTTACATCCGTAAGCAGAATTTCACAGGAAAAAAACATAGACTTTTTGCTTGATGCGGTTGAATGCTTAAAGAAAAAGACTTCCATTCCTTTTAAGCTTTTAATGATCGGGGATGGGCCCGAAAGAAAAAGGTTTGAAAGTGAAGTAAGTAAAAGGGGCTTAAATGAAGTGATTTTCCTTGGAAATGTGGAAAACACGGATATAAAGAACTACTTAGCCGCATCGGACGCGTTTCTTTTTGCATCAAAGTCTGAGACTCAGGGCATTGTGATACTTGAAGCTTTGGCAGTTTCGGTACCTGTAATAGCTGTAAAGGCTACAGGGGTTGAAGACGTGGTAAAGGACTTAGAAAACGGCATTCTTACAAAGGAAGATGTTGAAGAGTTTTCTTCCAGGCTGTATTCTTTTATGAGAGGCGATATAAATATTGACATAATGGAAATGAAGGCACTTAAGACCGCTATGGAATATAAGGAAGAAAAAGTTGCCTTTGCTGCCGCAAACGCCTACAAAGCAGCCATTAACACAAGACGGGATATGACGGGGAGAAAAGAAGATGGAGAAAAAGTATTGCATATTGCTGGTTGAGGATGACGTTGAAATTAGAAACGGTATTGAGATTTATCTAAAAAACCAAGGATATGACGTTATAAAAGCAGGTAACGGGGAAGAGGGCCTTAAGGCTTTGGAAAATGCCACCGTGCACCTTGCGATTCTTGACATTATGATGCCTGTAATGGACGGCATCACAATGCTTATGAAGTTAAGAGAAAAGAAATATGAATTTCCGGTTCTAATGCTTACAGCAAAGTCAGAAGAAGTGGATAAAATAATGGGCCTTAACATGGGGGCCGACGATTACATCACAAAGCCCTTTACACCTTTAGAATTACTTGCAAGAGTTAACTCCCATTTAAGGCGTTATTCAAGGTATTTGGACGCGTTGACCAAATCGGACAACAAGACAAATGAGCGAATTATTACAGTAGGTGGACTTGAATTAAACGAGGATACCGTACAGGTAAGTGTGGACGGAAAAGAAGTAAAGCTTACCCCCATTGAATTTAAGATTCTTCAGTTACTTATGAAGACTCCCGGCAAGGTTTTTTCTGCCGATGAAATCTATGAATCGGTATGGAATGAGCGGGCCATCAACACAGACACCATTATGGTGCATGTAAGAAATATTAGAGAAAAGATAGAAGCCGATCCAAAGAAGCCTATGTATTTAAAGGTTGTCTGGGGAGTGGGCTACAAGATTGAGAGGAGATAGAGGCTGTGAAAAAGTTTGTAAGTACGGATATTTTCAAGTGGCTGATTGCCTATTCGATAATGACGTTTCTTTTGGTGGCGCTTGCCATATTTGAACGCCTTGCAATAATTGGAAGCTTAGGCGGTATAGGCCTTGGATTTGGAGACTTGGCGTGGCTCATTATTCCAATGGCACTTCCTTTAATAATCAAAGAAACCGAAAACTTAAAGGATCACAGATTTTTTAAAGTGGCAAATCCTGAGATTGTTGCAGTAGCTTTTCTTTTTGGCGGAGCAAATATCAGATCCTTTTGGCTGTTTGCAAGATTTGTGGACGGATCCCTTGAAGATGTATATGGATTTGCCATTATCGGATGTTTGTTTTCAACCTTTTGTTTATTTTATACAGGCACTGCAATTGTGCAGGCTATCAGGTACGAGAAGGTTGAATTTTTAAAGAAAAGCTGGCTTTATAAGCTGTTTCTTTTCTTAGACAAGGTAAGAGAAGACTTTGTTAATTCCTTCATCCACACAAATATTTCGGAAATGTCCAAAAAACAGATTGCGAAATTTGTTATTTGGCACGGAGTGATTGTTGCTATTTTCTGTGTCTGGTGGTTTGCTGGCCTTATCCTTTTGGTGCCTTATTGTTTCTTAATGTATAGGCTCTTAATAAAGACTTTTACAGATATGAAGAAACAGTACTGTACTTTAGAAGAAACCACAAAGGCTATGGCGGAAGGAGATTTGGATGTCCCGTTGCCTCAAGATAAGGGGCTTTACGAAAGCGTTTACGATAACCTTACAACCGTAAAAGAGGGCGCAAAGAAAGCAATTTCCGACGGAATTAAGAGTGAGCGCATGAAGGTTGACCTTATCACAAACCTTTCTCACGATTTAAAGACTCCTCTTACGGCTCTTATTACCTATATAGATTTACTTAAAGAAGAAAAGGACGAAGAAAAGAGAAAAGAGTACCTTGATATCTTAGATAAAAGAAGCGACAGACTAAAGCTTTTGGTTGAGGACCTTTTTGAAGTAACAAAGGCAACCACCGGGAACATAAAGGTAGATATGGTAAAGATGGACATATCGAATCTTGTTAAGCAGGTTCTTTTTGAATATAAGGACAGACTTAAAAAAGAAAAGCTTGAGCTTGTGGAAGAAATACCTTCTGAAAAGCTAAATGTAATGGCGGATTCTCAAAAGACCTATAGAATTTACGCCAATTTATTTGGAAACATCGCAAAGTATTCGGCGCCTCACACAAGAGTTTATGTGACGGTTAAAGATAACGGAAAAGAAGTGGTTACGACACTTAAGAATATTTCAAAAGACAGACTTCCTTCTGATATAAGCAATTTAACGGAAAGATTTGTAAGAGGCGATGAATCAAGAAACACAGAGGGAAGCGGGCTTGGCCTCGCAATTGCAAAGAGCTTTTGTGACTTACAAAACGCAAAGTTAGGGCTTTTTGTGGACGGAGATTTATTTAAAGTAGAAATTGTTTGGAGGAAGTTGGCAGAAGAGTAAATTTTGGGGAGAGAAAGTGAGGTACATACTATGAGGTTTGGGCTTAACAGATCGAAACTTAAAACTATAGCGCTTATATTTATGGTGATTGACCATATTGGGTTATTTTTGCCCGGTGTCTTTGGACTGATGTCACACCCTATAACCAGATTTGTGGCACCGCTTTTTGCCTATCTGATGGTGGATGGTTTCTTTTATACAAAATCAAGAGGCAAGTATTGCTTAAGGCTTTGGATTGCCGCGATACTTATGCAGATAGGGGACGTATTGTCGTTTCTTGTTTTTAAAGAAAACGGAATACAAAATAATATCTTTTTGACTTTGGCTTTTGGTTTTTCGATTATCTGGTTATTTGAAATTGCAAAGATAAGTGAAACGAAGGGAAAGAGAATAGGATTCAGGGTTTTGGCAATAGTACTTACGCTTATTTCTATTATTTTGAGCGGAGTCTGGATTCCTCTTTGCTTTGGATGTAAACTGGGGGTTGAGGGAGGACTTGAGTTAGTTCCCTTTATATTGATTGTTTACTTCTTTTATAAGAGTAAGTGGAAGCAGGCAGTTGGAATCTTTGCCTACAGTATGCTTCAGTTGTTCTTGCTTTATGGTGGAATTGAAATGTTTAGCGACATTCAAATGCTTTGCATAAACTGCGAGTGGATGACCTTTATTGTGATTCCTTTCATATTCCTATATAACGGGGAGGAAGGAAAGAAGTCGAAATTTGGAAAGTGGTTCTTCTACGTGTTCTATCCGTTGCACTTGTGGGTGATTGAAGTGGTTAGGATGATGGTGGGGTGATCTGGAATGGGGATATTCGCAATCCCGCCCGCTGCGCGTGCTTTCCCGCGCTACGCGCTAAGATTGCTCATATGGGGGAGCCCGTGAATATAACTGATATTTTGCCCGAAGCGTGATGCTTCGGGCTTTTTCTATCCGTTTACATTTATACGCAGGCCGGCGAAACCGGCGACTCATCCATTCACGGCGTGGCTTCGCCACACGCCACTTCGTGGCTACCGCGAGCATGTCCCCAATCCCTTACGTGCGAGCACGACGGTCTTGGGGTTATGCTCGCTTTTACCCGTGAATGGGGCAAAAGTTAATAAAATGTTCACTGTTATAAGGTAAAATATCCGTTGCATCATGGGCATCTGTGTGATAAAATATCCACTGGTATATGATAAAAATTTAACAATAAATTTTAAGGAGATTATTTATGGCAAAAAAAGTTGTTTTGGCAGGCGCATGCCGTACAGCAATCGGAACAATGGGCGGCTCTCTTTCAGCTATTCCCGCTGCTGAACTTGGTGCAATCGTAATCAAGGAAGCAATCAACAGAGCAGGAATCAAGCCTACCGATGTTGAGCACGTATACATGGGATGTGTTATCCAGGCCGGACAGGGACAGAACGTTGCACGTCAGGCTTCCATCAAGGCAGGTCTTCCCATCGAAGTACCCGCTGTTACCACTAACGTTGTTTGTGGTTCAGGTCTTAACTGTGTTAACCAGGCAGCACAGATGATCATGGCAGGAGATGCAGACGTAGTTATCGCCGGCGGTATGGAAAACATGTCAATGGCTCCCTTCGCACTTCCTCAGGCTCGTTACGGTTACAGAATGATGTGGCCCAGCCAGAGCCAGGGTGGTTTGGTGGATACAATGGTTAAGGATGCTTTATGGGATGCATTCAACGACTACCACATGATTACAACTGCAGATAACGTAGCTAAGCAGTGGAACCTTACAAGAGAAGAACTTGATGAGTTCGCTCTTAAGAGCCAGTTAAAGGCTTGCGCAGCTATTGAAAACGGAGCATTCAAGAAAGAAATCGTTCCCGTTGAAATTAAGAAGAAAAAAGAAACAGTTATTTTTGATACAGATGAAGGCCCCAGACAGGGTTCAACAATCGAAGCACTTGCTAAGCTTCGTCCTTTGAATCCCGACGGAGTTGTTACAGCAGGTAACGCTTCAGGAATTAACGACGGTGCTGCAGCAATCGTTGTTATGTCAGAAGAAAAGGCTAAGGAACTTGGCGTTAAGCCTATGGCTACATTCGTAGCAGGCGCACTTGCAGGTGTTGATCCCACAATCATGGGTATCGGACCTGTAGCAGCAACAAAGAAGGCTATGGCTAAGGTTGGCTACAAGATTGAAGACTTCGATATCATCGAAGCAAACGAAGCTTTCGCAGCTCAGTCAGTTGCAGTTGGTAAGGACTTAGGAATCGACGTTGATAAGCAGCTTAACCCCAACGGTGGCGCTATCGCACTCGGTCACCCCGTAGGAGCTTCAGGTGCGCGTATCCTTGTTACACTTCTTCACGAAATGGAAGCAAAGAACGCAAAGAAGGGTCTCGCAACTCTTTGTATCGGCGGCGGTATGGGCTGTGCAACAATCGTTGAGCGTGACTAATTTAAATAAGTAAATAAACCATATCCGAGGACAGTTTCTTCCTCGGATATTGGTGCGTTTAATAGAGACACTAAGGTAAATAGGAAAAGGAGTACAAACATGGGATTTGTTTTGTATGAACAAAAGGGCGCTATCGGTGTTATCACCATCAACCGTCCCGAAGCATTAAATGCACTTAACTCTCAGGTTCTTGATGATCTTGAAGCAACATTTAAGGGCGTAAACTTGGATGAGGTACGTTGTCTTGTACTTACAGGTGCCGGCGAAAAGTCATTCGTTGCAGGTGCCGATATAGGTGAAATGAGCACACTCACAAAGAAGGAAGGCGAAGCATTCGGTAAGAAGGGTAACGATGTATTCCGTATGATCGAGACTTTCCCCATTCCCGTAATTGCAGCCGTTAACGGATTTGCACTTGGCGGCGGATGCGAAATCTCAATGAGCTGTGACATCAGACTTTGCTCAGACAACGCTATGTTTGGTCAGCCCGAAGTTGGCCTTGGCATCACACCCGGCTTTGGCGGCACACAGAGACTTGCCCGTCTTGTTGGCCAGGGAATGGCAAAGCAGCTTATTTATACAGCTAAGAACATTAAGGCAGCAGAAGCATTAAGAATCGGCCTTGTAAACCAGGTTGTTTCAGCTGAAACAGATGAAGCAGGTAACGTGGTTAAGAGCGCTCAGGAAAATCTTTTGGCTGTAGCTGAAAAGATGGCAAACACCATCGCACTTAATGCACCCATCGCAGTTAGAAACTGCAAGAAAGCCATCAACGAAGGAACACAGGTTGATATGGACAAGGCTCTTGTAATCGAAGAAAAGTTATTCGGCGATTGCTTTGAAACCGAAGACCAGAAGGCTGGAATGGGCAACTTCCTTGAAAAGGATAAAGAAAAGAAATTAAAGGTAGTTCCTTTCAAAAACAAATAATTATTTAGGAGGATTAAAAATGAAGGTAGGCGTTATTGGTGCCGGCACCATGGGACAGGGCATTGCTAAGGCATTTGCTCAGATCGACGGATACGAAGTAGCTCTCTGCGATATTAAGCAGGAATGGGCTGAAGGCGGAAAAGACAAGATTGCAAAAGGTTATGCAAAGCTTGTAGAAAAAGGTAAATTAACACAGGAAGAAGCTGACAAGATTGTTGGCAAGATCACTCCCGGTCTTAAGGAAAACCTTTGTGCAGACTGCGATTTAATCGTTGAAGCTGCATTTGAAAATATGGAAGTTAAGCAGACAACATTTAAGGAACTTGACGCAATCTGCAAGCCTGAATGTGTATTTGCTTCAAACACTTCTTCACTTTCTATCACAGAAATCGGTAACGGAGTTAACAGACCTGTAGTAGGTATGCACTTCTTCAACCCCGCTGACAGAATGAAGCTCATCGAAGTTATCGCAGGCGTTAACACACCCGCTGAAACAGTAGAAGCTATCAAGAAGATTTCTGTTGAAATCGGCAAGACACCCGTACAGGTTAACGAGGCAGCAGGTTTCGTTGTAAACCGTATCCTCGTTCCTATGATCAACGAAGCAGCTTTCATCAAGATGGAAGGTGTATCAGACATCGAAGGTATCGACGCAGCTATGAAGCTTGGTGCAAATCATCCCATGGGTCCCCTTGAACTTGGCGACTTCATCGGTCTTGATATCTGCCTTGCTATCATGGACGTTCTTTACAAAGAAACAGGCGATTCTAAGTATCGTGCATGCCCTCTTATCAGAAAGATGGTTCGTGGCGGTAACTTAGGTGTTAAGTCAGGTAAGGGATTCTACATCTACAATGCTGACAGAACTAAGACCCCTGTTGATGCAAAGTAATTTAAGCTAGTAAATAATTTACAAAGGAGAATAAATCATGGATTTTTCTTTAACAAAAGAACATGAAATGGCGAGACAGTTATTTAAAGATTTCGCTGAAAATGAAGTAAAGCCCCTCGCACAGGAAATCGATGAAGAACACAGATTTCCCAGAGAAACCGTAGATAAGCTTGCTAAGTATGGTTTCCTTGGAATCCCTGTAGCAAAAGAACTTGGCGGTCAGGGCTGTGACGTTTTGACATACGCTATGTGTGTTGAGGAATTATCAAAGGTTTGCGGTACTACAGGTGTTATCGTATCTGCACATACATCACTTTGTGTAGACCCTATTATGACTTTTGGTACACCCGAACAGAAAGAAAAGTATGGTAGACCCCTTGCAAAGGGCGAAAAGCTCGGTGCATTCGGTTTAACTGAGCCCGGTGCAGGTACCGATGCTCAGGGTCAGCAGACAAAGGCTGTTTTGGACGGAGACGAATGGGTACTTAACGGATCCAAGTGCTTCATCACAAACGGTAAAGAAGCTGATGTATATGTAATCTTTGCTGTAACAGGAAAGATTGAAAAGCGCGGCAAATTCATCAAAGAAATTTCTGCATTTATCGTAGAAAAAGGTACACCCGGATTCACATTCGGTACCAAAGAAAACAAGATGGGTATCTGCGCATCATCTACTTACGAACTTATCTTTACAGACTGCCGTATCCCCAAGGAAAACATGCTTGGACAGCAGGGTAAGGGCTTCAACATCGCAATGCACACTCTTGACGGCGGACGTATCGGTATCGCTGCTCAGGCTCTTGGTATTGCAGAAGGCGCTCTTGAAACAACAATCGCTTATGTAAAAGAAAGAAAGCAGTTCGGTAAGACAATCGCTCAGCAGCAGAACACTCAGTTCCAGCTTGCTGACATGGCTACTAAGGTAGAAGCTGCTAAGTTACTTGTTTACAAGGCAGCTATGAAGAAAGACGAATACACAAAGAATCCTAAGATTTCTTATTCAGTAGAAGCAGCTATGGCTAAGCTTTACGCAGCAGAAGTTGCTATGGAAGTTACCACAAAGTGCGTACAGTTACACGGTGGTTACGGCTACATTAAGGAATACGGTGTTGAGCGTATGATGAGAGACGCAAAGATCACTGAAATCTACGAAGGTACCAGTGAAGTTCAGCGTATGGTCATCAGTGCCAACTTATTAAAGTAGGAGGAACGAAACATGAAAATTATCGTATGTATAAAGCAGGTTCCCGATACTAAGGGTGGCGTTAAGTTCAACCCTGACGGAACTTTGGACAGAGGCGCAATGCTTGCTATCATGAACCCTGACGACAAGGCAGGCCTTGAAGCAGCTCTTCGCTTAAAGGATCAGTACGGCGCAGAAGTTACCGTACTTACAATGGGTCTTCCCAAGGCAGCTGACGTATTAAGAGAAGCTATCGCTATGGGAGCAGACAAAGGAATTTTGGTTACAGACCGCGTACTTGGTGGTGCAGACACATGGGCTACATCAACAACAATCGCAGGTGCTATCCGTAACTTAGACTACGACATCATCATCACAGGACGTCAGGCTATCGACGGTGATACCGCTCAGGTTGGTCCTCAGATCGCTGAACACCTTGGAATCCCTGTAGTTTCTTATGCTCAGGAAATCAAGGTTAACGGAGATACCGTAACAGTTAAGCGTCAGTATGATGACAGATATCACATGGTAGAGGTTAAGACACCTTGTCTTATTACCGCTCTTTCAGAATTAAACGAGCCCAGATACATGACTCCCGGCGGAATTTTCGATGCTTGCAAAGCAGAGATCACAACCTGGGGAAGAGCAGACCTTAAGGACGTTGATGATTCTAATATCGGTCTTGCAGGTTCACCTACAAAGATCGCCAGAGCATCCGATAAGGTTAGAAAGGGTGCAGGAGAGAAATTCGTTCCCGAAACACCTACCGAAGCTGTTGACATTATTGTTGGCAAGCTTAAGGAAAAGCATGTTATCTAATAAGGAGGCTAAAGTAATATGAACTTAGAAGAATATAAGGGAGTATTCGTGTTTGCGCAGCAGGTTGACAACAAAGTTGACGGCATCGCTTACGAATTACTCGGTGAAGCAACAAGACTTGCAGCGCCTTTGAACGCTAAAGTCACAGCAGTATTGGTAGGTTCAGGCATTAAGAACCTTGCAGACTCTCTTGCAGAGTACGGTGCAGACAGAGTTATCGTTGTTGACGATCCCGAGCTTAAGGATTACAGAACCGAACCCTACGCTCATGCTCTTGCATCTGTTATAAATGAATTCAAGCCCGAAATCATGCTCGTTGGCGCAACAGCTATCGGACGTGACTTAGGCCCCACAGTTTCAGCTCGTGTAGCAACAGGTCTTACAGCTGACTGTACAATGCTTGAAATTGGTGATTTCCCCCTTGTAGCAATCCCCGGTAAGGAATCAGAACAGAAGCACAATCAGCTTCTTATGACCCGTCCTGCATTCGGTGGTAACACAATCGCTACAATCGCTTGCCCTAACAACCGTCCTCAGATGGCTACAGTTCGTCCCGGCGTTATGCAGAAGATCGAGCCTAAGAAGGGTGCTAAGGCAGAAGTAGTTGAATTCAATCCCGGATTCACACCCAACAACAGATACGTTACAATCAAGGAAGTTGTTAAGGCAGTTAACGACGTAGCAGACATCATGGATGCTAAGATCCTTGTATCAGGCGGACGTGGAGTTGGTTCAAAAGAAAACTTCAAGATTCTTGAAGACCTTGCAGAAGTTTTAGGCGGAACAGTTTCTTGTTCACGTGCCGTTGTAGATTCAGGCTGGAAGCCCAAGGATTTACAGGTTGGTCAGACAGGTAAGACAGTTAGACCCAACGTATACTTCGCAATCGGTATTTCAGGTGCTATTCAGCACGTCGCAGGTATGGAAGAATCAGACATCATCATCGCTATCAACAAAGATGAAGATGCTCCTATCTTCGATGTTGCAGACTACGGTATCGTAGGCGACTTAAACAAGATCGTTCCCGAACTTACCGCTAAGTTAAAAGCTGAAATCGCAGCTAAATAATTGAGGCTTATTAATTAATAGGTTCATTAAGGGCGCAACACTTCGGTGTTGCGCCTTTTTTGCATTTTTTGGGCCCTTTGGGCCAATACGAAATTTCCTGTATTTTGGGAGTAATTTAAGGCCTTGTACCGGCTCATTCTACGTCTGGTTGGGCCAATACGTAAAAAATCGCAGATTGGGAGCATTTTCCCACATCGTACCCTCAATAATTTGCGAGGTGTGGGCTAATATGAATTCCATCTTAAATTGGGAGTAGTTTTTGTCCAAAACTACTCCCAATTCAATACATTTTTCATATAGGGAGCAAAAACTTGAAATACATCTCCAAAATAGGCAAATTTGCTCCCAATTTAAGCTACTTTTTCCATTAGCCCAGATAAGAATTGAACCACCGAGAGCGCAACAAGATTTCTTTTTAAATCACATCATTTTTCTTGGTAATAGCTTACACAGATGATAGAATAAACAGGAATAGAATAGGTCTATAGAGAATGGAGAATTACAAAGGAACCTAACTACGGAGGAATAATATGTCAAAGAAAAGAATTCTATGTTTCGGCGATTCCCTCACTTGGGGATTTGACCCTGTAAGCAGGACAAGATTACCGGAAGATTCAAGATGGCCGAGAGTATTGGGAGAGGCCCTTGGAAGTGAATATGAGATAATTGAAGAAGGTCAGAATGGGCGCACGATTGCTTCAGACGATCCTGCAGAAGGAGAAAAGAACGGGCTTAAGTATATAGGCCCCTGCATGGAAAGCCATTCACCCTTTGATATTATTATCATCATGCTTGGCTCAAATGACTTAAAGAGAAAGTTTTCTTACTCCTCAATGGACATTGCGGGTGAAATGCAAATCATGATTGAAAAGATTAAAGCATACAATCATTTTAGATGCGGAGACTCCTTTAAGATTATCTTGATGTCACCGCCCTTCATCGCAGATTCCATAAAAGAATCATGGCTTGGGGATAGCTTTGGCTATGAAAATTCAGTAAAGGTATCAAAGGAGCTTCCTGACTGGTATGGTCAATTGGCGAAAATGTATGATTGTTACCACTTTGAAGCATCTAAGTATGTGGTTGCTTCAGATGCAGACGGATGCCACTTGGATAGTGAAAATCAGCGCAAATTGGGCCAAGAACTTGCTGAGTTTATAAAGAAGATGAGTGACAACTTAACAAAATAGAAATCATTTTAAGAAAATAGTAGCAAAGCAAAAACTTGTTTGGTATAATTGTTCACATAAGTTAGCCCTTAGGGGGCAGTTATGGAGGTATAACCTTATATGGAAACTACTAATTCAGGCAAAGAGATTATTAACAAACATGCGGTTATTATGTATACCATTTTGGCTGTCACAATAACCCTTGGAAATGTTTACCAGTTTATATCTAAGGATATAACGATTGTAACATTGCTTGGTGTAGCGGCTTTTGCAGTTATTCCCGTTACCGCTTGCTGGATTGTTTATTTAAGAGACAATTACAGCGATTTGGTGAGACATATAATTGCGGTGGGTTTTGGAATCTTCTATGCGGTATGTTGCTTTACCGGTCACAGCAGGTTGATTTTCGTTTATGCGATTCCCCTTTTGTTTGTGGTTGGAATGTACAATGACATGAGATTTTCAATTACGGTTTCGGTTATCTGCTCAGCAGTTGCTGTTTTCCACGGCGTATGGTTTACGGCAAGAGAAAACTGGGAGAGCGACTCAATCGATAACATGCTTATCGAAGTGCTCGTAATGATTTTTGTGGCACTTTTCTCAATACTTTGTAACAAAATTACTTCTAAGCTTAACGAAGATAAAGTCAGAGTTATAAATGAAACAAGTGAAAAATCCGGAGATCTTCTTCGCACAATAATGCAGACATCCGGAGAAATCACAGACGAAGTTAAAGTTATTTCAGAAAAGATGGTTGAGCTTTCTTCTTCAAGTGAAGAAACCCTTTCTTCCATGCAGGAAGTTCAGGCCGGAACCACAGATTCCGCAGAAAGCATTCAGAACCAGTTATATAAGACAGAAGAAATTCAGGTTCAGGTTGATAAGGTTACCGAGGCTTCAAAGAACATTGGCGACAACGTTGTAGTTACCGTTGATGCTTGCCATGAAGGCCGTGACAACATGAAGAAACTGATTGAACAGTCAGGTGTTTCCGAAAAGGCAGGAAACGATGTTCTTGGTGAAGTTGAAGGATTAAAGGCTTCAACAGAGCAGATGGGCACAATTGTAGAGCTTATTAAGAGCATTGCTTCTCAGACAAGCCTTCTTTCTTTGAACGCTTCAATCGAAGCTGCAAGAGCAGGCGATGCGGGAAGAGGATTCTCGGTTGTTGCAACAGAAATTTCTAACCTTGCAAACCAGACTCAGACAGCTACAGGAAACATTACAGACTTGATTGAAGGTCTTTCGGAAAAGATGAACGTGGTTGTTGAAGCAATCAACTCACTTGTAGAAAGCAACAAGGTTCAGAATGAATCCGCAAACGTTACTGCCGGAAGCTTTGAAAAAATCATTGAAAGCATAAGAGAAATCAGAACCAATTCAAACAACCTTACAGGCGTTGTTGAAACACTTGTTAAAGACAACAACGAAATCGTTGAAAGCATTCAGAACATCTCGGCTATTACCGAAGAAGTTTCAGCTCATTCAACCACCACCTGCGAAGCAACAGAGCACAATAAAGCCGTTGTTGAATCGGTTCAGACATCTATCGAAAAGATGCTTAAACTTGCAGATGAATTAAAAGCACTTGAATAAAGAAAAATAGTACTAAAGGGGCTTGAAAAAGCCCCTTTTTGCTTGTCTTTTAATAGGTAGAGTGTTATAGTTTTAACGATTGGTATTATTCGTGATGGATATCGATTACAGATTGATTCTTTGTGCTAGCACAGAAGAATGAATATGCAATCGATATCATATACTGCGAAGCAGTGCCTTACATAATGAGCAATCTTGATTGCGAATTATGTAAGAATCACGAATGAAATAAACTTAGGAGGATGCAAACAATGAGCATTATGTTTGACGACATTATCAGCAAAGTTACTTCTTTCCCCACAAAGACAGTAGCTGTTGCATGTGCGGAAGACACACCCGTACTTGAAGCTGTTAAGGCAGCAAAGGAAAAGAAAATTGCCAACTCTATTTTGGTAGGTGATGAAGACAAGATTCGTGCAATTGCAAAAGAAATCAACATGGATCTTTCAGATTACAAGATTATCGACAAGAAAGACACAATGGAAGCAGCTTTAACCGCAGTTAAGCTTGTTCACGACGGAGAAGCTGATATCTACATGAAGGGTCTTATCGATTCTAAGTCATTCTTAAAAGGACTTTTAGACAAGGAAGTAGGCTTAAGAAACCCTGATGTAAAGACACTTTCACACGTATGTGTATTTGAAATAAAGGGCTACGATCACCTTTTCTTCTTAACAGACGTAGCATTCCTTCCCTATCCTACACTTGAGCAGAAGGTTGATATCATCAACAACACAGTTAAGGTTTGTGAAGCCTGCGGTATTATGAACCCTAAGGTTGCACCTCTTGCTACAGTTGAAGTAGTTAACCCCAAGATGCCTTGTACAGTAGAAGCAGGCGAACTTACAGCCATGAACGAACGTGGCGAAATCAAGAACTGTATCGTTGACGGACCTTTGTCAATGGACCTTGCCATCGATCCCGAAGCTGCAAAGCACAAAGGAGCTACAGACAGAAAGATTCAGGGTGATGCAGACATTCTTCTTTTCCCTGATATCCACGCAGGTAACCTTGTTTACAAGACATTGGTTCACACCACAGAAGTTAAGAACGGATGCATCCTTACAGGTACCAGCGCACCTGCTATTTTAACAAGCCGTTCAGATACATTTGAAGTAAAGCTTAACTCTATCGCACTTGCAGCTGTAGTTGCAGAATCACTTAAGAAGGAGAAATAAGATGGGAAAATTAAGTCTAATCATTAACCCCGGTTCCACTTCAACAAAGATTGGTGTGTTTGATGACGAAAAGCTTTTATTTGATGAAACACTTCGTCATTCAACAGAAGAAATTGCAAAGTATTCTTCTATTTACGAACAGAAGGATTTTAGAAAGAAAGTAATCTTAGATATCTTAAAAGAAAAGAACTTTGACATTAAGTCACTTAGCTTCATCGTAGGAAGAGGCGGAATGTTAAAGCCCATCCCCGGTGGTACATACAAAGTAACCGATAAGCTTTTGGAAGACTTAAAGGTTGGTGTATCAGGACAGCACGCTTCAAACCTTGGTGGCGTACTTGCCAGAGAAATCGGCGATGAACTTGGAATTGCTTCATACATCGTTGACCCCGTTGTAGTTGACGAACTTGCAGATGTAGCAAGATTTTCAGGTGTTCCCGAGCTTCCCAGAAAGTCAATCTTCCATGCCCTTAACCAAAAGGCAGTAGCTAAGAGATATGCTAAGGAAGTTGGAAAGAAATACGAAGATTTAAATCTTATCGTGGTTCACATGGGCGGCGGCGTTTCCGTAGGTGCTCATAAGGGCGGTAAGATTGTTGATGTAAACAACGCTCTTGACGGAGAAGGTGCTTTCTCACCCGAACGTTCAGGTGCGGTTCCCGCAGGTGACCTTGTAAAGATGTGCTTCTCAGGAAAGTACACACAGGCTGAAGTTTACAAAAAGCTTGTAGGTAACGGCGGATTCAACGCATACCTTGGCACCAACGATGCTCGTATAGTTGAAGCTAAGGCTAACGAAGGCGATGCAAAAGCTAAGGCTGTATTCGAAGCTTTCCACTATCAGGTATCAAAGGACATCGGAGCTATGTCCACAGTACTTAAGGGAAAAGTAGACCAGATCATTCTTACAGGCGGTATCGCATACGGTAAGACCACATGCGAAGCCATCAAAGAAAGAGTCGGCTACATCGCACCCATCACCGTATATCCCGGTGAAGACGAGCTCCTTGCTTTGGCTCAGGGCGGTTTAAGAGTTGAAACAGGCGAAGAAAAGGCTTGTGAATACTAAAATAAAGCATATTGAGATTTTTGACTCCGAAGGTCAACGGGCCTTCGGAGTCCTTTTTTTCATTCATATTTTCTTAACAATTGCGTAATCCCCTTTTTATTGAAGAATAGAGCACAATCTGATACAATAATCATCGGGTTTTTATGTTTAAATAAGGGGAACCCTCGTGAAAGGACAATATAAATGAGCGTAATTGATAAAGTTTTTGGCACGCACTCTGAAAGAGAAATTAAGAAGATTATGCCTACGGTTAAGGCAATCGAGGATTTGCGTCCTCAGATGATGGCTCTTTCGGATGAAGCCTTAAAAGATAAAACAAAGGAATTTAAAAAGAGATTATCTCAGGGCGAGACACTTGACGATCTTTTGGTTGAAGCTTTCGCAGTAGCAAGAGAAGCCACAAGACGTGTTATTCATACAGAACATTTCCCCGTACAGATTATGGGTGGTATCATTCTTCACCAGGGCCGCTTGGCAGAAATGCGTACAGGTGAAGGTAAGACACAGACAGACATTTTGCCCGTATACTTAAATGCCCTTGAAGGAAAGGGCGTTCATGTTGTTACAGTTAACGAATACCTTGCTAACCGTGACGCAACATGGATGGGTGAAGTTCATAGATTTTTAGGCTTAAGCGTAGGGGTTTCTTTAAACGCAATGACTCCCGCTGAAAAGAAGGAAGCATACGCTTGCGATATTACATACGTTACAAACAACGAACTCGGATTTGACTACCTTCGTGACAACATGGCGATTTATGAAAAGGACCTTGTTTTAAGAGACCTTCATTACGCCATCATCGACGAAGTTGACTCCATTTTGATTGATGAAGCAAGAACACCCTTGATTATTTCAGGTCAGGGTACAAAGTCTACAAGCATTTATGCTATGGCTGATATCTTGGCAAAGCAGTTACACCGCGGCGAAGATATCGAAGAAGTCGGTAAGCTTGATATGATGCTTGGTAATGTGAAAGAAGAAACCGGAGACTTCATCGTTAATGAAAAGGATAAGGTTGTAACACTTACAGAAAGAGGTGTGGCTGAAACCGAAAAGTTCTTCCACATTCAAAACCTTGCAGACTCAGAAAATATGGAAATCCAGCATGCGGTTATTACAGCGTTAAAGGCTAATAACCTTATGTTTAAGGATAAAGACTATATCGTTAAAGAAGGTGAAGTCATCATCATCGATGAATTTACCGGACGTATCATGCCGGGCCGTCGTTATTCAGACGGACTTCACCAGGCAATCGAGGCCAAAGAAAACGTTAACATTAAGCGTGAATCTAAGACTCTTGCCACCATCACCTTCCAGAACTTCTTTAACAAATATAAAAAGAAAGCCGGCATGACCGGTACAGCTTTAACAGAAGAGCGAGAATTCAGAGACATTTACGGAATGGACGTTGTTTCCATCCCCACAAACAAGCCGGTTCAAAGAATCGACCTTGATGACTCTGTATTCATCACAAGAAAAGAAAAGTTAGAAGCAATCGTTAGGGATATTGCGGAAACACACGCAAAGGGACAGCCCATCCTGGTTGGTACCGTTACTATCGAAGCTTCCGAAGAGCTTTCAAGACTTTTAAAGAAGCAGGGCATTCCGCATACAGTCTTAAATGCTAAATTCCATGAAATGGAAGCTGAAATCATCGCCGATGCAGGTAGAGAAGGTGCCGTTACAATCGCTACAAACATGGCAGGTCGTGGTACCGATATTAAGCTTGACGAAAAGTCAAAAGAGCTTGGCGGACTTAAAGTTATCGGTACAGAGCGTCACGAATCAAGACGTATCGACAACCAGTTGCGCGGACGTTCCGGTCGTCAGGGTGACCCCGGTGTTTCCAAGTTCTATGTATCAATGGAAGACGATTTGATGCGTCTCTTTGGTTCAGACAGAACAAAGCAGATGTTTCAGTCAATGGGCATCGAATACGGCCAGGAAATCAAGCATAAAATGGTTTCTAACGCCATTGAAAGAGCCCAGAAAAAGATAGAAGAGCGTAACTTTGAAACAAGAAAACGACTCCTTGAATACGACCAGGTAATGAACGAGCAGCGTGAAATCATTTACGCTGAAAGAAGACGAGTTCTCGAAGGCGAAAGCATGAGAGACGTAATCTATAAGATGATTACAGACATTACCGAAATGGCCGTTGACCAGGTAATCGGAGAAGATCAGAGCAAAGATGAATGGAACTACGCTGAGTTAAACCAGCTTCTTTTATCCATCATTCCCATAGAACCTGTCACAAAAGAACGTGTTAAGGGCCATAAGAAGAACGAATTAAAGCAGCAGTTAAAGGAAGAAGCCGTTAAGCTTTATGAGGCCAAAGAAGCCGAATTCCCTCAGCCTGAAATGATTCGTGAGCTTGAAAGAATCGTGCTCTTAAAGTCCATCGACTCTAAGTGGATGGTTCACATTGATGATATGGTTCAGTTAAGAGACGGTATCGGACTTGTGGCTTACGCTCAGAAGGATCCCGTACAGGAGTACAAAGCTCAGGCATATGATATGTTCGAAGAAATGACACAAAACATTCGCGAACAGACCGTATCCGTTCTTTTAAGAATCCGTATCGGTAACTCTATGGAAAGAGAGCAGGCGGCTAAGGTAACAGGCACCAACAAGGATGACAGCCTTGCAAAGGGCCCCGTTAAGAAGACAGAAAACAAGATTTACCCTAACGATCCCTGCCCTTGCGGTTCCGGTAAAAAATACAAACAGTGCTGTGGTAGAAAATAAATATGGTTTTACTTGATAACATGAAGATAGAGGTTCTTAACTACGAAGAACCCCTTAAAGAGTTGGCTCAGTCATTGCATCTTGAGGACAACGATAAAAGAATCGAAGAACTTGAGATGGAAATGCAGGCTCCCACATTTTGGGACAATCCTGAGAGAGCCAACAAACTTACAATAGAATTAAAGTCCATGCAATCCCTTAAAGAAACCGTCAACGGCTTATTTACCCAGTTTGACGATATTCTTACTTTGATAGAGATGGGTGAAGAAGAAACCGATGAAAACTATCCTAACGAAGTAAGGGCAGAGCTTGACGATTTCATAAAAAAGTTTGAAGACCTAAGAATCTCAAACCTTTTAAACGAAGAATACGATAAGAGCAATGCGATTTTGAGGCTTAATGCAGGAGCAGGCGGAACAGAGTCCTGTGACTGGGCGGGAATGCTTTACAGAATGTACACGCGCTGGGCAGAAAGAAAAGGCTTTTCAATCGAAGTTCTTGATTTCCTTGAAGGCGATGAAGCAGGCATTAAAAACGTAACATTCCAGATTAACGGCCTTAATGCTTACGGCTACATGAAATCTGAAAAAGGTGTACACAGACTTGTAAGAATATCACCCTTCAATGCTCAGGGTAAAAGGCAGACATCCTTTGTTTCTTTGGACGTAATGCCTGATATAGAAGAAGATTTGGACATCGATATTCCTGAAGAAGATATAAGAATCGATGTGTTCAGATCAAGCGGCGCAGGCGGACAGAAGGTAAATAAAACATCTTCGGCCATCCGTATCACCCACATTCCCACAGGAATTGTGGTACAGTGCCAAAACGAGCGAAGCCAGTATCAAAACAAAGATAAGGCAATGCAGATGTTAAAAGCAAAGCTCTTTCTTTTAAAGAAAGAAGCCAATGCGGAGAAGCTTTCAGACATTCGAGGAGAAGTAAAAGAAATCGGATGGGGTTCACAGATTCGCTCCTACGTTTTACAGCCTTACACAATGGTTAAAGACCATCGTACAAACGCTGAAAACGCCAATGCATCCGCTGTATTGGACGGAGACTTGGACTTGTTTATAAACGCATATCTTAAATGGAACAATCAAAAAGAATCAGAGTAAACAAAAGGATAGGTCATTGACCTATCCTTTTATGATGCTTTAATTATTTAAAATGGACCGCTAACCCCGTCCCCTAGGACCATTCTCCGGTTCCGGTGTTGGCCTGTTCTGCCGCTCTCTTTTGCTCACGTTCAGGTGTTAAAGGCTCTTCGCCGATAGCATCAAGATAGAAGTTTGCGATTACAACTCCCATCCAGGGCTGTAACCAAAAGTTGCCGACATTACATGCATATGAAGCTAAGAATGATAAAGGAATGAAGCAAAGCGACATAAGTAAATATGTAAGTCTTCTTCCTTTAAGAAGTTCGCAGCTTTTTCTCACTATCTCGCCTACAGGCATGTCGGGATTGTCTATAAGAATAAAGTTAACAAACAAAAGGAAAAAATCATATGCGAATAAAATCAAACTTTCTAAAAAGACTAAACCGTAGAGGGCGCCAATCAAGTGAATCGAGCCAAACATTACTCTCTTTAAAACAAAGAAAAGAATGGCGATTATAATTTCTACCGATAATGGAAATAATCTTAAAATCAGAATTTTATCAATGTTTATGCCGCCTAAAGTGAAGATATCGTTGATTTTGACGGTTTCCGAAGTTCTTGCAATCTTAAGGTATGCTCTTGAAAGCCCGGTTGATAAGATACCAAGAAAAAGAACCGCAATCCAGGAAATTATAAGCGGAATAATATTAAATCTTGTTATCACAAAAACAACTAACGGAATAAGTAAAGATGTTGTACTGATTAAGCTAACGAGAACCGAAGGGCCGATGATGCTTCCGAATCGGCCGATTAATTGACCTCTTGCGTCGGCAAAGATCTTTCGAATAGTTTGTACATTGTTAGTAGACATTTACAAGACCTCCGTAACTCATGATATATTTCATTATTTCGGAAGCCTTTAAACCAAATTCTTCCATACAAAAATCACCGAAAATCGCATCAATTATTTTAAAATCTTCGGAAGCTTGCAGCGAACCAGCGCTTGGATATATAGGAGATAAGGCATACGTGAGTATTGCGAAGGAAAAGATAGCTACCGCAATACCTACCAAAGCAAAAATGAGACCGAGTTTGGCTTTTGAGTCTCTTTTGTAATAATAACCTTTTGATATGAATCCCATAAAAATAGAAGTGCATCCAAGCTGAATTGCAAAGCCGGCAAATATTTTAACCAACAAAGCGCAAACCATTGAGGCAATTCCAAAGCCAAATGCAACGGATGAGAAATTTCGTCTGACATTCTCATTCATATAATTGTCCATAAGTGTCTCCCCATGTAATTAAAATTTCTTTAATATCTTATCATTTCTTGCCTTAATATACAATTGTCATGATATAATTAGACTTGCATTGAAAATGCAACAAACATTATCAGGAGAGTTTTAGATGGATATTTGTAAACAGATTTCAGAAGAATTGAAAGTTCAAAAGTGGCAGGTAGAGGCTGCGGTTTCTTTGATTGATGAAGGAAACACCATTCCTTTTATCGCAAGATACCGTAAGGAAGTTACCGGAAAGCTTGACGATGAGCAGCTTAGAACCCTTTTTGAGCGTTTGACATATCTTCGCAATTTGGAAGAGAAAAAAGAAACCGTACTTGCAAGCATCGAAAGCCAGGGCATGCTTACAGATGAGTTAAAAGAAAAAATCCTGGCAGCAGAAACTATGGTGCTTGTGGAAGACTTGTATCGCCCTTATAGGCCCAAGAGAAAGACCCGTGCATCCGTTGCCAAAGAAAAAGGCCTTGAGCCCTTGGCAAATTACATTTTGGAAATGTCTGCAACAGAGCCTTTGACGGTTGAGGCCGCAAAGTACGTTAACGAAGAAAAGGAAGTTAAAAACATTCCCGAAGCTTTGCAGGGAGCCCTTGATATTATCGCTGAGATGATTTCAGATAATGCGGATTACAGAACCTACATCCGTAAGCTTACATTTGACGAAGGTATCATTGAATCACAGGCCAAAGATGAAAAGGCTCAGTCTGTTTACGAAATGTACTATGCGTACGAAGAACCCGTTAAGAAAATCGCAGGTCACAGAGTCCTTGCCATAAACAGAGGTGAGGCAGAAAAGGTTTTGACTATCAAAGTCAACGCTCCTGAAGACCGCATTCTTCAATACCTTGAAAAGCAGGTTATTACAAAAGATAACGAATTTACCACACCTGCACTTAAAGAAACCGTTAAGGATGCTTACGATAGACTCATTTCTCCCGCAATCGAGCGTGAAATTCGTTCTGAACTTACTGAAAAAGCGGAAGACGGCGCTATCGAAGTATTCGGTAAAAACTTAACTCAGCTTTTAATGGCTCCTCCGATTGTTGGAAAAACAGTTCTTGGTTGGGACCCTGCATTCAGAACAGGATGTAAGATCTGCGTTGTAGACCCTACGGGAAAGGTGCTTACCACAACCGTTGTTTACCCTACAGAGCCTCAGAATAAAGTAGAAGAAACAAAAGACATAATAAAGAAGATTATAAAGAAGTACGGAGTTAACCTTATTTCCCTTGGTAACGGTACCGCATCAAGAGAATCAGAGCAGGTTATTGCGGAAATTATCAAAGAAATCGATGTGCCCGTACAGTACATTATCGTTAACGAGGCAGGCGCCAGCGTTTACTCCGCAAGTAAGCTTGCAACGGAAGAATTCCCCGATTTAAACGTAGGAGAGCGTTCTTCCGCATCAATGGCAAGAAGACTTCAGGACCCTTTGGCAGAGCTTGTAAAAATCGATCCTAAGTCAATCGGTGTAGGCCAGTATCAGCACGACTGCGACCAAAAGAAACTAAGCGAAGCTCTTTCGGGCGTTGTTGAAGACTGTGTAAACAAAGTAGGCGTTGACTTAAATACAGCATCTGCTCCTTTGCTTGAGTATATTTCCGGTATCACAAAGGTTATTGCTAAAAACATCGTTGAATACAGAGAAAAGAACGGAAGATTTACAAACAGAAATCAGCTTTTATCCGTACCTAAATTAGGCCCCAAAGCCTTTGAACAGTGCGCAGGCTTTATGAGAATCACTGACGGAGACAATCCTTTGGATGCTACAAGCGTGCATCCCGAATCCTATGAAGCTGCAATGAAGCTTCTTGATAAGTTATCTCTTACAATGGATGACATCAAGGAAAACTGGAAAAAGTCAGCTTCCGAAGCAAAAGCAAAGCCTTCTGTTGATAAGAAGCCGGAAAAGAAGAAAGAGCAAAAGATTGTAATAAAGAACACAAACACAGCAATGGGCGCAGCCTTGGCAGCAGCTTTGGGCGGTTCTTTTGCTTACGAAGGAGATTCAAAGCCTGAAAAGAAAGAAGCTAAACCTGTTTCTTCATCCTCAAGTTTATTATCTAAAATAAAGGATAAAGAAAAAACTGCAAAAGAACTCGGAATCGGTGAAATCACTCTTGAAGATATCTTAAAAGAGCTTGATAAGCCTGCAAGAGACCCTCGTTCCGATATGCCTGCTCCCATTTTAAGAAGCGATGTCCTTGACTTAAAGGACTTAAAGCCCGGCATGATCTTAAAGGGTACAGTCAGAAACGTAATTGACTTTGGTGCATTTGTTGACATCGGAGTGCATCAGGACGGACTTGTGCATATTTCACGAATCACCGATAAGTACATAAAGCACCCTCTTGAAGCCCTTTCCGTAGGAGATATCGTGGATGTTAAGGTGCTTGACGTTGATGTTCAAAAGAAGAGAATTTCTCTTACAATGAGACTTGATGAAAAAGAACCCGTTAAAAAATAAACAAGTATTGTTAAAATTGTACTAGCGATATTAAAAATGTCCGATTTTTAGTAGCATATTTCTAAACTATAATGGCATTGTCGAAACATAAACGACAATGCCATTAATAATTTTATACAGGGAGGCTACTTTTATGAAAAAGAAGTTAGTATCAGTATTATTAGCATCAGCCATGGTATTATCTTTGGCTGCTTGTGGCGTTAAGGCGCCCGAAACACCCGCTAGCACAGCAGCTCCTGCAGCTAGCACAGAAGAAACAAAGACAGAAGAAGCTAAGACAGAAGAACCTGCCGAAGCTCCTGCAGAGGTTATCAAGCTTACAATGGCTGAAGTTAACCCTCTTGACACAATCGTTGGTATGACAGACCAGAAGTTCGTTGAAGAAGTTGAAGCTCTTTCAGGCGGTTCAATCAAGATTGACCTCCAGGCAGGCGGCGTTCTTGGTTCAGAAAACGACGTACTCGACACAATGTTAGGTGGCGGCGGTACAATCGATCTTTCTCGTATTTCCGCATTCGCATTAACACCTTACGGCGGAGAAAAGTCAAAGCTTTTATCTCTTCCTTACACATTTGTAAGCCGTGACCACTTCTGGAAATTTGCTACATCAGATCTTGCTCAGGAATTCTTACTTGAGCCCTCAGAAAACGGAAGCAAGGTTAGAGGTCTTTTCTACGGAGAAGAAGGTTTCCGTCACTTCTTTACAAGATCTGAAATCACAGACATCTCTTCTTTAAAGGGAATGAAGATCCGTGTTTCAAACGACCCCGTTATGAACGGTCTTGTTGAAGGTCTTGGCGCATCTGCAACAGTAGTAGCATTTGGTGAACTTTACCAGGCACTTCAGACAGGTGTAGTTGATGCAGCTGAACAGCCCATCGCTAACTACAAGGCAAACGGATTCCAGGAAGTTGCTCCTTACATGATTCTTGACGGACATACACTTGGTGCTATCCAGGTTATCATCACAGACGACGCTTGGAACAAGCTTTCAGAAGAACAGCAGAACGTTCTTATCGAAGCCGGTAAGGTTGCTTCAGAATACAACCGTCAGATTTCAGAAGAAAAAGAAAACGAAGTTCTTGAAGCATTAAAGGCAGAAGGAACAACAATCATTGAAGTTACTGACGTTACACCTTGGCAGGAAGCTGTTAAGCCTGTAGTTGAAGAAAACACAAAGGGTCTTGAAGATTTATATCAGAAGATCGTTGATATGAAGTAATCCATATAATTTCTTATAAATAATAATGGAGAGGGCACGGGTCATAAAAAGCCCGTGCCTTCTTTGGAGAATAATACGTATGAAGAGTTTTTTTAATGTAGTTGATAAGATAAAACCCTTATATGATGTCACTTACCAAGTGATGCTTTTCTTATGTAAGATTTTTCTTGTTGCAGACATTTGCATAACCGGCATGAGCGTATTGGGTAGATATGTTTCTTTCGTTCCCGATCCTTCATGGAGTGAAGAAGTTGTTCTTACACTTATGGCTTACATGGCCGTTTTGTCCGGTGCTCTTGCAATCAGAAAGAAATCACACATAAGAATGACTGCCTTGGACAGATACTTCCCCAAGGCTGTTATTAAGGTTTTAGATGTACTTGATGACGTGGCTGTATGCGCACTTGGCGTAGTTATGCTCGTTGTAGGATGGAAATATGCAAACACAATCGGAGCAAGAGGCTCTTATGTAAGCTTACCCAAGCTTTCAAGATTCTGGATGTATTTCCCCATTCCCGTTGCAGGTTTTGCAATGATTATTTTTGAACTTGAAGCCATTTATAACCATATAAAAGGCATTTTTATAAAGGAGGTAGATAAGTAATGGTAGTTAATCATGCAGCGATTGCAATATTGCTTATTAGCTTTCTTGTACTCATTTTATTAAGATTTAAAATCGCGTATGCAGTAGCGATTTCATCAGTTTTATGTCTCCTTTACCAGGGACTTCCCCTTTCAACCGTTTGCCAGCAGATGGTAAAAGGTATCAGTTCATTTAGTTTGATGGCTGTTCCTTTCTTTATCACCATGGGATGTCTTATGGGATTTGGAGGAATATCCGAAAAGCTCATCGCTTTGGCGGATGCCTGTGTAGGTTGGATGACAGGCGGAATGGCGATGGTTAACATTGTTGCGTCATATTTCTTTGGCGGTATCTCCGGATCTGCGGCCGCTGATACCGCATCCCTGGGAAGTATTTTGATTCCCATGATGGTTGAGCAAGGATATGACGACGACTTCTCAACAGCCGTTACCATTACATCATCATGTGAAGGACTTTTGGTTCCTCCCAGCCACAACATGGTAATCTATGCCATGAGTGCAGGCGGCGTTTCAGTTGGAAGCTTGTTCCTTGCAGGATATATTCCCGGAGCATTGCTTGCTTTATCACTTATGGTAGGTTCTTACATCATTTCAAAGAGAAGACACTATCCTAAGGGCGATAAGTTTAACTTTAAAAAGTTCATTAAACAGCTCGGCACATCATTCTGGGCCCTTGCTTCTGTAATCATCGTAGTTGTGGGCGTTGTAGGCGGTGTGTTTACAGCAACAGAATCTGCTGCTATCGCAGTATTCTACAGCCTTATTGTAAGCGTATATATTTACAAGGGCTTAACATGGAAGGGTGTTTGGCAGACACTTGAAAAGTGCGTTGATACACTTGCAATCGTGCTTATCCTTATTGCAACATCAAACGTATTCGGATATTGCTTGACCACTCTTCACGTACCGGACCTTGCAGCAAACGCAATTATCGGACTTACAAGAAATCCTATTTTGATTGCTTTGCTTATTAACCTTATTTTACTTGTACTTGGTTGTATCATGGATATGGCACCCATTATTCTTATTGCCACACCTATCTTACTTCCTATTGCAAAATCAATCGGTATCGATCCCATTCAGTTTGGTATAATGATGATACTTAACTGTGGTATCGGACTTTTAACACCTCCTGTAGGAGCGGTATTGTTTATTGGCTCCGCAGTTGGTAAAGTAAAGATGGAGAAAGTTGTTAAAGCAACACTTCCTTTCTATCTTTGCATGATTGCGGTACTTATCTTGCTTACATTCATTCCTGAAATAAGCATGTTCTTACCCAATCTCATTATGAAATAACAGGAGACTATTATGGAATACACCTTTAAGTCGGATGTAAAGCCAAAGGATTTGTTTAAAATTGCCATGACAAGGATTTATAGAAGCTATACCTGCGTGATAAACATTGTTTTCACCGTGGCTATGATTGGCCTTGCCATAAGATTTTTCAAAGATGCGGCCCCCTTCTTTAAAGGTTTGATAATTTTTGGTATAATAATGTTTCCCATCCTCCAGCCCCTTGCCATCTATTCAAGGAGCGTTAAGCAACTTGAAAATCTCCCTGCCCAAATGGACATCCATTTCGATGACAAGGGGATGGAAATCAATTGTGACGGTAAGTCACAGTTTCTTCCCTGGAGTAAGATTACAAACGCCTTCAAGCAGTTAAATATGATTGTTATCATGTCTGATGATAAGCATGGTTACATGATTACGGACAGGGTGCTTGGAGAAAAGAAAGACGAGTTTTTTAACTTCGTTTGTGATAAAATTAGAAAATAAGAATAAACAAAAGGAAGAGGTGGCAAGTTTGGCCACCTTTTACTGAATTATGATAAAGAAAATTAAGTCATTTTGGGACAACTTAAAAATCAAAAACAAAATCGCTTTCTTTACGGGAAGCGTATTTATGATTGTGCTTTTCTCCATCATCTTTGATGTGTGGGTGTTAAGACTTTTTATGTTTGATTTTAATGACATAATGACGGATAACTTAAGGGGCGGCGAGATTGTGTCGGCTATAGACAAAGAAACCGATGCCTTCACCCAATATGTCAGAAGCCCCATGGGAGAGAGCGAGGCTGAGCTTGATGATTCAATGAAGCACTTAAAGTCAGCGCTTTCTTCACTTAACTTAGACTACAATCGTTTAAAGGACAACAGATTCTCACAGCTTCAGGCCTTAAAGACCTGCTACAGCGTTTACTGCGGCTATCGCGATGAGGTTTTATCAGGAAATCTCGCCGGTAAAGAATATGTTGATAAACTTTACAGCGTTTACGATATGCAAAAGTATTTATACAACTATGCTAAAAGATACGAGGAATCGACCCTTATAGAGGGAAACGAAAGATATAATGAGATTCTTCCCTGGCTCTTTACGATTCCCATTGTAACAATCGTTTTCTTTGTGATTTTGTTCTTTGCAGTTATGGAAATATCAAGGGCCATGAAGAAATCCTTCACTGAGCCCGTACTTAAGCTTGCAAATGCTTCAAGAGAAATTGCCGCAAACAACTTTTACATAGACGATTTAAAGACAGACAGTAAAGACGAAATCGGTGAGCTCATTGTTGCTTTTAACAAAATGAAATATGCTACAGGTGAGTACATTGATGCTTTGGAAGAAAAAAGGCAGGCTCTTGATTCACTCCACGCTAAGGAACTTGAGACACTTGAAGCAGAAAAGCAGCTTGATGCCATGAACCTTGAGCTTTTAAAGAACCAGATTAACCCCCATTTTTTATTTAATACTCTTAACGTTATAGGCGGTATGGCTAATTTAGAGAGCGCCCCCACCACCGAGAAAATGGCGGTAGCACTTAGCTCAATTTTTAGATACAACCTTAAGACTCAGGAAAAAGAAGTGCTTTTATCAAGAGAGCTAAAGGTAGCCGAAGACTACATGTATCTTCAAAAGATGCGCTTTGGCGACAGAGTAAAATACGAAGTTATGAGTGAAGTTGATGTGGATTCCGTTATGGTGCCTACCTTCACCCTCCAGCCCCTTTTGGAAAATGCCATTATTCATGGAATTTCTCCAAAGATTTCAGGCGGCGAAGTTAAGGTTTTGATTAGAAGAGAAGATGATTTACTTAAGATAGAAGTTAAGGATACCGGTAAGGGTATAAGCCCCGAAGATTTAAAAGGGCTTAGAGACAGCCTTTATGGCAAAAGAAACCTTGGTATCGGCATAGGAATGGGAAACATTTACAGGCGCTTAAAAGCCATGTATCCCACATCCGATATGGAAGTAGACAGCCGTTTGGGCGAAGGATCGACAGTTACGCTTATATTGCCCTTTAAAGAAGGCCTTGGAGAAAGAAAAGAAGAAGCGTAAAGAGGAGAGGTAGCATGAAGAAGATTCTTATTGCAGACGATGAACCAATCGAAAGACAGGTGGTGTGTAAAAAAGTCACATCAGCCTACGGTTCGGAAGTTGAAGTACATATGGCGGCTAACGGTTTGGAAGCCGTAGAAATTTTTAACGATAAAAGATGCGACGTGGTGATTTTGGATATTGCGATGCCCGGAATGAACGGAATTGAAGCTGCAAGCCTTATTAGAAAGCAGGCGCCTCAGTGCCCCATCATCTTTCTTACTGCTTTTGATGACTTTAATTACGCAAAGAAAGCAATCGAAATAAAGGCACTTGATTACTTACTTAAGCCCACCACCGATGAAGACCTTTTTGCCACTATTGAAGAGGCTTTCAGTATTTGTGACTCAATCAGTCAACAGGAAGAAGAGCAGATAAAAGAAGCTCCCAAGAGAGAAGATGTCAATTGGGATGAAAAAGAAATAGACACATCCGAAGCCAAAACTTCCGAAATGGTAAGAGTGGTTAAAAAGTATTTGGAAGAGCATTTCCAGGAAGACATTTCTTTACAGGATGTGGCAGACGTCCTTGGATATTCCGACGTATATTTTTGTAAAATCTTTAAGCAGGCATTCGGAAAGAGCTTCATTGTATACTTAAACGAAATGCGTATTGCAAAGGCCAAAGAAGCCCTTGCAAATCCCTTTATAAACATAAAGGATGTAAGCGCTAAGGCAGGATACAGGGAGCAGAATTATTTTGCCAGAGTCTTTAAGAGAATGACAGGTAAAACACCTACAGAATATAGAAACGACTGTTTAAAACAGAGGCCTTCAAATGACTAGGAAAAGTAGAATTATTTTATTAAGTTCATTAGCCTTCCTTGTGTTTGCAAGTGTACTAACCGTTGCTTTGGTTAAGCTGAATAAAAAGAGTGAAGTGGTTCCCGAATACGTTTTTTTGTACGCAGAAAACCAGACAAAAGACTATCCTACTACTTTGGGCGGACAATACTTTGCAGACCTTGTGTATGAAAGAACCGGCGGTAAAATTAAGATATTGATTAAGTACGCAGCGGAAATGGGATCCGAAGGCGAAGCAATCGACCAGGTAAAGTACGGTGGCGTTACATTCGCGAGGGTTTCTTTGTCCCAGCTTGCAGAAAAAATTCCCGATATGACTCTTTTGATGCTTCCTTACATGTACGACGATTCAGCTCACATGTGGAGAGTGCTTGAAGGTGAAATCGGAGATGAGTTTCTAAAAAAAGCCGACGAATACGACCTTGTGGGGCTTTCATGGTATGACGCGGGCGCAAGAAACTTCTATAGCTCAAGCGCACCCATTAGACGCTTGGAAGATTTGCAAGGAATGACAATCCGTGCTCAGGAATCGGAAATTATGTCAGACATGGTGTCTGCCCTTGGAGCAAACCCCGTAAAGGTAGTCTATTCCGAAGTTTATTCAGCAATAGAGACAGGACTGGTTGACGGTGCGGAAAACAACTGGCCTTCCTATGAATCCATGAAACACTATAAAGTGGCAAAATATTACACCGTTGATGAGCACGCAAGAGTGCCTGAAATGCAGATTTGTTCTAAGGCAGTCTGGGATTCACTTACCGATGAGTACAAAGATATAATAAGAGAGTGCGCAATAGAATCTGCAATCTATGAAAGAAAGCTTTGGAAAGAAAGAGAAGAAAGCTCTAAAAAGATTGCCACAGAAAACGGAACTGAAGTAATTGAATTATCTACCGATGAAAAAAGACGTTTCAGAGCCGCAATGACGGAATTATATCAAAAATATGCAGGAGACAATTTGTCACTGGTTCAAAAAATAATTAACTACTAAAAGAGTCGGGATTTTATTCCCGACTTTTTATTTTTTTCTTTACAACGAACAGATAAATGATTATTATAGTCTCGTAAATAAAATAAATCTTCGGGGTTGGGTGCAATTCCCTACCGGCGGTATAGTCCGCGACCCAAGGAAACTTGGCTGATTTGGTGAAATTCCAAAACCGACGGTAAAGTCCGGATGAAAGAAGAAAGAATACGTTTATTTTCGTGCCCTGAATTTTCGTTCAGGGCATTTTCTTTCTTTTTTTCTAATTAAATTTTAGGAGGAAAAGAAAATGAAAAAAAATCAAATTACCCCCAGGTACATTGCCGTTATCGCTATGTTTACGGCTTTGTCATTTATTTCTGTAGTGATCTCAAAGGTCATTCCCAATGTAGCAGGCTTTTTAAGCTATGAGCCTAAGGACGCAGTCATTGCCATTGCAGGCTTTGTCTTCGGACCTGTATCAAGCGTACTTATTTCCGTATTGGTTTCTTTGATTGAAATGTTCACAATCAGCTCAACAGGAATCTACGGATTTATCATGAATGTCATCGCTACCCTTGCATTCGTGCTTCCCCCCACAATCATGTACAAGAAAAAGAGAACCCAGGGTTGCGCCATCGCAGGCCTTGCAATCGGCGTTGTTTGTATGACCGTTGTAATGCTTTTATGGAACTACATCATCACACCCTTATACATGAAGGTCGACAGATCCGTGGTTGTTGGCATGATGCTTCCCGTGTTCTTGCCCTTTAACTTAATTAAAGGCGGCATCAACGCAGGCATCACCCTTGTTTTATATAAGCCCATCGTTAACGCATTAAGGGGCGCCAAGCTTGTTGAGTACTCTGACGAAGAGCACTCAAAAGGCAAATTCAACCTTGGCTTTTTCTTAATCTCACTTTTAATCTTAGTAACCTTCGTGCTTGCTTTCCTTGCGTTAATTGATGTAATTTAAGGTAAGATAAATACGAAGAGGAACGTAGATATGGATTTAAAACTGCCTTTAACATTAAAAGGAAAAGTTACTCACGGTAATAAATTAGGAAGCACGGTTGACATTCCAACCGCAAACATTCCGATTGAGGATAAAGAAGTTTTGAAGGACTTACAATATGGCGTCTATTTTTCCGAAGTTTTTATAGACGATAAGCCCTACAAAGCAGTTACAAACGTCGGCGTTAAGCCTACCGTAAACAACACAGGCTCAGTAAATGCCGAAAGCTTTATTTTTGATTTTACCGGTGATATCTACGAAAAGAACATAGAAGTGAAGCTTTTAAAGTTTTCACGTCCAGAGCGAAAGTTTTCTTCCTTCGAAGAACTCTCCGCTCAAATGAAACACGACTTAGAGGCTGCCAAAGCCTACCATAAATAATCGCAATCCCCGAGATTAACCTCTCGGGGATTATTTTGTGCAGCGCATTGTCCCAATACGAATTCTAATCCATTTTGGGAGCAATTCTATGACAGCACTGCGGTGTTATGTCAACCGCACGGGCCAATACAGAATCCATGCTATTTTGGGAGTAAATTGAGCTTGTTTTAGCTGTGTTATGTTAACTTACTGGGCCAATAAGAAATCTATGCCAAATTGGGAGCAGAAAATGCCATTTTCTACTCCCAATTTCGAATCTTTTTTTGCATTGGCCCAAACAATAGAGAAATAGCAGGTTTTTTTCGTAAAATTGCTCCCAATTTCGATTATTTTTTATATTGGCCCAGCGAGAGCGTGTCGAAAAACATTATATAATCCCACGCCCCGATTAAGAAATAATATGCCCTTGCTACCTGCACGAAGAGTAATTATACTTGCAAGGAGTCTCGAAAAAATATACAATTTAGATATCTATGAGAATTGAAACATTTAGCGCAGAAGAAACATTTGAATTAGGAAAAAGTATTGGTGAAAAGGCACTTCCCGGAAGTGTGTATACACTTATCGGGGACCTTGGCGTGGGCAAAACCGTGTTTACCCAAGGAGTGGCAGAAGGCCTTGGAATTTTAGAGCCCGTTAATAGCCCCACCTTTACAATCGTGCAGGTTTATGATGAAGGGAGATTGCCCTTCTATCATTTTGATGTGTATAGAATAGGCGATGAGTCCGAAATGGACGAAATCGGATATGAAGAGTACTTTTACGGAGACGGCGTTTGCTTTATTGAGTGGGCAGATCTTGTGAAAGGAATCATTCCTAAGAAGCACACAAGAATCGAAATAAAGAAAGACCTTCAAAAAGGCTTTGACTATAGAGAGATAGAAATTACGGAGTTTGAATAATGAAGATAATCGGAATGGATTCTTCGGGGCTTACGGCTTCCGTTGCAATCGTTGAAGATGATAAACTTACGGCCGTTTATTCGGTTAATTATAAAAAGACACATTCACAGACCCTGGTGCCAATGCTTGATGAAATAGCAAAGATGACGGAGCTTGATTTAAGCACCGTTGATGCAATTGCAATAGCAAAAGGCCCCGGCTCTTTTACAGGATTAAGAATAGGAAGCGCCACAGCTAAAGGACTTGGCCTTGCTCTTTCGATTCCAATTGTCGAAGTGCCAACAACAGATGCACTTGCTTATAACTACTTTGGAACCGACAGACTTATCTGCCCCATAATGGATGCAAGAAGAGAGCAGGTTTATACAGGCCTTTATGAATTTAAAGACGATGTGCTTAATGTGTTAAAAGAAGCCACTGCGGAACCAATAGAAGAAACTGTCGAAAGGGTTAACTCCTATGGAAGACACGTAATTTTCTTAGGAGACGGAGTAAGCGTATTTAAAGAAAAGATTCTTTCTTTAATAAAGGTGCCCGTAACATTTTCCGATGCCGCAAAGTGTATGCAAAGTGCCGCATCGGTTGCTACACTTGGGCTTAAGCTCTTTAAAGAAGGAAAAGCTGTTCCCGCAAGCGAGCATGTGCCCGACTATTTAAGACTTTCTCAGGCTGAAAGAGAGAAGGCCGAAAAAGAAAACGGTGGCAAAAATGAAGCTTGAAACAAGAAAGATGGAGCCTTCTGATTTAGACAGAGTATGCGAAATCGAAGAAGCTTCTTTTTCCATGCCATGGAAGAGAGAAGACTTTGAAGACTTGCTTGTAAGAACAGAGGCAAACTACCTTGTGATTTTGCTTGACGATTATTTGATCGGAACGGCAGGGTATACATTTAACGGATTTGAAGGATACGTAAACAACGTGGCCATCGATCCTTTATACAGAGGAAAGGGCTGTTCAAAAGTCTTGATGGAGGCTTTGATTGAAGATGGCCTAAAGAAAGGTGTCAGGGAATTTACTTTGGAAGTAAGAGTTTCAAATGTTCCCGCAAACCGCCTTTATGAAAGCCTTGGCTTTGTAAGCGAAGGAATAAGAAAAAATTTTTACGAAAAGCCAACAGAAGATGCGAATGTAATGTGGCTTAGAAAATGAGGTAACAGATGTTAGAAGTTGCACTCCTTGGTACGGGCGGCATGATGCCGCTTCCGCGCAGGTGGCTTACGTCACTTATGGCGCGCTACAACGGAAGCAATATATTGATAGACTGCGGTGAAGGCACCCAGATTGCTTTAAAAGAACAGGGTTGGAGCCCAAAACCCATTGATGTAATGTGCTTTACACATTTCCATGCGGACCATATTTCGGGGCTTCCCGGAATGCTTCTTACAATGGGAAATGCTGACAGAACAGAGCCTGTTGTAATGATTGGGCCTAAGGGCCTTACAAAGGTGGTGCCCGCTTTAAGATGCGTGGCTCCCGAACTTCCCTTTGATATATCTTTAATTGAAATACAGGGTAATTTCCAGTCATTTGACATGGGAGGCTATTCTATCGAAGCCTTCAGAGTTAATCACAATGTCATTTGCTACGGATATAATATAGTTGTAAAAAGACAGCCTGCTTTCGACCCCGAAAGAGCGAAGGCTGCAGGAATTCCTCTTAAATTCTGGAACCCTTTGCAAAAAGGAAACACCTGTGAAGAGGACGGTAAGATTTATACTCCCGACATGGTTTTAGGCGGAGAAAGAAAAGGCTTGAAAGTTACATATTGTACCGATTCACGCCCCACAGATTTCATTGTTGAAAACGCCAAAGACGCGGATTTGTTTATTTGCGAAGGAATGTATGCGGAGGCAGATAAAATAGAAAAGGCCAAAGAACATAAGCACATGACATTTTCTGAAGCTGCCACAATGGCTAAGGATGCAAATGTAAAAGAGCTTTGGCTTACCCACTATTCGCCTTCCCTTACAAGGCCCAAAGATTTTGAAAAAGAAGCCACTTCGATTTTTGCAAACACTGTTATAAGCAAGGATGGGCAGACTACCGATATACTATTTGAAGACTAATCATACATGGGGATAACCGATTGATGAAAAAAGACAGGGGACTTAAAAGTGTTATACTGATTTTCTTTTTGGCTGTACTTGCGGTAGGGCTTTATTACAGATTGTCAAATAAAAGCGTAGGAAAGAGCGAAGAAGAAGTTCCCGTTAAGGTTACGGAAGTACAAAGAGTGCTTTCAAGAAACCTTGATACCACCTATCCTCCCACTCCAAAAGAAGTGGTTAAGTATTTTAGCGAAATCACCCAGTGTTTTTATAATGAGAAGTTTGAGTCTGACGAAGAGCTTGAAAAGCTTGCGGATCAGATGCTTCTTTTGTATGATACTGAGTTGGTCAATTATAAAACACACGACGATTACATGTTAGATCTTAAGTCCGATATTGCATTTTACAATGCAAACGGCTACACTATATCAAGTTTCGCGCCAAGCGCCAGCACCGATGTTGAGACTTTTGAAGAAGACGGATTCGAATGGGCTAGGCTATGGTGTATGTACACTATTAAGAGCGGCAAATACTATAAACAGTTAAACGAAGTCTTTATATTAAGAAAGGATGAAAACAGCCATTGGAAGATTTATGGCTGGGAAGAAGTTGATGGATGATAAATTAATACTCGCCATCGAGAGTTCTTGCGATGAGACTGCGGCAGCAGTTGTAAAGAACGGAAGAGACGTTTTATCGAATATAATATCTTCACAAATAGACCTTCACACTCTCTACGGAGGGGTGGTGCCGGAGATAGCATCAAGAAAACACACCGAGCAGATAAATCAGGTTGTGGAGGAAGCACTTAAAGAAGCAAAGGTATCCTTAAAAGATATCGATGCAATAGCAGTTACCTATGGCCCCGGACTCGTAGGGGCTCTTTTAGTGGGCGTATCAATGGCAAAAGCCTTAAGCTTTGCCACAAAGATTCCCCTTGTGGGCGTGCACCACATCGAAGGACATATAAGCGCTAACTACATTGAGAATAAAGATCTTGAACCTCCCTTTGTATGTCTGGTGGTATCAGGCGGTCACTCTCATTTAGTAAGAGTGCTTGATTACGGAAAGTATGAAATCCTTGGACGAACAAGAGACGACGCTGCGGGAGAAGCCTTTGATAAAGTGGCAAGAGCAATAGGCTTAGGATATCCCGGCGGTCCTAAAATCGATAAGGTTTCTTATAAAGGAAATCCCGATGCCATTAAGTTTCCAAGAGCCAAGGTTGAAGGCTCCGTTTACGACTTTTCTTTCAGCGGACTTAAATCCGCGGTTTTAAACTATTTAAATCAGTGCGAAATGAAGAATGAGCCAATTGTTCAGGAAGACGTGGCGGCTTCTTTCCAAAAGGCGGTAGTGGATGTGCTTGTGGAGCATTCAATGACTGCCATAAAAGAATTTAATGTAGATAAGTTTGCAATTGCCGGAGGCGTTGCTTCAAACTCTCATTTAAGAGATGCTTTGGAAAAAGCATGTAAAGAGGCAGGGGTTTCTTTTTACAAACCATCCCCCATACTTTGCACGGACAACGCGGCAATGATAGGCGCAGCCGGATACTACGAATTTATAAACGGTAATGTAAGCGGGTACGACTTAAACGCCATACCCAACTTAAGACTTGGAGAAAGATAATGAGACACGTAGGCATTTTGCTTTCTGCGGGAAAAGGAAAAAGAATGGGGACGGAAACTCCCAAACAGTACATGGACTTGCTTGGCAAGCCCGTGATTTACTATAGCCTTAAAACCATGCAGGAAAGCTTTCTTTCAGAAATCATAATGGTTGTTTCAAAAGACGACATCGATTATGTGAAGAAAGAAATTGTCGAGAAGTATTCCTTTAATAAAGTAACGAAAATTGTAGCAGGCGGAGAAGAAAGAAGCGATTCTGTTTATTTGGGGCTAAAGGAAATCGAAAACCCGTCCGATGTATATGTGTACATCCATGACGGTGCGCGCCCGATGCTTACACGCGAGCACGTGCTCAATTTAAAAGAAGATGTAGAGTGCTTCGGCACCGCCGTTTTGGGCGTTACTTCAAAGGACACTGTAAAACTTATAGATGAAGACGGATTTGTAAGAGCAACTCCTAAGAGAGACTACGTGGTTAACGTTCAGACTCCCCAGGTCTTTGTAGCTTCAGACATTTTGGAAGCCTACGAAGCCTTTTTAAAAGACGAGGGGGCTGTGGTTACCGATGACGCATCTGTAATGGAGGGCTATGGGAAACTCCCGGTTCATATTACAAAGGGAAGTTATACCAATATAAAGCTCACTACTCCCGAGGATTTTTTGCTGGCTGAAAAGCTGATAAAAGAAGTTTAAAAAATCCAAAGATTTTTTTGAAATTCTTGTTGACACAAAGCAGTGTTTTTGTTAGTATATTCCTTGCGCGAAATCAAGTCGATTGACAAGCGCATATATATAGGAAATTAGTTATGGAGAGGTATCGAAGCGGTCATAACGAGGCGGTCTTGAAAACCGTTTGTCCGAAAGGGCACATGGGTTCGAATCCCATCCTCTCCGCTCGGCATTTTGAATATCGTAAGAATTCAAGCTTTTGGAGAAGTACTCAAGAGGTTGAAGAGACACCCCTGGAAAGGGTGCAGGTCGTTAATAGCGGCGCGAGGGTTCAAATCCCT
>JAEEXG010000005.1 GCA_016291405.1 Lachnospiraceae bacterium
AGCCTACGGCTTCAAGACTCTCGATAGCCTTTTGGTATTCTTTTCCCACTACTTCAGGCATTACTACCTGTTCGGGCTTTTCTATGGATACGTGAGTTTCTGAACCCACTTTATTATTCTTACTAAGTTTAAATAAGCCGATTCCCTTACCGATTAAGAAAATAGCTATTACACAAATGATTACGCCGATAACGATAGCAAGAATAGTTGTTGCTTTTTCCATCTTGGGATCGTATTCGTCTTCTTCTGCGTTTGGATTAACTCTGGGAAGTTCGCCTGTTAATTCATCATCGTTAAACTTCGCTCTCTTGATTGATTCCATTTCGCCTGCTGTAACGGCACGGGTCTCACCAAGTTCGTCAATCTCTTTAATCTTTACAAAGTCTTCGTCCGGTGTGACAAAAGACTGCTTTAAGTCTTCAATAAGTTCGCCCATGGAAGAATATCTTCTGTCGGGGCTCTTTTGGGTACACTTTAAAACAATCTGCTCAACACTTACGGGAATATCGTCAACATATTCTCTGGGTGAAGGCATTTCTTCCTGAATCTGCTTAATTGCAATTGCTACGGTTGTGTCTCCGTTAAAGGGCACACGGCCTGTAAGCATTTCAAAAAGGGTGATACCAAGTGAATAAATATCGCTCTTTTCATCAGAGTATCCGCCTCTTGCCTGTTCGGGTGATGTGTAATGAACAGAACCCATAACGTTTGAAGTAATGGTGTTACTGGTGGCAGCTTTTGCAATACCAAAGTCTGTAACCTTAACCTTACCTTCTTTTGAAATAATAACGTTCTGAGGCTTAATGTCTCTGTGTATAATGTGATTGTTGTGTGCGGCTTCAATACCCATTGCAATCTGAATGGCTACCGTTACCGCTTCTTTAACAGACAATCTTGCTTTCTTTTCTATGTACTTTTTTAAAGTAATTCCTTCTACAAGTTCCATTACGATGTAGTAGATACCGTTTTCTTCTCCTACATCATATACATTTACAATGTTTGGATGCATAAGGCCTGCAGCCGCCTGGGCTTCTACCTTAAACTTTGAAACGAAATTTGCGTTTTCGGCAAATTCCTGTTTAAGCACCTTTACCGCAACCAATCTATTTAATTTATGACATTTTGCTTTGTAGACGTCAGACATTCCGCCGGTCCCGATTTTCTCAAGGATCTCGTATCTGTCGCCTATCATCATTCCGATTTTAACCATTTGAATCCTCTTAAATAAATATGTTTAGAATCAATCCGCAAAGGGATCTATCAAGATAACGGATACATTGTCTTTTCCTCCGTTATCGTTCGCAGTCCTTACCAGGTTAAGCCCTGCTTCTTCAAGGCTCTTGCTTTCTTTGATGATTTTAAAGATGTCATCATCTTCAATCATATTGGTAAGACCGTCCGAACACATAAGTACTTTTTGGCCTTTCTTTAGTTTAACCGTAAAGAAATCCGGCTCGATTTCATCCTCCGCACCTATAGCTCTGGTGATAATATTTTTCTGCGGATGATTCCTTGCACTTTGTCGGTCCAAACTTCCAACCTTTATCATCTCTTCAACATAAGAGTGATCGTTGGTAATCTGCCTTAATTCATCACTTATCACATAGAGGCGTGAATCGCCTACATTGGCAACCTGTAATACAGAGTCAACAATCGTGGCAACGACCATGGTGGTGCCCATGCTGTCAAGCTCCACGGTTTCCTTGGCTTTTCTTCGAATTTCAGTGTTTGCTATCTCAATTGCTGTTTCAAATATCTTTCTGGGATTGTCTTCATGACAGTTTAAAACCACTGCCTTTGCCACTTCTGCAGAATAAGCAGAAGCAAAATCTCCTCCGTTATAGCCTCCCATTCCGTCGGCTAACAAGAAAAGATTTGGCAGGTTTCCCATGGGTGTTTCGCTTGTAAACACTAAATCCTGATTCGATGTTCGCTTTTTTCCTATATCAGTTATTGAAAAGGATTTTAGCACCCTGACCTCCTAATGTGATTCATCCATTACTTTCTTTCGAAGCTGGCCGCAAGCTCCATCGATGTCGCGACCCATTTCCCTTCTAATAGTAACATTTATGCCGTTTTTTTCAAGTTTATTTTTAAATGCAAGAACTCCCTCATGGGCCGTTTCTTTAAAATTTCGCTCTTTTATGGGGTTAACCGGAATAAGGTTTACATGGGCCCCAACTCTTCTTGCAAGCTTAATCATTCCCTGGGCATCTTCATCGGTATCGTTAACGTCTCTAACTAAAGCATACTCAAATGAAATGCGTCTTCCCGTAGTATCAAAGAAATACTTACAGGCATCCATAAGCTCATCTATTGTGTATTTATTCGCAATTGGCATAAGCTCTTTTCTTTTTTCATCAGTCACTGCATGTAATGATAAAGCCAGTGTAATCTGAAGCTTTTCATCAGCTAAACGCTTCATGTTTTCAATTATTCCGCAGGTTGATACGGTAATGTTTCTTTGGCTTATGTTTAATCCCTTGTCACTTGTAAGTAACCTAATAAATTTAAGCAAGTTATCGTAATTGTCCATGGGTTCTCCGGTTCCCATAACAACTACGTTTGATACGCGTTCTTCCGTATCTTTTTGAATCTGATAAATCTGATCAAGCATTTCTGATGGCTCTAAGCATCTTGTAAGGCCATCCAATGTGGAAGCACAGAATTTACATCCCATTCTGCATCCTACCTGTGATGAAATGCATACGCTGTTTCCGTGATGATATTTCATCCAGACGCTTTCTACGTAGTTTCCGTCTGAAAGCTTAAACAAATACTTTTTTGTTCCGTCTATTTTAGAAGTCTGAATAAGTTCAGGCTTCAAAGCCGTAATATAAAACTTCTCTGAAAGCTTTTCCTTTAAATCCTTAGATAAATTGGACATTTCATCAAAACTTGTAACAAGCTTTACGTGAAGCCAGTCATAAATCTGTTTAGCCCTGAATTTAGGAAGGCCCTCATTCACTATTAAGTTTTCAAGCTCATTAAAGTCAAGTGACTTAATGTCTGTTTTATCCATTGTTTACTCCGCGTTCTTTATAAATCTGGCTATAAAGAAACCGTCTGTGTTATCAATATGAGGAAGCAAAGAAACCGCATAGTCGCATTTTCTTTCAACCTTAAATAAATTGGAAACGATGGGCTTTAAGGAATCTCCTTTAAATGGCAGGTTTTCTTCTATAAACTTAACCATCTTTTCATTTTCTGCCTTATGAATGGTGCAGGTAGAATAAATAAGCACACCGCCCGGTTTAACGTATTTTGATACGTTTAATAATATTTTCTTTTGAAGGTCACATATTTCTTTCATGCCTTCATTTGTAACATTAAACTTTATATCGCTTTTTCTTGCAAATACTCCAAGGCCTGAGCAGGGAACATCCGCAATTAAACAATCCGCCTTTTCAAATAAGCTTTCATCAAACTCTGTAGCATCGGATACCTTAACTTCTACGTTTTTAAGGCCCAGTCTTTCAACATTTTCACTGATTAAAGAAACCTTTAAATCAGAAACGTCCATGCTTAAAACATGACCTTTATCTTTCATTTTAGATGCCACAAAGCAGGTCTTTCCGCCGGGGGCCGCACAGGTATCAAAGACGGTTAAGTCTGATTTTTCATTTACACCTGTAGCTAAGGCGCAAAGCTGGGAACTTTCATCCTGCACCATAAGCTTTCCTTCAAGAAAGCCCGGCACGCTATCCATTCCCTCTATATTTTTAAGTAAGTATGAATTATTTACATACTCACTTTCCTTATACTCAATATTCTTTTCTTTCCAGGCTTTTAAAAGCTCTTCCTTTGAATTTTCATCAACTATATGAACACAGGTAGCCTTAATTGTGTCCATAGCCTTAAGGAGGCTTTCGGCATCTTTAGTCTCTTTTTGAAAAAGATCCACTATCCACTCGGGGCAAGAATAGGTAACAGAAATCCTTTTTGTGTTTTCTTTAATGTCTGAAAAGTCTAATGCCCTATCCTTATCATTACATAAAGATCTTAAAACTCCATTTATAAAAGGGACAAATTCTTTAAAGCTTCGCTTTTTACAAAGATTTACCGCTTCATTTATAGCCGCCGAATCAGGCACCTTATCAAGAAAAAGAATCTGATAAGCACTCATTCGAAGTAAGGCTTTTACTACGGGCTTACACTTTTCAACAGGTTTCTTTGAATATTTATTTAACACATAATCAAGGGTAATTCTTTTGGATAGAGTTCCTTCCGTGACACGTTTAAAAAAAGCCTTGTCTCTTCCATCGAGATAGTCGTATTTATTCAAAACATCCCGAATAAGCAAATGGCTTTTTTTATCCTGCGTATCAATTGTAAGAAGAGTATCCAAAATGATTTCTCTTATGTTTTCACTCATATACTAAGGACATCTCCGCTTTGTAAATGAAGGCCTCTTGCAAAGTCCATGGCGGGCATGCGCTTTTTACCTTCAATCTGCACTTCCAAAAGTTCCAAATATCCGTCTTTTGCCTTTACATAAAGATTTTTCTTTGTAACAAAGATGGTGCCTGGCTTAGCATTTTTATCTGCGCCTTCAACATCATAAACAGCCTTTGCCTTATAAACCTTTAATGACTTTGAATTAAAGCCTGTATAGGCTGTGGGCCAGTTTAAAAATCCCCTTACCTTACAATCAAGACTTCTTACTGTATCGTTAAAGTTAAGTCTTCCGTCTTCCTTTGTAAGCATGGGCGCATAAGAAGAAAGAGAATTATCCTGAGGAGTCTTAACCAAAGTACCTGCCTCAATCTGCTTTAAAACTATAGATAAAGCCTTGCTTCCTTCTACAGCCATCTTTTCATATACTGTATCTTCGTTATCTTCATCAGTAATGGGAAATTCTGCCTTTAAAAGCATATCTCCCGTATCTATTCCTTTATCCATCTGCATAATGGTGACGCCTGTCTTTTCTTCACCGTCCGCAATGGCTCTTTGTATGGGGGATGCTCCTCTGTACTTAGGAAGTAAGGATCCGTGAACATTAATGCAGCCGTACTTTGGTATATCAAGAATTTCCTGAGAAATAATCTGTCCGTAAGCTGCAACCACATATACATCTGCGGGAATCTTTTTTAATTCTTCAACAGATTCTGCGGCCTTAATCTTTGCGGGCTGATATACCTTTAAGCCCTTTTCTAAAGCAAATTCCTTTACAGGAGATGCTATAAGCTCTTTGCTTCTTTTCTGAGGCTTATCGGGCTGAGTGTAAACAGCTGTAATTTCATGGCCTTCTTCATATAATGATTTAAGTATTTCTTTTGAAAAAGTGGGTGTCCCCATAAAAACTATTTTCATTCTTCTGTTTCTTCTTCCTGTCTTAACTGTGAATTGTCAACAAGATCTCCGATTACCTGTTCCACATACATATGTCCGTCCAAGTGGTCGCACTCATGGCAAATAGCTCTTGCCAAAAGCTCCGTTCCTTCAAGTTCGTAGGGTTGCATGTGCTCATCCAAAGCTCTGACCTTTACATAGTTAGGGCGCTTAACCACACCGCTCTTTCCGGGAACGCTTAAGCATCCTTCATATCCTTCCTGTTCTCCGGAAGTTTCCAAAATAACGGGGTTAATAAGAACATGCAAATCTTCGCCTGTTGTATCGATTACAACGATTCTTTTTAACACTCCCACCTGACATGCGGCAAGGCCAACACCGTCAGCCGCATACATTGTTTCTATCATATCATCGATTAAAAACTTGGTTCTTGGGGTAATCTCAGTAACTTCTTTACAAACCTTTGTAAGAATGGGATCTCCCAATTCTCTGATTTTTCTAAGTGCCATAATGCCCTCCTGTGACTTTACAACCCATTCTGCGGGTCGAAATCAAAATATACGTTTTCTTTTGACTTGATTCGGTTGCTTAAATAAGCTTCCAGACAGTCTTTGAGCTTTACAAGCATATCATAATCTTTCGCCTTCATATAAAAGCCGTACCTGTACACATCGTTTATCTTTGAAATCGATGCGGGTGCGGGGCCTATTACAAGGATATTGTAGCTTTTCCTAATAAGCTCGGCCATATCTTTGGATAAAGACTTACAGCCTTCTTCATCCGCTCCTGTAACTAAAACAGAAAGCATATGTGCCGAAGGCGGATAATCCATTAACTCTCTGTATCCTATTTCTTCATTGTAAAAGCCTATGTAATCCTGATTAAGGGAATGTTCGATTGCGTAGTGATCGGGCTTATAAGTCTGAATCACAACGGTTCCGGGCTTATCGCCTCTTCCCGCCCTTCCCGCAGCCTGAGTTAAAAGCTGGAAGGTCTTTTCGGGCGCCCTGAAATCAGGAGCAAACAATGATAAATCGGCGGCCAAAACGCCAACCAAAGTAACATTTTTAAAGTCATGGCCCTTTACTATCATTTGAGTGCCGATTAATATATCCGCTTCTCTATCTAAAAACCTAGAAAGAATGTCTTCATAGCTTTCTTTCTTTTTGGTGGTATCAGCATCCATTCTTAAGGTTCTGGCGGCAGGAAACATCTTTTTAACGCTTTCTTCTACCTGCTCGGTGCCGGCCCTGAAACCTAAAATGTATTTTGAATTACACTTAGGACAATTGGTATATGCATCCTGCGTATATCCGCAATAATGGCACACCATTTTGCCGTTTTTGTGTAAAGACAAAGAAACGTCACAATGCGGACATTTTACTACAAAGCCGCAGGCTCTGCAAGACACAAAGCCGGCCATGCCTCTTCGGTTTAAAAAAAGCATTATCTGCTCATTTTTAGATAATCTGTCTTCAATAAGTTCCTGAAGCTTTCTGGATAAAATACTTCTGTTTCCCTTAATGAGCTCTTCTCTTAAGTCAGAAACGATTACTTCCGGAAGCTGATTTCCTGTAAGCCTCTTAGTTAAAGTAAATAACTTATACTCACCTGTTAAAGCCTTATAATAAGAATCAACGCTTGGTGTGGCAGAGCCTAAAATAACGCTTGCATTATTCATCCTTGCAAGCTCTATGGCTGTTTCCCTTGCATGGTATTTAGGCACGCTCTCGCTTTTATATGTGCCCTCATGCTCTTCATCAATAACTATTAACCCTAAATTCTTAAAGGGCGTAAACAGGGCTGATCTTGGCCCTATAACAATATCCAAAAGCCCTTCTTCAGCCTGCTTAAAAATATCATACCTTTCACCCTTAGAAAGGCTTGAATTCATAACAGACACGCGCTTTCCGAATCGTTTGTAAAAACGCATAAGGGTCTGATAAGTAAGCGCAATTTCAGGAATTAAAACAATAACTTCTCTTCCCTTTTTTATAACCTCATCTATAATCTGCATATAGACTTCGGTCTTACCGCTTCCTGTGATTCCGTGAATTAAATAGGTTTTGTGAACGCCGTTATTATAGTCACTTAAAACCTCATCAACAATTGTCCTTTGCTCATCGCTAAGCAAAAGCTTATTGTCTTTTTCAAGGTTTAAAGAAACCGGATTTCTAAAAACGGTATCTTCTTCAATATCTATAATTCCAAGCTCCTGCATCTTTTTATATGTTGATGCCAGAATATGAAGCTTATCATCAAGGATTTCCTTAGGGATTCTCTCTTCATCTCTTAAAGCTGTTGCAAGTCTAACCTGGGCTGCATTGTTTTTTCTTGTAGCTAAAGAAATAAAATCTTCAAGTTCATCCAAAGAAACCTTTCTTACTATGGTTTTCTTTACGTTTTCTTTTACTTTTGATTGAACGGGAAGGACTGTTTTAAGAGCAGCTATCATGGTGGATCCGTAATTTCTCTTAATCCAGCTTGCCAAAGCTATCCTTTGATCCGATACTCCCGATGCGTTTAAAGAAACCGAATCTATCTCTTTAAGCTTGTCTATAGGAAATTCCGATTTGTCTGTCACATCCAAAACAATTCCTTCTTTTAAAGAATTGCCTTTTCCAAAGGGGACAAAAACTTTTGTGCCTGCTTCAATCTCATCCTTCAAGTTATTGGGAATAATGTATGTAAAAGGCCTATCAACACTCTCATGAGAAATATTTATTATTACTTTTGCAAAAGAGAATTCTCCCATTTTTCCTCCAAAATCCATACAAGAAAATTCTAACATAATTAAAAATTTTTATAAACTTTGATTTTGTTCACAATTTGTACACAATTTTAGTGTAATATCATTTTTAGGATAGTTGATAACACTCACTATCTCCCCCCTCATAGTAGCAATAGCTCCGGTTAACCCGGAGCTATTGTATTTTTATCTATAATTCTTTAATTGTATCTGAACACTGTCATTTCCCATGTAGGAATTAATTTCAAGCTGATAGCACATGCCAAGGACCACCTTCACTCTTTGGCCCGAATGAAGGAGCTTTGCCGTGCTTTCATCGTATATACTCTCTACATACTTTTCAAGTTCATCAAGGTCACCAAAGTAAATCACATCGTAAACCTTACCGGATTCATCCATTACTTTGTATTTTCCAACGTTTTTGTTTTTACCTATCTTAGTTCCTGAAATAATGGTTGCGGAACTAACCGCAAACATGGGCTTTTCGTTTCCAACGCCAAATGGCTTTAATACTTCAAGTTCTCTTGCTAAAGAAAGAGTTGCAAACTCAAAGGGAAGTTCCATATCGATTTTTACGGTTTCATAAAAATCTTCGTCACTTAATTTACAATTATCGTTTAAAGCCTTTCTGAATGCATCTAAGTTATTTTCTTCCAAAGAAATACCGGCAGCAAGCTTATGGCCTCCAAACTTAGTAAGGTATTCCTTAACTTCATTTAGGCCTTCAAACATGTCATAAGCATCTATGCTTCGTCCGCTTCCCTTTAATCCCTTTTCTGTTTTGGTAACAACAAAGGCGGGATGGTCGTATCGCTCTCTCACTCTTCCTGCCACAATTCCCGCAAGGCTTTCATGGCAATCGGGCAAATAAACCACCAATACCTTATCAGGCTTTTCCATTGCATCAATAATCTTAAATGCTTCTTCTGTAGCCTTTAAGGTTTGAGTCTTTCTCTCCTCATTTAAGTTTTGTAAATCTTCTGCCTTCTTTATGGCCTCATTAAAGTCTTCTTCCAAAAATAAAGAAAGGGCTCTGAGGGACGTATCAAGTCTTCCGCTTGCATTTAAGCAAGGCCCAAGCACAAATCCAAAGTGATAAGGAGTAAGGGCTCTTGCTTCCATCTTTGTAACTTTAATCAATGCCTTTAATCCTGTATTCTTTGTGTGCTCCATAAGCTTAGCGCCCTCACACACCAAAGATCTGTTTTCACTTTTTAATTCCATTACGTCACAAACCGTGGCAAGTGCCGCAAACTCGGTTAACTCTTCTTTTAAAGTAATAAAAGAAGCTTCTTTTTCTATCTTCTTATCTATTGCCAATGCCTCTACTACTTTGTATGCAACAAAGGCGCCGCAGATTCCGGGGAATGGATACTCTGAGTCGTTTACTTTAGGGTCTGTTAGTGCATCCGCATTTGGAAGTATGTACTTTCTTTCTCCGTTTTCTTCTGTGTAAGGAACTTCATGATGGTCTGTTATTACCATTGTCATGCCAAGTTCTTTTGCATAGTCTGTCTGATCTTTTGCTGCGATTCCGTTATCACAGGTAAGAATAGTGTCGACTCCTGCATCGAAGGCGGCTTTAATAAGCTTATTGTTTATTCCATACCCGTCTTCTATTCTGTGGGGAATCACGTAATCCACATCTGCTCCAAAGTATTTTAAGCCTTTGAAGAATATGTAGGTTGATGATATGCCGTCCACGTCATAGTCGCCGATAATACGGATTTTTTTCTTTTCTTCAATCTTTTTTGATAGCACAAAAATAACCCGATCGATGCCTGGAAGCATAAACGGGCTATAAAAACGATCGACGCGAGGAGATAAAAACGCATTTATCTCCTCAGCATCAACCAAATCTCTGTTTCTTAAAACTCTTGCAACTATGGGTGAAATATCAAATTCCTTAGCTATTTTATTAAAATCGCCACCTCTTCTGATTTCAACCCATTTTTCCATTACATTAGTCTTCTTTCTTTTTGTTTCTAAGTACAAACCACATTGCACCTGCAAGGCAGATAGATGAGTATGTACCGCAAAGGATACCTACTGCCAAAGGAAGTGCGAATTCCTTGATTGAACTTACACCGAAGATATACAAAGCAACTACCATGATAAATGTGGTAAGTGAAGTAAATATGCTTCGTGAAAGTGTGGTTGAAATACTTGAATTAACGATATCTTTAAGCTTTGTCTTAGGTGTTGCTTCACCCAAGTTTTCACGTATTCTGTCAAAGATAACGATTGTCGCGTTGATTGAATAACCGACAATGGTAAGCATACATGCTACAAATGATGAACCGACGCTTACATATGCAACGGCATAGAAGGTCAATGTTACAAGTACGTCGTGGGCAAGAGCCATAACTGATGATGCACCGAAACGTACATCTTTAAATCTGAACCAGATGTAAATAAGCATGCATACGCAGGCAACAAGCACTGCTACGATTGTTTCTCTCTGAGATTCCGCACTGATTGTTGAACTGATTGTTTCAGTCTTAATGGTCTCAGTATCAACGCCAAACTGATTCTTAAAGTAATCATTCATCTTGATACGCTGGTCCGCATCAAGTGTTACTGTCTTAAAGATAACTTCGTTGGTTCCTGCAACCTTTGTGGTGACAACGTTACTGTCTTTTACAATTCCTTCAATATCCTTAACCATAAGGTCATTGATTTCTTCAAGTGAATATTCCTGATTGAAAGGAACTGTGGTCTGTGTACCGCCTAGGAACTCAAGGCTATAGTTAAGTGAGTGGCCACGGCTTGCATTGTTTGAGTTAAGCGCAAGCATGAATACTAAACCTAAAGCAATAACAGCACCTGAAATTGCAAAGAAAAGACCCTTCTTTGATAAAAAGTCGATTGTCTTTCTTTCTTTTGCTACACCGTATACCTTGGGATTTGTGATGCCCATTCCCACAAATGCCTTTAAGAGCTGCTTTGTGATAACAACGGCTGTAAACATTGATAAGCAGATACCAAGAGCAAGTGTCTGAGCAAAGCCCTTGATTGAACCTGAACCCATGATCCAAAGAACCGCAGCTGCAATAAGTGTGGTGATGTTACCGTCCAAGATTGCGCTCATAGCCTTTGAATAAGCTACCTTTATAGAAGAATCAACTGTCTTTCCCGTTGCAAGTTCTTCTCTGAGTCTTGCAAAGATAATAACGTTAGCATCCACGGCCATACCGATTGAAAGGATGATACCTGCGATACCGGGAAGTGTAAGTGTGATTCCGAATCCGCTGATTAAGAAAATTTCAAGTACTGCATATAATCCTAAAGCAATTGTACTTGTTAAACCAAGCATGTAGTAAACAACAATCATGAAGATTACTACAACTGCAAAACCGATTATACCTGCAAGTAAGCTTGACTGAATTGCGTTCTGACCAAGTGATGCACCTACAACGTTTGAACGAAGTTCTTCAAGTTCAAGGCTAAGGCCACCGATACGAATGGTGCTTGCAAGCTTCTCTGCTTCTTCATAGTCAAATCCGCCTGAAATCTGCGCTACACCGTCTGTAATAACAGAACTTACGGAAGGAGCACTTATTACTTTGCCGTCATAGTAGATGGCAATCGGATCGTGATTGTTGTAAAAAGCTTCTGTTGTGGCCTGCTTAAATATTTCAGCTCCTTCGGGAGTGAAAGTTAAGTGTACAATGATTTCGGAATTGCCCATGTTATTTGTGATGCTTCCTGCCTGAGCTTCCTTTACATCTGTACCCTGTAATATTGCAGAACCGTCTGCTTTGATCTCTTCTATGTCCTTAAGCAAATAAGGTTCTCTTGTTGAAGGATCGTAGGTAAAGTTTGGTGTACCGTCGGCACCGTAGTGTTTAATAAAATACAAAGTACCGGGACGTCCGAGATCTTTTAAGATTTTGTTGGCATCATATACACCGGGAATTTCTACGTTGATACGATTTGAACCTTCTTTGTATACAACAGCCTCGTTTGAGTATGTCCATACACGCTGTTCAAGCTTGCCGATGGTATCATCCATATCCTGAGTGGAGGGATTTTCATCGCCTACAACCTGGTATGTGATTGAAACACCGCCTGCAAGGTCGAGTCCCAATTTGATGTCTTTGGCACTTCCTGCTTTACTTGCGCCGAAACCGAAAATGTCTACATATCCGATAAAGATTGCAAACAAAACGATAAGGGCAACAGTAAATATGCCTCTCTTCTTACTCATGTTACATTCTCCTTAATACATTTATTTATCTGTCGCTTCTTCATTCTCATCTGATTTTGGAAGCGTTACATGCACTTTGTCGATACGGTTTGACTTGATGCCGCATACCTTTAATACGGTACCGTTTTCCAAAATAACGGATTCGGAATCCTCAGGGATTCTGTCTAACTGGTCAAGCACAAGTCCGCCTATACTGTCATAATCATCTGAAGCAAAGTCAGTACCCAAAACATCGTTAATATCCTCTAACTTCATCTTCGCTTCGATTAAATAACCGTCATCGTCTTTCGTAATCTGCTCATACTCATCGGCATCGTATTCATCTCTTATCTGACCAACTATTTCTTCAAGCAAGTCTTCTAAGGTAATCATACCAACCGTTTCACCGTATTCATTATTTACAAATGAAAGGTTCTTTGATGAGCTTCTCATTTCGATAAGCAAATCGCTTGTCTTTTTGTATTCAAAAGTATAATAAGCTTCACGCAAGAACTTAGATACATTAAAAGTCTCGGGAGCCTTTAATCTTAAAAGGTCCTTTACGTTTATAAAGCCTATGATATTTTCAATCTCCCCTTTATATACGGGAAGTCTTGTGTACATTGAATCTCTGAAGACCTTCATTACTTCCTTGTATGTTGCATCATAGGAAATGGTGGTCATATCGATTCTTGGAATCATTATGTCTTTTGCGATTGAATCGCTAAAGTCAAATACATTACTGATTATCTGGTGCTCATCGGATTCAATAACACCGTCTTCTTTGGAAACATCCACGTAAGAGCGAAGTTCCGATTCTGTGATGGTGTTTGAGTCGTCTTTACTCTGGCCCAAAATAAGCAAAATAAGCTTAGAAAGCTTCTCAATAATAAAGACAATGGGGAAGAGCACAATTATTATTATATTAATTATTGGCGCAAATGAAAGAGCCAATTCATCGCTTTTTCTTCTGGCGATGGTTTTAGGTACTATTTCTCCGAAAATAAGCACTAAAAATGTGAGGATTCCTGTTGCAAGAGATACATAAGGATTACCCCAGATTTTAAGAGTAATAATCGTTGTAAGTGCCGATGCGGACAGGTTTACGATGTTGTTACCGATTAAGATTGTGGTAATTACTCTTTCGTAATTGTCCATAATTTTGTTTAAAAGCTTTACATGCTTTTTCCCCTCTTCTTCCATGGCATGAAGCTTAACCTTTGTTACCAAAGAAAGAGCTGTTTCCGCCGATGAAAAGAAGGCTGAAAAAATCAAAAGAATAAAAAGTGACGTAAACTGTATGACGTCTGTCGTGTCCAAGAATTTCTCCTTTCAAAATCACAAATCCAAAAAAACTATGTTTACATTATCAGGTAATTCTTTTACGCAAAAAGAAGCCTTATAGTTTAGGGGTAAATCTATCACGCACCCTCTCGCTTCTTCCTTTTTGTTTTTATAAATAACTGTCTTTGAATCTTCTTTACTATACGAAATATCTTTAAAGTTAAGGCTTATGCCCTCTCCCGATAGCTTTGAAAAGCTTTCCTTTACGGCCCATATTTCGTTAAAAGAAACCTTTGATTCATTAAAAAGCTTTGTTTCTTCATCTGTAAGTATTCTTTTCTTTAAAGAGGTACTTACATCAGATACCGGCTTTTGAATATCAAAGCCTACTTCCGATTCTCCCATTGCCACTCCCACATAGTCTCCCGAGTGAGAAAGGTTAAAGAAAATACTTTGATCTTTTAAATAGGGCTTTTTGTTTTCTTTATATATAAACTCTTTTGAATCAATTCCTTGTAATCTAAGGGCTTTACTTAAAACAGCGCCCGCAAAAATCAGTTCTTTTCTTGCTTTATCGCAGGGCCTTTTTCCTATTCTTTCAAGCCTTTCTTTAGAAAAGTAAGCACCGTATTCTTTAAAAAGATCTTCTTCGTTTAAATTAGATGTTTCTGCCAAATAAACAACATAAGTCGATTTATCCAAAGAAACCTCCGAAGCTTAGTTTAAGGGGTTAGAATAAAACTCTTCAAAAGATGTGTAGCCTTCAGCCGACAACTGCTCTTTCTGGAATTTTTTATTCTTGTTCATCTTTGTTACCAAAACCTTAATGCCTTTTTCTCTTTCATTCATTGCTTTATTTAAAATCTCTGCGTATTTATCCTTAGGCATATCCTTTTCAACAAGGTAAGCTACCTTGTCTTTGCTTCCGGGAATTTCAAATCCGTTTTCCATTAAAAGAAGAACGATTCTTTCAAATCCGATTGAGAAACCGCAGGCAGGTACATCGGTACCCGTAAAGTTTCCAACCATTTTATCGTATCTTCCACCACCGCCGCAAGCTCCGCCAAACTGAGGAAGTGCGATTTCAAATATTGTTCCTGTATAATATCCCATACCTCTTACTAAGGTAGGGTCAAACACCATCTTAAAGTCTGCCTTCTTAACGGCTTCAACGCTTTCGATGATTTCAACAAGGTTCTTTATAACATCATCATCTACGTAATCTTTAAGTGTGTCTTTAATCTTCTTTAAACCTTCAATATCGTTTGAAAGGTTTTCAAAAAGCTTACAATACTTATTTATGCTTTCTTCAGAAAAGCCTTCTTTTGAAAGCTCTTCTCTTACTCCGTCAAGGCCAATCTTATCAAGCTTATCAAGAATAATGCATACAGTATCGAATTTATCTTCATCAAAGCCTGCATATAAAGCCATTGCCTTTAACAAACGGCGTTCATTTATTCTTATTTCAAATCCCTTAAAACCAATCTTTCCAAGAGTGGTGGTGGTAGCCAAAATAAGTTCGATTTCAGCCATGTTTGTGCTTTCACCGAAAATATCGATATCACACTGCATAAACTGACGATATCTTCCTCTTTGAGGTCTGTCTGCTCTCCAAACATTTCCCATCTGAAGTGCCTTAAAGGGTGAGGGAAGGTTGTTTGAATTGTTTGAATAAAATCTTACAAGGGGAACGGTAAGGTCATATCTTAATCCCATATCCGTTAAATCGTTTTCTGTCTGTGCGGTTTCAAGATTTAACTTTTCTCCGCGCTTTAAAACCTTGAAAATAAGCTTTTCGTTTTCACCGCCCTGCTTAGAGCAAAGATTGTTTAAATCTTCCAAACAAGGAGTTTCGATTGCTGTAAATCCAAAGGACTTATAAGTTTCTTTAATAACTCTTTGAACGTAGTCTCTTACTTCCATTTCTTTGGGAAGTATTTCTTTCATACCCGTAACGGGCTTTTTTACCAATGCCATTTTCAAAACCTTTCTTTAATCTTCCAAAGCAAACAGCTTGTCTTTTCTATCAAGCATTTCATCTATCTTTTCAATGTACAAAGAAACATCTTTCACATTGTCTGATCTTACGGGTTTGCCTTCTTTTGTAAGTATTTTGGAAACCGAACCGGGGCCAAGAGCAACAATTGGTTCAAGCTCTTCCATAATCAATATGTTATATATTCCATAGCAGCCTTCCTTTGAATAACCTGTGTTTTCAAAATTGCCCGCCATGTTCTTTTGCCTGTATAAATAATATGGATGCATACCCATACGCATTGCCGAATCACTTGCACACTTCATTGTTTCGGCCGTATTTATCATAGTAGCATATCCGTTTTGTAAAATCCACTCATTAAGCCTTGAAGCTCTCTTTATTGCAAGAGAATGGACCGTTAAGGAATCCGGATTTAGCTTCTCTATTTCTTCTAAGGTATGTGAAACTTCCTTTATACCTTCTTCGGGAAGCCCCAGAATAATATCCATATTAATGTTTGTAAATCCTTCGCTTCTTGCATCGTTAAATGCTCTTATGACATCTTCTACGGTATGTCGTCTTCCTATGATATCAAGTGTCTTTTGATTCATGGTCTGAGGATTTACACTTATTCTTGTTACATTGTGAGCCTTTAAAACCTTAAGTTTATCTAGGGTAATTGAATCGGCCCGCCCTGCTTCAACAGTATATTCTAAAAGCTTAGACACATCAAGGTTATCATCTATCATGGTTAAGAGGCGATCAAGCTCTTCAGCATTTAATGTGGTTGGCGTGCCTCCTCCTATGTAGATTGTATCTATGGTCTTTCCTTTCCTCTTTTCGCTTACAAATATAATCTCTTTTTCAAGAGCCGATAAGTAATCGGAAACTCTGTCTCTCCACTTTGCTATGGGGTTTGAAGTAAAGGAACAATAAAGGCAAGTGGTGGGGCAAAAAGGAATTCCTATGTAAATTGAATACCCCTTTTCTCTTAAAGGCTTTAAAATCTCAATTTCACGCTTTGCTATATCAATTGAAAGATTTGCCTTTTCATCACTTACAAAGTAAGTATCCTGCATGTACTTAACAATTTCAGAATCGCTCTTTCCTTCTTCTAAAAGCTTTCTTGGAATCTTTGTGGGGCGAATGCCCGTTAAGTCTCCCCACACCAAAGTGCGCCCTTCTTTTTTCGAAAGCGCATCATAAATAAGCTTTTTAACAATATTCTTTTCGTTTACACGTTCTGAATTTGCTGGATTTTCAAGGGATGATAACTCGTTTCCTTTTTCGTCAAAGAAACTTACCAAACCATCCGTGAAAGACACTTTGAAAGTGTAAGAAACATCCGATACGGATTCATTGTCTGTAATGACTTTAACATCCTCTTTCGGGTAAAAAGCCTTTACCAAAGAGTGTATATCATATTCAAATTTAGGTTCGTTAACTAATACAACTATCATCCATCCACCGCACTATACAAGGAACGGATTGTACTTCCTTTCATTTCCGATGGAGGTTGTATCTCCGTGTCCCGGATATACTTTTGTTTCGTCCGGAAGCACCATCAGTTTTTCCTTGATAGACTCAATTAATTTTCTTGAAGAACCGGTGGGCATATCCGTTCTTCCCACGCTTTCTTCAAACAATGTATCACCCGCGATCAAAATGTTTGCTTCTTCTACGTAGAAGCAGCAGCTTCCTTCTGTATGACCCGGAGTGAAAATAACTTTTACTTTAATACCGCAAAGATCAAGCTCTTCGCCGTCTTTTAACAATACATCGGGAGTTACCGTAACTCCTCTTCCTACTGACAAAGAAAGATTAAGCTTTACATCGCTTAACAAAATTTCTTCATCCTTGTAAGCATAAACCAAAGCACCTGATTTTTCTTTTAACGCCTTAACTCCGAAGATATGATCGAAATGACCGTGGGTAAGCATAATGGCGCCAACCTTGAAGCCTTTCTCAGATAACTTTTCATAAAGATAATCACCTGAATCGGCAGGGTCAAACACTATAACATCCTCGCTTCCCTCTCTGAAAATGAAGTAGCAATTCGTTCCATATATGCCAAGTGTAATACGTCCGATCTTAATATCTCCCATCAGCCTCTGGTCCTTTCTATATCGATAACACTTTCAATGGTGCGAATCTTATCGATTATATGAGTAAGCTCATCTCTTCCTTCGATTTCAAAAGCAGTATTCATGGTAACTAGTCCCTGCTTATTTACTCTTGTATTTAAAGAAATGATACTTATGTTTCTTTCCGTTAAAGCCTTTGAAATATCGGCCAAAAGTCCGGTTCTGTTGTTTGCAAAGATTCTGATTTCAACAGGATACTTTCCGCTTATTACTTCGCTGTCCTGCCACTCTGCATCAATTAAGCGTACTCTGTCCATTTCGGGAAGAGAAATAATGTTTACGCAGTCCGTTCTGTGGATTGAAATACCTCTTCCTCTGGTAACAAAGCCAACGATTTCGTCTCCGGGAACGGGTGAACAACACTTTGAGAAACGAACGGCCACATCGTCAATTCCTTTAACGATGATTCCGCTCTTACCCACACGCTCTTTTGAACGCATCTTGCCCGCTTCATTGACGGAATCCATGATTTCTTCATCGGACATTGCATTTTTCTTTGCAATTTCCAACAATTCAACCATCTTATTTATAATCTGGCCTTCCTTTAATCCGCCGTGACCGATGGCCGCATAAACGGAATCCCAATCGTGGAAACCATATTTCTTTCTGATGGCATCCATGTATTCGGGAATCAAAATATCGGAAGGATTTATTGCATGAGACTTACAATAGCTTAAGAAGTTATCCTTACCTTTGCTAATGTTGTCTTCTTTATACTCTGCTTTAAACCACTGGGTAATCTTATTCTTTGCCTGAGTGGATTTAACGATGTTAAGCCAGTCACGGCTTGGGCCCTTTGAGTTTTGGCTTGTTATGATTTCAACTCTGTCTCCGTTATTTATGACATAGTCTATAGTTACAAGCTGACCATTAACTCTGGCGCCTACCATTTTATTACCAACTGCTGAATGAATGCTGTAGGCAAAGTCAATTGGCGTACTTCCCGCAGGAAGGTTCTTAACATCACCTGTAGGTGTGAAACAATATACGGAATCACTGAACAAATCAAGGTCTGATTTTAAAAGGTCCAAAAATTCCTTATTGTCCGCAAGGTCTTTCTGCCATTCAAGAATCTGTCTTAACCAGGAAAGCTTTTCTTCCTCTTGCTTAGGAACTTTCTTTCCGTCTGCAGCTTCTTTATACTTCCAGTGAGCGGCAATACCGTACTCTGCTTCTTTATGCATTTCTTCGGTACGAATCTGAATTTCAAAAGGCTGTCCCGAAGAACCTATAAGCGTAGTATGAAGAGATTGATACATATTGGGCTTAGGCATTGCAATGTAATCTTTAAATCTTCCCGGAATAGGCTTATAGATTTCGTGGATTACGCCAAGAGCCGCATAACAGTCTCTTACTGATTTAACTATGATTCTAACCGCAAAAAGGTCATAAATCTGGTCGATGGTCTTATTTTGATTGACCATCTTTTTATAAATACTGAAAAAATGTTTTACGCGGCCGTCGATTCTGGCATCGATGCCCGCGTTCTTTATATGATTGCTTACTTCATTTACTATTGCCTGAATATACTTTTCACGCTCTGATTTTCTAACGGCAATAAGTTTGTTTAATTCTCTGTAGGCTTCGGGCTCTAAGTATTTTAAAGAAAGGTCGTCAAGCTCAACCTTAATTCTTGAAATACCAAGCCTGTCCGCTATGGGAGAATAAATATCGAGAGTTTCCCTTGCGATACGCTGCTGCTTTTCGGGCGGCATGTGATCAAGAGTCCTCATATTGTGAAGACGGTCCGCAAGCTTAATAACGATAACTCTTATATCTTTAGCCATGGCAAGAAACATCTTACGTAAGTTTTCTGCCTGAAGCTCAAGTTTTTCTTTGTCTTTACTTATTATCTTTTGAATTGTAGCATCCGGGTCTTCGTCTTCGTTTGAAATCTGAAACTGCTTTAACTTTGTAACGCCGTCAACCAAAAGGGCAACGTCCGAACCAAATTCCTTTTCGATTTCTTCTTTTGTAAGGATGGTATCTTCCACTACGTCATGAAGGATTCCGGCGCAGATGGTTTCTTTGTCAAGTTCAAGATCCGCTAAGATAATTGCTACATATAAAGGGTGAATAATATAAGGTTCACCGGACTTTCTAACCTGTCCGTGATGGGCTTCATCAGCGGTTTTATAAGCCTTTTCAATCATAGAAATATCATCGCTTGGATGATATTTTTTCACACGGCTTATAAGGTCGCCAAAAAGTTCTTCGGGAGAAATGTTCTCCCCAAGGGCTTCAATTCGACCGTCATCAAATACGATACCTACGTTCTTAGGCTCTTCAATATTTAGTTTTTCGCTTTCGGTATTCGCCTTTGAAGTTTCCATCAATAACCTCTTATTATTTTATTTTCCGGGATAGGTGATTGCAGAATAAAGCGGGATGTCTTTAAGCTGCTTTCTTCCTTCAAGTCCTGCAAGCTCCATCATAACAACAACGCCTGTAACCACTCCGCCTAAAGACTCGATAAGCTCTACCATTGCTTTTGTGGTGCCGCCTGTAGCGATAAGGTCGTCTACAATAAGGACTTTCTGTCCGGGTTTAATGGAATCTTTGTGCATTTCAATAACTGCTGTGCCGTATTCCAAAGCGTATTCCTTTGAAACTGTTTCACAGGGAAGTTTACCCTTCTTTCTTATTAAAACGAAGGGTTTATGGTTAATATATGCTAAGGGTGTGCCAAAAATGAAGCCTCTTGATTCGGGGCCAACCACCACATCATAATCTACATCTTTAGTAAGTTCCTGCATTGTATCAATTGCAAGGTGCAAACCGTCTGCATCCTGCAAAACGCTCGTAATGTCTCTGAAAATGATGCCCTTTTCGGGAAAATCAGGTATGCTTCTGACATAATCTTCAAGTTTTTTCATTACATTATCCTCCAAATTACGTATATCTTAATATATCATCATTAACGACAAATACTTAAATATTATATAATCGTTTATTTGGTTAGTAAAGAAGAAAAAAGCACAGAAATAAAAGATAAAAAGAGCAACAAAAATATGGTGATAGTGTATACTTAGAATTAAAGAAATTTTACGGAGTTAAATTAATGAAAAAGCTTTTAAAGTATCTAAAACCTTATACAAAGGAATGCATAATCGCTCCCGCATTTAAAATGCTTGAGGCGCTTTTTGAATTATATGTGCCTTTGGTTATGACAAAGATCATTGACGAAGGCATAAAGGCAGGAAACAAAACCGTCATATATAAAAACGGCGGCGTGCTGGTGCTCTTAGGACTCATCGGTCTTTTGTGCGCACTTATCGCCCAGTTCTTTGCCGCAAAAGCAGCCATCGGCTTTTCAAAAGCCTTAAGGAACTCTTTGTATGACAGAATTTTAGGATTTTCCCACGAAAGTCTTGAAAAAGAAGGTACTTCATCTTTAATCACCAGAATGACTAACGATATAAACACCCTTCAAAACGGTGTAAACATGGTGTTAAGACTTTTCTTAAGGTCTCCCTTTATCGTGTTTGGCTCAATGATTATGGCCTTTACCATAAGCGTAAAAGCAGCCCTTATTTTTGTCATCGTAATTCCCGTTTTGTTTTTGGTGGTTTTATCAATCACCCTTATAACAATTCCCTTATATAAAAGGATTCAGAAATTCCTTGATGCTCTTACTTCTCACATAAGAGAAAACCTTACAGGTGCAAGAGTTATAAGAGCATTTTCAAAAAATGAGGAAGAAGAAAATGAATTTAGAAAAGATAACGATAAATTCTACTCTCTATCCCTTGTTACAGGAAGAATATCAACTCTCTTAAATCCCCTTACACTAATCATAGTGAATGTGGGAATGGTAGTTTTACTGTCAACCGGAGCCTACGAAGTAAATAGCGGGGCTCTTACAAACGGTATGCTTTATGCCCTTGTAAACTACATGTCTCAGATTCTTATTGAACTTGTGAAGCTTTCAAATCTGTTTATTACCATTAACCGCTCTTTGGCATCCGCTTCAAGAATCGAAGAAACCCTTGAGACAAAAGAAACCCTTTTGGATGAAGGAAAGCTTTCCGCCAAGGAATTAAATAAAAGTTTTGATAATCTCATTTCTTTTAAGAACGTAGATTTTACCTATCCAAACGCCATGGACGCTTCTTTAAAGAATATAAACATAGATATAAAGGAAGGTGAAACCATAGGTATTATCGGTGCCACAGGCTCAGGAAAAACAAGCATATCAAATTTGCTTATGCGTTTTTATGATGTAAGTCGTGGCGAAATCCTTTATAAAGAAGAAAACATTAAAAACCTTACTCTCTCATCCTTAAGAAGAGAGTTTTCAATTGTGCCGCAAAAAGCAGAGCTTTTTAGCGGTAAGCTAAGAGAAAACTTATCCCTTGGAAATAAAAATGCAAGTGATGAGCAAATGATTGAGGCATTAAAGACTGCCGAAGCCTATGACTTTGTAAAGGATAAGGGCGCAGGCCTTGATCTTGAAATAAGGGAAGGGGGCTCCAATCTTTCGGGCGGTCAAAAGCAAAGGTTATGCATTGCAAGAGCTTTGGTGAAGGAAAGCCCTGTTCTTATTATGGACGATTCTTTCAGCGCCCTAGACTATGCAACGGATGCCAGACTTCGAGAAAACCTAAAGAAACTAAAAAAGACTGTAATCATTATTTCACAAAGAATCATATCCACCATGCATGCCGATAAAATAATCGTCCTTGATGACGGAGTGATTGATTCAATCGGCACCCACGAGGAATTGCTTAAAACATCTTCTTTATATAAAGAAATATGTGATTCACAAAATACGGAAGGAGCGTCACTATGAATAAAAAAGAAATTTACAAACGCATAATGAAGCTCGTATCTTCCCACAGCTTTCTTTTAATAATATCCATAATCCTTTCGATACTGTCGGTACTATCCGCATTGTATATGCCTGTGTTAACGGGACGTGCCATTGATGCCTGCATAGATAAGGGAATGGTTGACTTTGAAAGTATAAAACATAATCTTTTTCTGTTTGTTATAGCCCTTTTAATAAATGGCCTGTCAACTTTCTTTATGTCCTTAATAAACAACAAAGTTACATTTAAAATTGTAAGAGATTTAAGGAACAAACTTTTTGATAAAATACACAAGCTTCCCGTTGTGTACCTTGATTCAAGGGGTCGAGGCGACATTTTAAGCCGTATTATTTCAGACGTTGAAAGATTAAGCGATGGATTGCTTCTTGGCTTTTCTCAATTGTTTACAGGTGTATTTACCGTTATTGCAACCCTTGTTTTTATGGCAATAATTAATCCCTGGCTTGCGCTTACTGTGCTTATTCTTACACCTATTTCCTTGGTGGTAGCATCATTTATTTCAAGAAAGACCTACAAGCACTTTTCAAGGCAGGCTTCCTTACAGGGCGGACTTACTTCTTTTATAAATGAAACCGTAAGTTCTCAAAGACTTATAACCGCCATGGATGCTAAAGACATTAAATCTAAGGCCTTTAAAGAAAAGAACGAAGAATTTGCAAAAGTTAACCTTAAGGCACTCTTCTACAGTTCCACCACCAATCCTTCCACAAGATTTGTTAACGGTCTTGTGTATACAAGTGTTGGAGTCTTTGGAGGATTGCTTGGAATTAAAGGCGTAATAAGTGTAGGTACTTTGGTAGCCTTCTTAAGCTACGCTACCCAATATACAAAGCCTTTTAACGAAATATCGGGCGTTATAACAGAATTTCAAAACGCCATAGCCTGTGCAGGAAGAATATTTGATTTTCTTGAAGCTAAAGAAAGCATTGACCTTTTAACGGATGAAAGCCCTGTTAAGGACCTTACCGGAGATATTTCAATAAACAATCTTTCCTTTAGCTATGATAAGACAAAGAAACTCTTATACGATATTTCCTTCCACGTAAATAAAGGCGAGCACATAGCAATCGTTGGCCCCACAGGATGCGGAAAGACTACATTTATTAACTTACTTATGAGGTTTTACGAGCCTGACGGCGGAGAAATACTCTTTGATAATGAAGTTTCTTACTCGATTAAAAAGAGCACTCTCAGAAAAAATATAGGATTTGTGCTTCAGGATACCTGGGTTAAGAATGCTACGATTGCAGAAAACATCGCCTTCGGAAAGCCCGGTGCCACAAGAGAAGAAATAATAGATGCAGCTAAAAAGAGTCATGCCCACAGCTTTATTTCAAAGCTTGAAAAGGGATATGATACTGTGGTTAATCAGGAAGCCACCAATTTAAGTGCGGGCCAAAAGCAGCTTCTTTGTATAGCAAGAGTAATGCTTGCCCTCCCTCCTATTTTGATTTTGGACGAAGCTACTTCTTCAATCGATACAATGACGGAGCAAAGAATCACCAAGGCCTTCGAAGCTTTAATGGAAGGACGCACAAGCTTTATTGTGGCTCACCGCCTGTCAACAATTAAAAACGCCGATCTTATTTTGGTTATGAAAGACGGAAACATAATAGAACAAGGAACTCACGAAGAGCTCCTTGTCAAGAAAGGTTTCTATTATTCTATGCTTCACCAAAACTAATTCTTTTGCTTATTATCGATTTTACCCATGTATCCTATGGGCAATAAATCTAATAACATTTCATTAAGTTGTTTAACCTGGATGGGCTTTGACAAGTATGCGTCAAAGCCTGTATCCATAAATTCATCTTTTATATCGCCGTATGCATTTGCCGTAACGATGGCAACCTTCACATCTTTGCTTGCATAATCGGAAGCCCTTAAGTTTTTAAAGGTTTCCATACCATCCATTTCAGGCATTAAATGGTCCATTAAAATAAGGTCATACTTAATATGCTTACACTTTTCAAGACATTCCATTCCGCTTGAAGCAGTCTCGATATTCATCTTAGAATTCTTTAAAAGTCCCTTTATAACAGACAAGTTAACCTTACTGTCATCCACTATCAATATCTTAGCATCGGGAGCCATGAAGACTTCATCAACTCCTCTTTCTTCTTCCGTTAAAGAAGCACTATCCAAAGGTCCCATTTCATCATGTCCCACAGGCTTTATGGGGATAACAATGGTAAATGTGGAGCCTTTCTTAAACTCACTTTCAACATTGATTGAACCGTTCATTAATTCAACCAGATATTTTGTTATGCTAAGTCCAAGACCGGTACCTTCGATATTTCTGTTCTTCTTTTCATTTACTCTTGTAAATGAACTAAAGATTGAATCAAGGTTTTCTTTCTTTATACCCTGTCCAGTATCCTGGACGCTTATTCTCATGCAAAGGTCCAAATCATCGTTATAAACCTTGTTTATTGTGTATGTGACGCTTCCTGTTTCAGTATACTTAATGGCATTGGTTAAAATGTTTATGATAATCTGCTTGATTCTTACATCATCCGCATAAATCATCTTAGGAAGCTTTGGATCTATATGCTTTATAAATTCAAGCTTTTTATCCTTAACTCTCTTATCAACGATATTAATGGTATCCAAAATCATATCCGCAGTATTAAATTCAACAGGATTTAAAGCAAGGTCTCCCGCTTCTGCTTTTGAGAAATCAAGAATATCGTTTATAAGGTTTAAAAGCATGCTGCCCGAATATTCTATTGCCTGAGAATACTGGGTAATGTTTGCTTCCTTGCTTTCTCTCTTTATAAGCTCATTCATACCAAGAACCGCATTTAAAGGAGTTCTTATTTCATGAGAAAGCTGGGCAAAAAGCTTATCCTTTGCAAGTCTTTCATATTCAGCTTTGTTCTTTTGAGCATTAACATTTTCTATATTGTTGATGGTGTAAATCAAAGTTGCAATTAACAAGAACACAACCCCGATACATACAAAAGGTCCGGTAGAATCAAGTATGTCTATAACATTGACCAAAAGATGGCCCAGGCCTCCTATCAAAAGGAAAATAACAATACCAAGAATTACCATATAGTAATTGGTTAAAAGACCTGCCTTTGCATCCTTATACATGTTAATTCCCGTAATGATCAAGTACGCAACCGCCGTAATCAAAACAAGCCATAGAGTGTTAAGCATTTCCATTATTCCGGAAAAGACAACCGCAGGGATAAAGAATAAAAGTAAAAGCGAACATATGGACATAATCTTATAGGCTTTGTGATATCGCTTACCGGTTATTTCATCCGAAAAGAAAATGATGGCAGTCAGGATTAATGGAAGGGTGAAATATGAATTAACACCAAGAGCCGATATATTTTTGGCAAAAAGCTGCCTTATTTGGGATTCGGAAATAACCAAGATTCCTATTTCAAATAAAATCCAGCCCATAAATTCAAGGGCATGATTTGCCTTATACCTGTTATAAAGGAATACGCCCACCAGCACCACAACAATACCTATAAGCATCATAAATACGCCCACAAAAGCTTCGAACATGTTCTTATGGGTTATCTGATACCAAATATTAAATTCATCTCCGTAGTATATGGGATTAATAGTGCCGTAGAAGGACGTGGGGGAAGACAATTCAACTCTTAAGGTTTTACCCCTGTCTCCTCTTTCCATAGGGCAAAGAACAAAGGCACTAGCTGTGGCATTTCCAAAAAGGCTCTCATCGGAAAGATCGTACTTTTTCCTTAGTTTTCCGTCCACGTAGAAAAAAACTTCCTGCTGGGAAGATCGGATGTAGATATATGTAGAATCAATCACAAAACTGGGAATTCGTGTTTCTAAGACAACTTTTTCGCCTTTTTTAACATCGGTTACTTTACACGGAATTTCAATGGGGACTTTTTTCTCTTCACCATAAACTCTCTGCCAGTTGCTTGAAAAATTGATTGGTTTATTAATCGGCACAGTGCTTACTTTATTTACATTAAACTGCTCAAGCAATACAATTACGCATAAAAAGAGCACGCAAAAGTAATAAAGTATTTTTATGTCAGTTTTCCCGGGCTTTGAATTCTCCATCTTTTCTCCTATTCCGAAATAATTCCTATAAAATCGTATCAAACTCCCATTAAAAAAAACTAAACAACACTTTATAAAAAAAAGCGCATGCTAAGCATGCGCCATTTTCTTACTTATTGTCGTGTAAAACCGAGAAAGCAATGTTTGTTGAGTGGTCTGCCACTCTTTCAAGCCCCGAAACAATGTCAGAGAAAATCATGCCGGCCTCAGGCGTACATTCGTTTCTTGTAAGTCTGTCCACATGGTTTTGCTGAAGTTCTCGCTCTTTATCATCAATCTTTGCTTCCAAATCAACAATCCTGTCAAGATTGGTATCAAGACCGGTTTTAAACATCTGAGTGGATAATCTAAAGATTTCGTTTACCATATCAAGCATGCATCCAAGCTCTGCCTGAGCTTCCTTAGAAATCGTAACTCCCGTTTCTATTCTGGTTCTTGCCGCATCCGCAACGTTCTCCGCATGGTCACCGATTCTTTCTATATCGTTAACAACATGGAAAAGCCCGCCGATTGACTTTAAGTCTTCGATAGGAAGTGTGGTCTGATTAATCTTTACAAGGTAATTGGTGATTGAGTGGTTAAGGAAGTTAATGTTTTCTTCTACCTTATAAACTTCATCAATATCATCCTGATCGAGTGTAATCAAAGCATTCATGGCGCGGTTTAAGTTTTCACCGGCTAAACTTGCCATACGGTCTACTTCGTTTATAACTTCAACAACAGCTGTTGCGGGGTTAAGCACTACGTTATCACCAATGTATTGAAGCTTGAAGTTTTCTCTGTATCCGACCTTTTCGTCTTCACCGGGAATAATTCGTGTGGTGAGTTTAACAATAGGTCCGATAAAGGGTGTCATTAAGATAACCTGAATTACCTTAATTGATAAGTGAGAAACAGCCACGATACGTCCTGCATCGTTTCCTGCAAGCTTACTCATAACTCTTACAAATCCATCTACGTCGAAAGCAAAGGTTACATACATTAAAACTGTACCTATAATGTTAAACAATATGTGAATCAATGCTGCTCTCTTTGCATCTTTCTTACCGTTTAAAGATGCCAAAAGGGCTGATGTACATGCACCGATGTTAGAGCCAAGTGTTATGTACATACACATATCCAAACCGATAAGACCCTGATTTGCCAAAAGAACCATGATTGAAACAACAACGGATGAACTTTGCACAACCGCAGTTATTACAAGGCCAAGAATTACTGCAAACAAAGGATTCTTTATTGACGAAAATACATTCATGACTTCCGGAGATTCTCTCATGAAGCCCATTGCAGCTGACATAGCACTTAAGCCCATAAACAAAATACCGAATCCAATGACGATTTCCGCAAATTTTTTGAGTTTGGATTTCTTACAGAACATAACGATTGCTACACCCGCAAACAAAATAAGGGGAGCAACCTTTTCTAACTTAAAAGAAACAAGAAGCGCCGTAACTGTGGTACCGATGTTGGAACCAAAGATAACACCCGCCGCCTGATAAAGATTCATAAGTCCCGAGTTAACGAAACTGACAACCATTACCGTACAAGCCGATGACGATTGGATAACGGCTGTAAAGAACAAGCCGACAAAAATACCCATAAACCGATTTGTGGTAAGCTTTTCAAGGATACTTCTTAACCTTGCACCTGCGAAAGCTTCAATACTGTCGCTCATTACTCGCATGCCGTACAGGAAAAGCCCAAGTCCCCCGAGCAAACTCAATACAATAGCAAAATCCATTCTTTTTTATCCTCTCAACATATTCTCGGCAGCCTCTAAATTTCCCGCTTTAATGGCCTCTCTTATACGGGTGGAAGAAATATCTTCGCCAAGATATTTTTTCTTTTCAAAAACTATTGTCTTTATATTCAATTCTTTTTCAAGGCTCATTAAAAGTGCCACATTACCACGGCCTTTGTATCCAAAGGATAAATCGGGGCCGCAATAAATTTCTTTTGCATGGAGCCTTTCTTTTAATACAACACGGGCAAATTCCTCGGGCTCACACCTTGCAGTAACATCATTTAAATCATATTCCACAAGATAATCTACCCCTAAAGACGCAAACACATCACGTCTTTTTTCTTCGGAATAAATGCGTTCATTTTTGTTTAAAAAGTTTTCGGAAGCTAAGGAAAAGGTAAAAACAACGGATTTTAATGCGTCTTTATGCTTGGTCATTTCCTTAATAAGCATTTGATGCCCCGCATGTATTCCGTCGAACTTACCGATGGCAATCCTTGTGTCACCTTCATATGCTATTTCACTTAAGCCATCTATAATTTCCATCTATTCTCCGATAAACATCTTAAAAGGTTTGAAGATTTTTAAAGAGTCTTCATAAGTATACAATCCAACAAACTCATTATCGTCGTTATATACTCTTACCGTTTCCCCATTTAAAACGCCTTCACAATCAAGCATTTCGGGGCTGAGTTTATTTCCGTTATCAAGTAATTTTCTAAATTGAGGAATGATTTTTGCTTCTTTTTTATCCATAAAAGCAAAATCGGTAGGTGTCAAAGCTTTTAAAAGCTTTCCTTCATTCTTTAGGCCGGTTATTTCATCAAGAGTTAAAGCCTTATCTATCGTAAAGTTTCCAACCCTTGTTCTTTTAAGGCTTGTCATGCAGGCAAGCTCTCCGCATTTGGCCCCTATGTCTTCACAAAGGCTTCGAATATAAGTACCTTTGGAGCAGGCCACCTTTATTGTAACATAAGGATAGGAAATATCTATGGTCTCAATGCCGATAATTTCAACAAAAACGGGCTTTCTTTCTACTTCTTTACCATCTCTTGCAAGTTCATAGAGCTTTTTGCCGTTAATCTTCTTTGCAGAATACATAGGCGGATACTGATTGTATCCTCCTATAAAGGAATTGATGGAAGCCTTTAAGTCTTCTATTGAAACCTTAGGTTCTCTCTCTTCTAAAACCTTTCCCGATATATCCAAGGTGTCTGTTTTTTTCCCAAGTACAAAAGTAGCGACATACTCTTTACTTTTGTCTGTAAGCATGTCGCATAATTTTGTTGCATTACCTGCGCAAACAGGAAGGACTCCTTCGGCGTCCGGGTCCAAGGTGCCGGTGTGACCGACTTTCTTTTGCCCTAAGATGCCACGCATGATGGCTACCACGTCGAAAGAGGTATATCCCTTTTGCTTGTATACATTAATAATTCCGTTAATCAATAGTATTACCCTTATTTACATCATCTATGAGCTTTGACATGTTAACGCCATACTCAATCGAATTATCCATTACAAAAGTGATACTGGGAGTGTTGCGAAGGTTGATTCTTCTGGCAAGTTCTCTTCTAATAAAGCCTTCTGCACTCTTTAATCCCTGATAGGTTGACTTTATTGCTTCATTGTCACCCAATACAGAAATGTAAGCCTTGCAGGTCTTTAAGTCGGGAGCTACTTCAACAGCAACCACGCTTGTAAGAGGGCTGATACGAGGATCCTTAATGTCTCCTCGTATAATCTGTGCCAACTCTCTGTACACTTCTTCATTTATACGGATGTTTTTAATACTGTTTTTTCTCATAGTGTTCTCCGATCTATCTGGGAACCTCTACCATTGTGTATGCTTCAACGGTATCAAGTTCTGCAAACTTATCAAAGCCGTCAAATACAAGACCGCATTCAAAGCCTGCCTTAACTTCCTTAACGTCATCCTTAAATCTCTTAAGTGAAGCAAGGGTTCCTTCGTAGATTACTTCGCCTTCACGGCTGATACGTACCTTACAGTTCTTTGTAAACTGACCGTCAAGGATGTAAGAACCTGCAATGTTACCGATTGCGGAAGCCTTAAAGATCTGACGGATTTCGGCATGACCGATAACCTTTTCTTCGTATACAGGATCAAGCATTCCCTTCATAGCAGCTTCGATATCTTCGATAGCCTGGTAGATTACCTTGTAAAGTCTGATATCTACGCCTTCTGATTCAGCTGTTGCCTTTGCATTTGCATCAACCTTTACGTTAAATCCGATGATGATGGCATTTGAAGCACCTGCCAATGAAACGTCGGATTCATTGATGGCACCAACGCCGTCATGAATACACTTAACCAATACTTCTTCATTTGAAAGCTTAACAAGTGACTGCTTAACAGCTTCCACAGAACCCTGAACGTCAGCCTTAACGATAACATTTAATTCCTTAAGGTTACCTTCCTGAATCTTGTTAAAGAGATCGTCAAGAGACATTCTTGACTTGATTTCTTCAAGTTTCTTTTCCTTGTTCTGTGCAATAAATGTTTCTGCATAAGACTTAGCTGTCTTATCCGAATCATGAGCAATAAGCACTTCACCTGCATTGGGAACGTCGTTAAGTCCCAAAATTTCTACAGGAATTGAAGGACCTGCACTCTTAACATTCTTACCGCTGTCGTTGATCATAGCACGAACTTTACCATGGCAAGCGCCGGCTGATACAAAGTCGCCGACTTTCAAAGTACCCTTTTGTACCAAAACGGTAGCAACGGGACCTCTTCCCTTATCAAGTTCTGCTTCGATAACAAGACCTCTTGCCTTACGCTTGGGATTAGCCTTTAATTCAAGCACATCAGCTGTAAGCAAAATAGTTTCAAGAAGGTCATCTATACCATCTCCGCGCTTAGCTGAGATATTAACAAATTCTGTGCTTCCGCCCCAGTCTGTAGCAATAATTTCATGCTCTGTAAGTTCCTGCTTAACTCTGTCGGGGTTGGCACCGGGCTTATCAATCTTGTTGATGGCTACGATGATTTCAACACCTGCAGCCTTTGCATGGTTGATAGCTTCAACTGTCTGAGGCATAACACCGTCATCGGCAGCAACAACAAGTACTGCGATATCCGTTGAATTTGCACCACGCATACGCATAGCTGTGAAAGCTTCGTGTCCGGGTGTATCAAGGAAGGTAATGTCTCTGTCCTTAACATGAACGGTATATGCACCGATAGCCTGTGTGATACCGCCTGCTTCTTTATCTGTAACTCTTGTCTTTCTGATAGCATCAAGAAGTGATGTTTTACCATGGTCAACGTGACCCATTACGCAGACAACAGGGGGTCTTTCAACCAAATCCTTTTCGTCTTCATCATCCTCTTTAAGAAGTTCTTCGATTACGTCTACCTTAACAGCCTTTTCGCAGATGATATCATAATCGATTGCAATGTTTTCAGCTTCTTCAAAGGTGATTTCCTGGTTAACGGTTACAATCTGTCCCTGAAGGAAGAGCTTCTTAACGATTGCTGCGGGCTGAATCTTCATCTTTTCAGCAAGCTCTTTAATGGTTACTGTATCATCAAGAGTAATAACCTTGATTACTTCTTCTTCAACCACGGGCTTAGCTTCGGGCTTAATGAATTTACCCTTCTTTCTCTTCATTGCAAGGGTCTCTTCATCATCTTCCATCATGAAGTTCTTGTTTTTATTAAAGTCTTTGTCCTGATTACGACGACCTGAATTCTTTGCGCCGTCTCTTGTGGGATCAAAGTTTTTGTTGTTCTTTGACTTACCGTCTCTTCTGTCGTTTGAAGGCTTGGAAGAAATGTCGGGAGCCGCAAAACCGCCTGCTGCAGGTCTTCCCTGGCCGGGACGTGCAGGTCTGTCAAAGGAAGGTCTCTGACCGTCTTTATTAAAGCCCTGACGAGCGCCGTCTTTATTAAAGGGTCTGTCGCCTTTGTTAAAAGGTCTGTCACCCTGAGGTCTCTGTCCCTTATTAAAATCTCCTCTTTGAGCATTACGATCGCCCTGAGGTCTTCTTTCGTCTTTATTGAAAGGTCTGTCTTTGCTTACATTCTTTTGAACGTATTCTTTCTTGGGAGCCTCTTCAATAACAACAGAAACATTCTTTGCAGGTGTCTGAGGCTGTTCCTTAACGGGAACTGCTTCTTCCACATCGGGATGCTTTCTGTTTAATGCTTCCGGACGGGGCTTAATAATATTGTGTGTATAAGCGTTGCCGGAAATTGTATGCTGACCCTGAGCCTGTGGCTTAGCACCCTGAGGTCTTTGAGGGTTCTGAGGTCTTGCCTGATTATTGTTAAATGAACGGTTTTGACCCTGAGGCTGACCGGGCATCTTGGAATTGTGAGGATTGTTTACAAAAATAATCTTCTTTTTCTTAGGCGCTTCCTGATTTGAAGAATCACTCTTCTCAGCTTTAGGAGCTTCCTTTTTCTCGGTAGCAGCTTTCTTTTCGGGTTCTTCTTTCTTACCGAATTTCTTACGCACCAAACCCAAAGCATCATCATCAAGTGTGCTTTGTGCCGCTTTAACCTCTATTCCTTTTTCATTTAAAAAAGCAATTATGTCTTTGCTTTGAACATCAAGTTCTTTTGCTATTTCATGTACTTTCATTCTATCACTCACCTTTCCGCCTAATCGAGTTCCCGTAAATTCTTAGTCAGAGCCTTTGCAAATTCTTCGTCGCACACGGCCACTACCGAACGCTCTTCTTTTCCTATTGCGCGCCCCAAATCTTCTTTTGTGCTGTATTCCTCATATGGCACTTCGTAAAAAGTACACATATCGGAAAATTCTTTTTTAGTGTTTGTGGATGCATCTTTGGCAATAAGCACTAGCCATGCCTTTGCACTTTTTATTGCATCCGTTGCGGCAAATGCGCCACTCTTTACCTTGCCCGCTTTCATTGAAAGCCCAAGCATCGATAAAACTTTGTTATTTTGCAAATTAAAGCTCCTCTTTTATCTTTTCGATTATTTCTTCACGGATACTCACTTTTAAGGCGCGTTCAAGCCCTTTGTTTTTACCGGCCTTTACAAGGCATTCAGGGTTTTTACAAAGGTAAGCACCTCTTCCGTTTAATTTACCTTTGAAGTCCAAGGTAATGTCCCCTTCGGGCGTACGTACCACGCGAATCATGTCACGCTTATCACTTTGCTTTCCACAGCCTACGCATTGCCTTAAAGGTGTCTTTTTATCCATTTCTTAAACTTCCTCTTCGTTTCCTTATTCGTTTACATCTGCATCATCAGCTATTTCTTCAGCTACTTCATCTTCATACGCTTCATCATCGTACTCTTCATAACTTTCATCACCGTCAAAGTAGTCTTCAAGACGGAATCCGTATGCATCCTTAGCCTGAGTTTCAGACTTGATATCAATCTTATATCCTGTAAGTCTTGCTGCAAGACGTGCATTCTGTCCTTCCTTACCGATTGCAAGTGACAACTGGTAATCGGGAACTACAACCTTTGCAGTCTTTTCATCGGGATCAGCAAATACGTTAACGATCTTTGCGGGTGACAAAGCGTTCTGAATGAAGTTACCGGGGTTTTCATCCCAGTTAACAACGTCGATCTTTTCACCTCTTAATTCTTCAACGATGGCATTTACTCTTGCACCGTTCATACCTACACATGCGCCTACTGCGTCAACGTTAGGATTGTTTGACCAAACGGCAATCTTTGTACGTGAACCTGCTTCTCTTGCAATGCTCATGATTTCAACAGTTCCGTCCTTGATTTCTGTAACTTCTGATTCAAACAATCTCTTAACAAGTTCGGGATGTGTACGGCTTACAAGAATTCTGGGTCCCTTTGATGTATTCTTAACTTCCAAAATGTAAAGCTTAATTCTTTCTGTGGGCTTAAATACTTCGGTCTTAACCTGTTCGCTTTCTGTAAGAATTGCATCAGCCTTACCAAGGTCAATTGAAATGTTGTTTCCTACATATCTTTGAACAATACCTGTTACAAGGTCTTTTTCCTTTTCATAGTAGATGTTGTAAACAACGCTTCTTTCTTCTTCACGAATCTTCTGAGTGATGACGTTACGGGCATTCTGAGCCGCAATACGTCCAAACTCCTTAGACTTAATATCAACTCTTACAATATCTCCAACCTTGTACTTTGCCTTAATCTTCTTGGCATCTTCCAAAGAGATCTGTAAGATGGGATCTTCTACTTCCTCTACTACTTCTTTTTCTGCATAACAAACGAAATCGCAGGTCTCACGGTTGATTTCAACCTTAACGTTATCTGACTTTCCAAAGTGGTTCTTGCAAGCTGTGATGAGTGAGTTCTCAATCGCATCAAACAATACGTCACGGCTAATCTGCTTCTCCTTCTCCAGTAAATCCAACGCCTCCATTAATTCCTTGTTCATCTTCTTATTTTCCTTTCATCAAAAATCAAGAGCTAATTTTATAAGCGCTACTTCATTTCTTAAAAATTCTGTGTCTTTTCCATCTATTTCAACGGTAATTGAAGATTGTGTAAATCCTTTCAATATTCCGGTGAATTCTTTTCTTTTATCAATCGGTTTGAATGTCTTAAGTTCAACCGTCTCGCCGATACTCTTTTGTAAGTGAGCATCCTTTTTAAGCGTTCTCCCAAGTCCGGGACTTGAAACTTCCAAATAGTAGGCATCCTCGATAAAGTCATCGGCATCAAGTGCGTCAGACATTGCTCGGCTTACGGCTTCGCAATCGTCAATGGTGACACCGCCTTCTTTATCAATGTATGCTCTTAAATACCACTCGCCCGCTTCCTGCACGTACTCAACATCATAAATCTCAACGCCGTTTTCTTTGCATATGGGCTCTAACATCGCGGTAGCTTTGGTTTCTATAGTCTCTTTTTTGGACATATCCTACCTCCGAGCATTTATTGGCATAAAAAATGTGAGCTCCTCAAAGCTCACTCTCTTTCTACATATTACGCATAAAGAATAACACTCTATTTTATTTTTTTCAACCCCTTTTTCTTATAAATGTGACAAAAATGTAAGAAAATAAGCCTCATTTGTAACAAGAAACTATGGCGTGCTATAAAAAAATACGCTACTATTCTTTTAGTCGTTTTAATAATCTTTATGTTTTCTTTAGATTTATATACGCAATTTCTTTACCAATCTAAAGTAACATATTAGATAAAAAATGAGAACGATACTATGAGGGTAAAAATGAATATATTAATACTTACAGGCCGCTTCGGAATGGGGCATATTAAGTGCGCCGAAGCAATCAAAGAAGAAATTCTGTCCAAATATCCAAATGCAAAGGTCACCGTTGTAGACTTTTTAAGCTTTTGCTTTCCAAAGTTTTCAAAGGCAATATACAAAGGGTTTGAGCTTTGCGTCTTTAAGTTTCACGATGCTTACAATAAGCTTGCCAGGTTTTCAAATCATCTGGATTGCATTCCCTTTAAGCATGTTATTCACAGTCACATAAGAAAGCTTTTAAACACTTACAATCCGGACCTTGTGGTTGCGGATCTTCCCATGTGCGTTCAATACTACTCTTCTTATAAGAAGAAAGAAAATATAAAGATTCCTTTCTATGTGTATATTACAGATATTTCCATTCACAAAGACTGGATATCAAAAGACGTGGATAAATACTTTGTGGGAGATACCGTTTGTAAATCAGAGCTTATTTTAAACGGAATCTATCATAAAAATATCCATGTATGCGGAATACCCGTGTCACATTCTTTTATAAACAAAGAAAAGAGTAAAAAGGGCGCAAAAGTTTTGATTATGGGAGGAGGCCTTGGCCTTATTCCTTACAAAGAAACTATTCTGTCTGCTTTAAACAAAGAAACCGGCATAAGCACCACCATCATCTGCGGTAAGAACGAAGAACTTAGAGAAGAAATTAATTTAAACTATGAAAACATAAACGCCATAGGCTTTACGGACAAGGTAAGCGATTATTTAAAAGAGTCTGACGTTATAATCACTAAGCCGGGCGGCATCACTACCTTTGAAGCTATCAAAGCCCGCACTCCCCTTTTTGTTATTGAGCCTACCCTTGAACAGGAGCTTGGTAACTCTGAGTTTATAGACAAAATGGGCCTCGGAGTGGTGGTTAATAACAAAGATAACTTCTTAGCTTCAGACTTAATCAAGTTTATACAGAATAAAAGAAAAATAGATGAAATAAAAGAAAACATGCGAAAGCTTTCCGAAGGTTTTGAAAGCCCCAATCCCGTAGATTATCTGGCAGCATAAGCCTTTACGTTAAGTTAAGAGAGGAAATACCTTTGAAACCTTGTAACAAAAAATCAGTATACATAGGAATACTTTTAATGGCGGCTGTGGCAGGAATCACAGTCTATGTATTGTCAAAAGAATTCGGCCTTAATATGGTGCTTACGATACTAAAAAGCATAAACCCATGGTTCTTGGTGCCTGCTGTACTTTGCATGCTTATGTTTTCTTTGGGAGAAGCCTTAAACATAAGGATCGGGCTTAATTTGTCAGGCTATAAAACAGGGATACTTAGCGCCCTAAAATATGCTTATACAGGCTTTTTCTTTAGCTCCGTAACCCCTTCTGCTTCAGGAGGTCAGCCCGCTCAGATATATGCAATGCACAAAGATAAAATTAAAGTATCCCACGCTTCGTTTTCACTATTCCTTGAGCTTATAGGCTATGAAGTAGCTTCCATTTCAATTGCTACAGTTGGGCTTATAGTTTCTTTGGTTTCACCCCTTAAGCTTTTTGAAGGAATAAACATAGCATGGGTGCTCATTCTAGGTTTTTCACTTAACCTTTTGCTTTTAACAAGCTTGTTGCTCATAATGTTTTCAAAAAAAGCGGTTAAAGTAATTGCCGCCATAATAATAAAAACGGTATCTTTATTCTCAAAGAAAAAAGATACCAAAACTAAGCTGTTAAAGACATTTGCCGAATACAGAGTAAGCGCCAAGCGTTTAAAAAAGAATAAGCAGGTGCTTGCAAAGATTATACTTATATCTTTAATTCAATTTGTGTCTTATCACTCAATTACTTACTTTTGCTACAGAAGTTTTAACTTAAGCGAAAGAAGCTTCTTTGAAATGATGAGCCTTCAGGGACTTTTGTTTACTTCCGTATCATGCATTCCACTTCCCGGAAGCATGGGCGCCATGGAAGGCGGTTTCGGCCTTTTGTTTAGAAAGGTGTTTTCAGGGGGCCTTATTGCAAGCGCAATTGTATTATGCAGACTTATAAGTTTTGCGCTTCCCCTTATTCTTTCAGGCACATTTATAGTATTTGCAAGAAGACCCTTTAAAATTAATAAAGAGTAAGCAGGTTATCTGCTTACTCTGTTTAAATACTTTTCCCAGGTTACAATTACGCTTTCAGCTTCTATTTTAAGTAAGTAGCTGTTCCCTTGCGTACCGTCCTCTTCACTCATCTCTGCTTCTAAAAGGTAAGAATTACCTTCTTTTTCTAAGCTTGGAAGATAATTTCCGGGGATAGCTTTTAATAAGCTGTCCCATTCAAGCTTGTTTACGGGCTCATCAGAAACTTCTTTTATAAGTACAGAGTCCGCGTTGTAATACTTAAATCCAACCTTTGTAATGTCTGTTAACTTTGCATCCACAAACTTAATCTTAGCAGGGCCTGCAAAGCTTTCTGTAAAGTTAGTATTCTGCGAATTGTTTTCTTTTACTATCAAAGCTTCTACGCAAAACACAAGACCGTCTTCAGCCTTCTCAATATCTGAAATAACACAATCCGTATAAGAAAATTTTTCTGTTTCATCAACACTTTTAAACATAATCTGCCTCTAAACAAAAGGATTATAAAATCTACTCTTATTAATTATATTAAGTAAAGCCGCAATCACAACAAGCAAAACACAAAAGGCCATAGCCAAAATGTCCGAAGCCTTAAAGGGCCTTCCCATATACCAGGTGCGCTTTTTATTCTTACCAAAGCCTCTAAGCTCCATAGCATTAGAAACGATTTCAACCCTGTCCATACTTGTTAAGATCAAAGGAATCAAAATAGCCGCAGCACTCTTAATTCTGTTTATTAAAGTTGCCTTTTTGCTCATTTCGATGCCTCTTGCCTGCTGAGCCTTTGATATTTCATCATATTCCTTCTGAACGTCCGGAATATATCTTAAAGCCAAGGCTACCGAATAGGCAATTGAGTACTTTACACCGATTTTATTTAAAGAAGCCGCAAACTCACTGGGGTTTGTGGTGCTTACAAACAAAATAACCACAGGAATTGACGCCAAGTACTTAAGGAAGTAATTAAAGTGATAAAAAAGCTGCTCTTTTGTAGGTGCGTATTTACCCGTAAGTCCAAACAAATATGTGCAGGTGCCGTAAATTTCCGTTCCGTGTTGAGGAGAAAAAAGGTACACAAGAACGTTATTTAAAATCATAAAAACTGCAGTAAATCCAAGCATAAAGGATACATCTTTGACCCTTATCTTAGAAAGCGGAAACAATATTAAGCTTAAAGCTGTAAGTGCCAAAAGAAACCTTGTGTCATAGGTATACATTGCAGCAAAGCTCCAAAGTAAGAGGCAAACAAACTTTGTGGCACCTGTAAGGTCATGAACCTTTGATTTTCTGTCTATGTAATTAAAGAGGTTTGTCATTTTCTAACCACCTCTCTTTCATAGGCAATGAATCTTCTTACAAAATCCGTAGCATCCTCAATGCCTGCTTTTTTACAAAGTTCGTAAAGAGAAGTCTCTTTTAAACTTGCTTCATCTATGGTTTCTTTGTCCGTTAAGACTTTAGCGCACTCATCGTCTTTTATGATGCGGCCCTTTGAAAAAGCAACGCTTCTGTTTGCATATTCAAGCATAAGGTGCATATCGTGAGTAATCATTATTACGGTAATGCCAAGCTTGTTTAGGCTTGATAAAAACTCCATGATTTCAGTATAGTGGCGATAATCCTGGCCGGCTGTTGGCTCATCTAAAATAATGACCTTTGGCTTTAACACCATAATTGAAGCTATGGTAACACGCTTCTTTTGGCCGTAGCTTAAAGCTGCCACAGGCCAGTTTCTAAAGGGCCAGAGTCCGCAGATTTTTAAAGTTTCTTCCACTCTTTCCTTTATTTCGTCTTCGCATACGCCTCTTGTTCTAAGGCCTAAAGCGACTTCATCAAATATCATTACCTTAGAAATCATCTGATTGGGATTTTGCATTACATACCCGATTTCATCGGCTCTTTCTTTTATGGATAAAAGAGAAAAGTCTTTTCCTTCGTAGAAAATGTCTCCTTCATCCTTCTTTTCAAAACCGCAAAGCACCTTTGAAAATGTGGATTTTCCGGCTCCGTTTGTGCCGACAATTGCAAGCATCTCTCCGCTTTTAACTTTAATGCTTATATTATCAAGGGCTTTTCTTTTACCATCGTATGAAAAAGAAAGGTTTCTAACATCCAAAAGGTAATCTTGATTATTTTCAATTGTTTCTTTGGGCGCATGTTCGTACCAATTCTTTAATAATCTTGATTCTTCGTCACCTATTTTAACGGTATCAATGCTTCCGGGAAGAAGATCAGGGGTCACCTTTATGCCTGCATACTTCATGGCAGCAATATACAAAGGTTCTCTTACGCCCTTTTCATTAAGCACGTCTGAGCTTACAAGCTCATCAGGAGTGGTGTCTGTGACGATTCTGCCCTTATCCATAATCACAACTCTGTCAACGTGTCTGTGAAGCACGTCTTCAAGCCTATGCTCTACAATGATTACCCCTACTCCCGTCTTTTTTGAAAGCTCGTCAATAAGTTCAATTGCCTGCTTTCCTGTTTTAGGGTCTAAGTTAGCAAGAGGCTCATCAAAAATGAGTAAATCAACATCGTCAACCAAGACTCCCCCAAGGGATACTCTTTGCTTTTGGCCTCCCGATAATTGTGAGGGCGCGTGATCTAAAAAGTCCTGGATATTTACAAGCTTTGCAACTTCCGACACTCTCTCATGAAGCCTTGGCTCTTTTATACAATCGTTTTCAAGGGCGAAAGCAATATCTTCCGCAACGGTAAGTCCCACAAACTGGGCGTCGGAATCCTGTAAAACCGTGCCTACATGCTTTGATATTTCAAACAAGCTTAAATCACGGGTTTCTTTATCAAACAAAGAAAGCGACCCTGTCATCTTTCCCCTGTAGGAGAAAGGGACAAGCCCGTTCATGCAATGCACTAAGGTAGATTTACCGCATCCGGAAGGTCCTGCTATTAAAACCTTCTCTCCCTTCTTGATTGAAAAATTGATGTCAAAAAGGGTCGGCGATGACTGCGCGTCATACTTAAAGCCGAAATCTTTAAATTCTAAGATATTACTCAAGGAAAACTACTCCTTTAAAATGCGGCGGGAAGTACCCCGCCGCCATGATTTAATTCTAATTTTCTTCTTTTAAGCTATCCTTCTTAGGCTTTGTTGCAGCGTATGCTACGCATAATAATGTTCCAACGATAGCTGTTGTAAGAATGTTTACGCCTGCACCTGTAAGTCCCTGAAGGTAAACTTTGTTTGCGGGCTCTTGATAAATCAAAATATCAAGAGTGGGTGCGATTACAACCCATGCAATGATATGGGAAATAACCTGAGCTATATTAAAGATTGCAATGTTCTTTCCTGTGAACACACCGCCTTCAATATCCATCTTCTTTGTGGCAAAGCCCATTGCGCAACCAAATACTGCGGATGCGATAACCCAGCTCCACCATACGCCCCAGCCAAAGCTAAAGTCGATGAAGAAGTGACCGATAAGGCCTGAAAGAAGACCTGCTATAGGTCCGAATACTGCTGAAATGAAAGCAAGTACACCGTACTGGATTGAAATGTTTGTGTTGGGAATTCCGCTGGGAATTGCAACAAAACGACCGAGTACAAAGAATAAAGCGGCGCCGATGCCGGTTGCAACGACTGTCTTAACAGAAAACTTTCTCATAAAGATTCTCCTTTATATAAGTGTATGTGTGTATACCTACACATCAAATTCATTCTACCACATAATACCATAAATAATCATCGTTTTTTTCTATATCGGGATATAGACTTAAAAAACATTTTAAACTCACCTTGACCATGAAAAATTTGTGTGGGAAAATAAATTGCAAAGCGGTATTTTCTTTGCGAGAAGATACCGCTATTATTTATGAAGGAGTGTATTTCAATCATGGAAAAGTTCTTTAAACTAAAAGAGAACAACACCACTGTAAGGACTGAAATCATCGCAGGCCTTACAACGTTCATGACAATGGCTTACATTATCGCTCTTAATCCAAACCTTCTTACAGGCTTCGGAGCTGAGGGTCAGGGCCTTTGGAATGGCGTATTCTTAGCTACCTGTATTGCTTCTGCAATAGGTACAATCTTTATGGGGTTAGTGGCCAACAAGCCCTTCGCTATGGCTCCCGGAATGGGACTTAACAGTTTCTTTGCCGTTGTTGTTGCAAACATTGTGGCAATCACAGGCATCACTTATCTTGAGTCTTTCAGAGCCGCATTATGTATCATCTTAATCGAAGGTATCGTGTTTATTATTCTTTCCGCATTTAATGTAAGAGAGAAAATCGTAAGCGCAATTCCCCTTCCCGTAAGACTCGGAATCGGACCTGCCATCGGTATGATGCTTATGAACATAGGCTTTGGCTCAAACGTAGGTATTTACGGAGAAAGCGGCACACCTTTCTTTGTTATGCGTGATTTCTTCGGTGCACTTACCGCTAAGTCTGCAAAAGACTCAATGGGCTCTGCTTTTGCTCCCATGGTGTTAACTGTAATCACCATTTTCTTTGGCTTATTCTTAATCATTGCTTTGGAGCATAAGAAAGTTAAAGGTTCAGTATTATTCGGTATGCTTGGAGCATCAATTCTTTATTGGGCGGGCGAAGCAGTATTTCTTAAGGTTAATCCTTTTGAAAGTCTTAAAACAGCTTCTTTCCTTCCTCCTTTTAAGGATATGGCAGAAAACACCTTGTTTAAATTAAACTTCAAAGGCTTTATGGAAATTGGCTGGGTGACAGTAATTACCTTGGTTATCACCTTCTGTATCATCGATATGTTTGATACAATCGGAACCTTGGTTGGAACCGCAAGCCGTGCGGGAATGCTTGATAAAGAAGGAAACATGCCTAAGATGAAAGAAGCCCTTTTATCTGACGCAGTAGGTACCGTTGCAGGTTCACTTACAGGTACTTCTACCGTTACAACCTTCGTAGAATCAGCTTCCGGTGTTGAAGCAGGGGGACGCACAGGACTTACAGCAGTAACAACAGGTATCATGTTCTTACTCTGCATGTTTATTGCGCCAATTGCAGGAATCATCCCTGCAGCCGCTACATCATCAGCATTAATCTATGTTGGATTCTTGATGCTTGGTAACTTAAAAGAAATCGACTTTAAAGATCCTTCACAGTTAATCCCCGTAGCAATAATGCTTATTGCAATGCCCATTTCAAGCTCCATCGGACACGGCATCGGCCTTGCACTTATTGCTTACTCATTCATTAAACTCTTTACAGGAAAAGCAAAGGAAGTTTCAATTCTTACTTACCTTCTTTCAATCCTTTTCATCGTAAAGTTCTTTATAGCTTTATAAAAAAACAAAGGCGTCGCGATTGCGGCGCCTTATTTTTTTGCAACAAAAAAGCTCCCAAATCTTGGGAGCTTTTATTATTATTCCACATCTGGTACTTTGAATCGATTGTCCTTCATTGCCTGTTTAAAATCAGATACGGACATTCCCAGTTTCTTAGCGCCTTTATCTATAGAGAGGTCACCGTCTTGAACCAATTCAAACACAAGAAAAGTTCTTTCATCGCTTCTAACAACCTGCTCATATTTCTTTTCATCAAATTCTGTTAAAGTCATGTTGTTAACCTCCCTTCGATGTTTCAAAAGAAACTCTTTTAAAATGCCGTTCTTTATGCAATCATCCGCTGCATTATTGATTGCATCACTAAGACTTTCACTCTTTTGATATTCTCTAACCAAAGAAACGAATTTAGAATAATCTTCCAAAGTTTTACATCTACTAAGTATTTCACTGTTATGGCCATAGTTGATATTAATCATCGTTGCGGTCCACTCAAAATCATTTTTGACCGATGAATCATCAAAAGCATCCGACAGCCTTAACGCCAATTTGTCGGCTTCTTTCATATCAGTTTCGCCATTATAGAAAACAATATACTTTGGCGTCGGAATCTTTAAAAGAGTACGACTATATAGTTTCTCTGATTCCGGAGTTAACTGCCTGTAAAGGTCAGCAAAATACAAGAATCCTCTTAGAGGCATATTGGGATTAAATGAACTCTGATGCTCATACAAATTTATGGTTCTTGAAACCATAAATGAAACATCATTCTTCATTTTCATCCAAATTACGTCATCGAGAGTTGTGAACTCTAAATCATCTACATTGGTATAATCAGAGCCATTAATTGCATTGTAGAGGCTTAGCGCTGCTTTTTTATCCTCTCCAAATAACTTTCGAAACAAAGTATCCTTGTACTTTTTGTTGGCATTTACACCGTAGTTTATTATCATTTGTAAGTACCATTGCTTCTCTCTCGGTACTTTCGAAAAGTATAGCATACCCTTAGTACTGTAGTAAACAGATTAGTACTCTTCATCCGTGTAATCACAATTCGAACACTCCCAATGATCATCAATCCAATACATCGTACAACCACAGTTAGGGCAAGTACCGATTTCATAATCTTCTTCTAACTCTTTACTGCAGTACGGGCACCTAGTATATTCCTATTCATCATAGACCCTTCTACAGTCTGGACACATCTGCATAAGTAGCATCTCCTTTTATCTTTGAAGAATGAAAATCATTTATCTATGTTTTCTATCGACCACACGATTTAATTATATCCCTTTCAAATAATCATTTCTTCTATTCTAGTTTGTTTCTTTTAGTGGAAAATTAACTGACGGTATCCCAATGGCTCCCACTTTATCACTCATTTTTTCTATATACCTGTAGTCTTTCTGCCATTTTTCTACTGCGTTTTCCATGTTAGGCTGACCCTTGTGCACAGTAATAAAATATGCCAAATAGCTCAGTGCCTGCACCTTTGTAACTGTTCCATTGTTAATCGCAGTTCTTAATATTTCTTGCCTCTCTTCGTCTCCTAAATTATTCTTTTTATCTACGGTATAACCGCAATCTTTGAGTGGGCCGATCACATTCGCATACAGTCGTGCTTCATTCTTTTCCTTTCCAGCATTATCTGGTAATAGTATCCTACATAAAGGACGCCCCAGCCTTTCAATTTCATCATAGGTCATTCTAAGCAAAAAGAACTTACCGCATTGAAAGCAGTATGACGCGCTCTTCTTAACTTGTATTACTCTACCTTCCGAATCTATCACATCGAAAATAGCAAAAATATCAGTTACAACATGTTTATCGGCCATGCATTTAAATGCATAATCAACCACGACTAAATCTGAATGCCTAACTACTCTTGTTCTAATAACGCTCGCCCGTTTTTCAACTTGTCTTTCTTGCACACATTCTTCTTTTGCAAGTCTTCTTATCAAATGCCCTAAAGGCGCGATCTCAACACCATATAGTTCACTATACTCTTCCGTTTGTAGTGTATAAGTTGCATGATACTCTCCTACCACATTCTTCGTAATTGCACATATTAGCAACCTTTCATCACACTGGTAACGTTCTCGTATCGTTATACCATCATTTGATCTGCTTTTTCTTACCCACTGATATATACCACTTTGTGTTTTATCTTCTAGGTCTTTAATAAAGCTCCGCTTTTTGACCTCTATTTCATGCAATCTTTGGGCTTTTTCCATCCTAGAAAAGGCAGCTTTCTCATCTTTTTTCTTTTTTCCGTTCTTTCTACCCATCTGTTCCCTCAAAACCTTCATTTTCCCCATATGATTCTATAAGTATCTTTAAAAATACCATTAACAGTATCTAATCGCTATAAATCTCCCGCTTAATAATGTATATGTCTACCTCAAAATTTAACCATAATAATGTAAAACAGTTAGGAACTGTTTTGATTAATTGTACAAAAAACACAAGAGTATTATAACTCTGAAAACACATATCAGCGGAGTAACACTATCAAACATCATTATAGAGATAACTAATTGCATTATCTATGTTAACCTCATTTATAAATCCTATGTCCACCCCACAGGATTTAGCCACCGAAACGAACTTATTATATTCTGCATGACCAATATAGTTGGTAAAGAAATAAATTTTCTGAACCCCAGCCAATGCATCTCTAGAAATTGACGATCTGACATCCGAAGAGAAATACTTATACTCCGGAAGTTTAGTTTTCATTTTACTAATCCAGCTAGGGTGGCCACCTACTATAGCATATCTGCACTTCGAAAGTGCCTCGATCATTTCGCTCTCTGATGTATCAGCTGTAATGTCTTGGCTTTCTTTCGCATACTTATGCGCATAATTTCTGAGTGCAATCAGCTCAAGCTCATATGCTTCCACTTTATCTGCTAAAATAGCTTGGCCTAATCTCTCCTTCTTTTCTTTTTCGTAAAGATCATGCATGTGCGCAACAGCTTGATCCTTTTCATGTATCTTTATTTGAAGTTCCCTTATTTGCGCCTCAAGTTCATCCTTAGTTTTGCTGCTAGAATCATCCTTTGTTACTAAATTATTATCTGTCTCAACTGCCCTTTGCCTGTGACTTAAGTTCTGTTGTGACTCACGCATTCGGTCTGCGATTTTAAAATGCTCATCGCGCAAAGTCAACCCTAATACAGCATCCATGGAATCGAATGTGTCATTTAATCTGTTGACTGAATCAAATGAAATAATACGCAACATTAAATATTGGTATAAGTCTTCATCTGTGTAGGATTGTTTAGTAGCCTCTAAAATATATATCACATCAACAAGCATTCTAAATAAATTAGCATCCGGCGCCGAATATACTCTTGAATCAAGATTTGAGTAATCAGAATAGTTTAAGCAGCTATTATAAAAATGTCCCATCTTCTTCATGTTTGAAAGAAATCTTCCAAAATCATATTGTGTTGCAACAGTATAGCAATGCTTATATAGTTCTTCGTCCACATCGTCCGATAATTGTGGATAGAGCATTGTTTGTTCCTTTGCTAAGGGATAACTCTCATGTTTAGCAACCTCCTCACAAGTTAAATAAAGAAAATCAATACTTCTATCAAGCTCTATATCCATCAACTCTGCTATACAAGCAATTCTGCATAGTGAAGCTATACTTGCATCAAGTCCTTCCGCTATGCCTTTAATTTCATCAAGCTTAATAACTTTATATCTTTTTAGCTGATTGTACTCCTTCTTATAGTATTTCTTATAGTAATCTATTAAACCATTACGAGCCATCAGAGACCCCTCAAGAGCATCGTTATAAATAATATTCAATCCTCTATTTATTATCTCCATACCAGGAATACAGTCCTTACCCTCTGGTGCATATATTACCTTATGAAGAGAATTAAACCTCGAAAAATTAACTTGCGCATATACACTAAATGAAGCAATAAAATGTTCTCTCATCTCAGTGTCTCTAAGAAAGTAAAGTAAAAAGAGTCTTCGCGCTTCAAAAGGATCCGCCCTTCTTCCCAATCTAGTTAAACTTGCATATTGGGCTCTAACAATATCGGAAACATTGATAACCTTTTCCTTTTTGCTATTTATAATACTATCATTTCTCACCATTTTCTTCTCCAGATTGCTCCATACATTAAAGAACACACAATATCACATGGTTTGCTTTTACTACCTTGAATTATATCATCTGTAACAGTCAGCTTACTACAAAAAAAGACTATGTATTCTATATCCGAAAATCAATTGCAAATAACTAAACGAGTTTCTTTTAATGTATAAAAAAACTATTTTATTCTTCCCGAGCTGTTTATTTAAAAAAAATTTAAAAAATGTTTTAAATTAAAATTTTTAAAAAATTCTTTACTATTTAAATCTATTTTAACAGTCTTTCTTTTCTTCGTAGAACATAATAATAATGGGAATATTTACGCGTTTTCGACCCATGAAGAAAAAATAACCCATTAATATAGGTTATTTTTTAAAGCCTTCTTCCACTATTTATTGTTCAGATTTAAAAGTTTAAATTAAAAACCAAATTTATATCCGTCTTATTCTTTTGTTTTATTTCTCTGTTTTATTTTTCTGTTTTATTTTTTCCGTAAAAAAATCGATATTCTTCAGGTCTTTTCTTACAACAAAAAACAACATATAAGTGTGAGCAATATTATTGGCTCTCCTCAGTTGAGAAACAAGACTCAGTAGAAAGGACTAAATGAATACTTCATTTTCAATTATTCATTGTAGACATGGGCCCGAAGCACCCATCTAAAGTAAACAAAAAAATTATAATAGGAGGATATATTAATGAAGAAATCAATATTATCTATGCATGCGATTAATACTCCATGCCACAAATCAGTAGAGGCGCAGCGTCTTATTAAATTGCTTGCCCGCAATGAAATTAGTACACAGGACGCGCTTTTACAAGTTATCGAGATGTATTGCCCTGGGATTGACGGCAAAGCCCGTTACGCCAACGGCCGAGCCATAATCGAGTTACTGGAAAAACAGCTTAGACATCTTGATCCTTATCTGCCTGTTAAAAATACTAATGACTTCAGTAAAGCTTTGGTAGACTTGTCCCAAGTGCAATACAAGTTTAAAATAATCCAAATCAATCCCCCCTTAAAGGCCAAAATCATTGAGGCCACAATGGAAACTCTTCTGTTAAAGTGCGAAAACTTGTTATTTTTTAATCTTGTTGGTCTTGTAAAGATTCTATTGGACAATTGGTGCGAAGTTGGCAACGACCAGTTTACCTTTCGCTCTCTCCAATCCCTACTGGTTGCGATTAGACCTACATTTAATGGATCACTATGGAATCGGTATAACTTGATTCGCACAATCTGTAAAGTGTCCTCTGAATGGAATAAGGAGCGCTAGTATGATGAATTGCATGATGGCCCGCGCTCCTCCCACTAAGCCTGAATAATAAGGTAATAATATGGATAATATGAGGAATTTCAAAAAATATAGAGGACAGTATTTTTATCAACCGCCAGTATATCGTATAAAGGTGAACTACCTTCGTAATGTTTGTAAGGCTATCGGGATTGAATACAGGTCGGTTCGCAAGATTCGCAAGACCTCTGCCACTACTCCTTTAAACAGTGGCGTAGATGAGATTTATGTAAAAACTATCATGAGACACGAAGATATTAATACTGCGAGAAGCCACTATTATTACTGTAATAAAAGAAAAAAGATTACGAAAACCAGATAAAATCTGCAATCGTAATCTAATTGAACCCTAATTTGATTGACCTTTGATTGACTCAATCAAAATGCAAAAAGCCCTTGCATCTGCAAGGGTTTTAGCAGCTGATAGGGGAATCGAACCCCTGATTCCGCCGTGAGAGGGCGGCGTCTTAACCGCTTGACCAATCAGCCATAAGTACAAGCGCTTCATGCGAAGCACTTGTATATATTATCCTATGTGACAAGAATTTGCAAGGGCTTTTTCCAAAAATAAAAGGCCTAAATATATTATTCAACAACCTCTTCTTTACTTGCAAATGTAAGAAACATTTCTGTTCCAACGCCTGGCGTTGACTCGCATCTTATGCTTACATTTAAGCTGTCGCAAACGCTCTTTACGATGTATAAGCCAATTCCGCTTGAGTGAGCCTCTCTTCTTCCGTTAAAGCCTGTAAAACCTTGCTCAAAGATTCTTGGAAGATTCTCTTTATCAATTCCCATGCCGGTATCTTTAATGGAAAGAGTGGATGTTTTATCATCATACCCTATAGTCACACCGCCTGTTTTAGTGTACTTTAAGGAGTTTGAAAGAATCTGTTCAATAACAAGGCTTATCCACTTTTTATCGGTATAGACAATTGCTTTATCCATATTGATGGTTAAAGAAAGCTTCTTTGCTATAAAGTCTAATTTAAACTTCTTTACGCTTTCTTTTACAATTTCCGATAAGTCTTCTTTCTTTATAACATAATCAGTATGCTCTGAATTTAAGCGAATGTAAGACATAACCATGTCCACATAGCCTTCTATGTCACGTAAATATCTAAGCAAGTCTCTTGCTTCGCTTGAATCTTTACCCTGAAGCTGTAAGCGCATGGAAGCTATAGGCGTTTTAGCCTGATGCACCCATGTAGCATAATAATTACTAAGCTCATGGTTCTTTGTGTCATACTCTTCTATCTTTAGAGATAATTGCTTAAATAGGCTCTCTATTATGTTTTGATATTCTTTTTCAAAGCCTGAAGCATCTCTTGGAAGTTTTTCCACAATTTCTGCAGGAGTCATGTAAGAAAGCTTCTTTAGCATAGAAGTCTTTTCTTTTGTCTTAATGCACTCTCTTACAAAAGCCACAAGCAAAAAGAAAGTGGCAAGTAACCATGGGTAAAAAAACAGGTTAAGGGGTATGTCCGATAAATAGAAAACAGTAATAAAAACCGCAATTGCTATAAAGTAAGCGATTACCCCGACCTTTACTCTTTTTAAAACGTTAAGTATTGTCTTCATTTGCTACTCCACTATGTATCCGACACCGAATTTAGTGGCAATAAAGTCTTTAAGGCCTAAGGCATCAAGCTTCTTTCTTAATCTGTTTACATTTACGGTTAATGTGTTTTCATCCACAAAACTGTCTGTTTCCCACAAAACTTCCATAAGCTTTTCGCGGCTTACAATGTTACCCTTGTTTAATAAAAGAGTGTGAATAATCTTAAACTCATTTCCGCTAAGCTCAGCCTTTTCTTCGTTATAAGAAATGCTGTTGTCTCCGATGTTTAAAATCGCGCCCTTATGTTCTATTACGGTTGATTTGTCCGCAAAGTCATAGGTTCTTCTAAGTAGTGCCTGAACCTTTGCCACCAAAACCGTTCTGTCAAAGGGCTTTGAAATAAAGTCATCGGCTCCCATATTCATGGCCATGATGATATTCATATTTTCGGAAGCGGAAGAAATAAAGATAATGGGCACATGAGACTGCTTACGTATTTGAGCGCACCAGTAATATCCGTCGAATGCCGGAAGCGAAATGTCCATAAGCACAAGGTGCGGGTCAAACTCCGCAAACTCTCCCATTACGTTTCTAAAATCTTCTATTCCTTTGATTTCTAAATTCCAGCCTTCGGCTGCTTCTTTGATTCCCTTAAAAATACCGGGATCGTCTTCTACAACTAATATTTTATGCATAATTATCCTCGTTGTTACATTTTAATATACGAGGGTTTACTTTTCAATAAGTTCCAAAGGTGTTGTGTTATAAATAAATATCATTGCATCATATTTTTGAGTGGGAATAATGTTTACTCTTACGGTATTCTTCATTATGTGCATTAAGATACCGTATCCTTCACCCAAGGTTCCCATTGTCATGGGGGCATTTATTACATTCCATACTTCATCCTGTTCATCTATTTCGTTAAACTGAAGCATGTATCTTTTATCTTCAAAATTCTTTGAAAGCTTAGCCAAAGGGTCACCAGATGTAAAGCTGTGGTTTCCTCTTTTGCCGCTACCTGCTGATGAAATGTTAGCCTTTGTATGATAATAGTCTGTTCCGATGGCATAGTATTCATCACCAAACTCATCCTTTAAGTGGCTTCCCAAGGTTTCATTCTGCACAAAGCTTGATTCAGGCACCTTACCGATGTGGCCGTTATGGCCTGTAACAAATATCATGTTTCTTCCAAGACTTTCTTCTTTCTTTACAAGCCACTCTACGTTTTCAGCCATAAAGTTATCTCTTACGTTAGAATACTCGCCTGAATTGTTTTTATAGGTATCCTCAAGTATTGTGTGCTGCTCAAGCACTCTTAAGGCATGAAGGATTTCATCATAGGTTTCTTTTGATACGTCTTCTATAATCGCTTCACTGTCATTTTCGATTTCTTTTCTTGCATCAACGATTAAAGAAGTCATTGTTTCAAGAGAAGCATCGGGACCGGGTGTAAAAGCATTTGCAAACTCATCCGCATTAAACTTGCTTAATGAAGAATAGCTTTTAAATGCATCGCATAAAAACTCTACATTTCCTTCCACCGACTGCATGTCGATTCCGTAAAAAGAAACCTTATCCTCATGAGTGTCATTGTATTCTTTCATCCACTCTATGAGTTCCTTACTATCCTCTGTCTTGTAGATTTTAAAAGTAAGAGCTTCAACCGCTTCATCCAAAGTTACATCTTCTCCCTGGATGTAAGCATTGACCTTTTTGTAGTTTCCGTCGTCTCCCTCTAAGCAGAAAGCTCTTACTCCGTAGTTTTCTACAAGAAGCTTAAAGACTTCAAGCTTTAATTCCTGAAATTCTTTGTTTCCGTGGGAAGCTTCTCCAAGTCCCACTATCCTTACCCCCTCAGGTATGGACAGTTCGCTAACACTCTTTGCATTCTCCTTCAAATCAATATCTCCTTTACCCCCGCATCCTGTAAGTGCCATAGAAGCCGCTACACATGCGCATATTAAAGTTTTACTGAATCTGTTCATTAAAATCACCTCATAGTTTTGTATTTCACTTGATTATAATAAAAAAAAGCAAATCCTATTTCCATAGGATTTGCTTACGTAATACTTACAAAAATGTCACATTTGACCCATCATATCAAAAATGCTTATCTGGTCGCTTTCAGGTATATTACCTAAGATACCAAGATCTGCCATATCATCAGCAATTGTCTGTGATACGTGTGAACGGGCTTTAAAGTCAGCCTTTGATGTGAAAGGACCTGCTTTTGCGGCTTCAACTATGGCATCCGCTGCGTTTTCACCAAGACCGTCGATACTTGTAAATGAAGGCATTATCTTACCGTCTACAATTGAGAAAAGCCTTGCCTTTGCTTTAAACAAATCAATAGGTGCAAATTCATAGCCTCTTGCATACATCTCCTGCACAATTCTAATATCGTGAATGGTGTTTTCATCTTTAGGCGTAGGATTTGGAAGTGCCTTTATTCTCTTATACTCTTCTTCAAGCTTTTCACGTCCGAAGCACATGGTGCGATAGTTAAAGGCCTTTGAACGAATGGATAAAAAGGCTGCATAGTAAGCCAAAGGATAATAAACCTTACAATAGGCAATTCTCCAAGCCATCATAACGTAGGCCGCAGCGTGGGCTCTGGGGAACATGTACTTAATCTTCTGACAAGACTCAATATACCATTCCGGAACGTTGCAGGCTCTCATATCAGCCTTCCACTCTTCCCACTTATCGCACTTTCCTGCCGCAACCTTACCTTTACGAACCATTTCCATAATCTTAAATGATTCTTCCGACTCAACTCCCATGTTTATAAGGTAAGTCATAATATCGTCACGGGTACAGATAGCGGTTGAAATGGTGGCTATACCTTCACGGATCAAATCCTGGGCGTTATTAAGCCATACGTCTGTACCGTGGGAAAGACCTGCAATTCTTATAAGGTCTGAAAAATACTTAGGTTTTGCTTCCTGTACCATGCCCATTGAAAAGTCTGTACCAAACTCAGGAATTCCAAGGCAGCCAAGCTCACATCCCCCGATGTCTGAAGGCTTAATGCCAAGGGCTTCCGTTGATTCAAACAAAGACATAACCTTTTTATCATCAAGTGGCATTGTGGTAGGGTCTACACCGGTTAAATCCTGAAGCATTCTTATCATGGTAGGATCATCGTGTCCGAGAATATCAAGTTTTAAAAGGTTATGGTCAATGGAGTGATAGTCAAAGTGGGTGGTGATTGTATCTGTTTCAGTATCGTTTGCAGGGTGCTGAACAGGGGTAAATGAGTTAATGTCTTCTCCCACAGGTAATACTATGATACCGCCCGGATGCTGACCGGTACTTCTTCTTACTCCCACACATCCTGCTGCTATTCTGTCTATTTCACAGGCTCTTTTAACTATCTGCTTTTCTTCGTAATACTTTTTAACATATCCGAATGCTGTTTTATCAGCAAGGGTTGCGATTGTTCCTGCTCTGAAGGTTTGTCCCGCACCAAAAATAACTTCCGTATATTTATGGGCCTTAGCCTGATATTCTCCCGAGAAGTTTAAGTCGATATCAGGTTCCTTATCTCCCTTAAATCCAAGGAAGGTTTCAAAAGGAATATCAAATCCGTCTTTCTTTAAAGGCGCTCCGCAAACAGGGCACTTTTTATCGGGCATATCTACTCCCGCCATGCCTCTGAAGGCCTTTACTTCATCGGAATCAAAATCATAATAGTGACACTCTGAGCAATAATAGTGAGGCACCAAAGGGTTAACCTCTGTAATACCTGCCATTGTTGCCACAAAGCTTGAACCTACGGAACCTCTTGAACCTACCAGATAACCGTCTTCAACCGACTTCCAAACAAGCTTCTGGGCAATAATATACATAACCGCAAATCCGTTTGAAATAATTGAATGAAGCTCTCTCTCAAGTCTTTCCTGTACAATTGCAGGAAGGTCGGGGCCATATATTTCATGGGCCTTATTGTAACAAATGGTTGTAAGAATCTGGTCACTGTTTTCAATGACAGGGGGGCACTTATCGGGGCGCACCGGAGACATTGATTCAATCATATCGGCTATCATGTTTGTGTTTGTAACAACCACTTCCATAGCCTTGTCTCTTCCAAGGTAGCCAAACTCTTCAAGCATTTCATCCGTAGTATGAAGGTATAAAGGCGCCTGTTGATCCGCATCACTAAAGCCCTGTCCCTTCATAATGATACGTCTGTATATTTCATCGGCAGGGTCTATAAAGTGAACGTCACAGGTAGCACAAACAGGCTTATTGTATACTTCTCCAAGCCTTACTATCTCTCTGTTTATGTTTAAAACGTCTTCTTCAGAGTTAACGTTTTCTACCTTTTCATCACGAATCAAGAACTCATTGTTGCCTCTTGGCTGAATCTCCAAATAGTCATAAAAGTTAACTATGCGGGCAATGGTTTCTTCGCTTCTCTCATCCAGGATGGCTCGGTATAATTCACCCGCCTCACAGGCACTTCCTATAATGAGCCCTTCTCTGTGCTTCATAAGCTCACTCTTAGGAATTCTAGGATGTCTTGCAAAGTACTTAAGATGAGACATTGATATTAACGTATATAAATTGACACGACCCGTATTGTTCTTTGCCAAAATAATTACGTGATATGAAGGAAGCTTCTTTATTACATCCTCAGAAACCTTGGTGCCTTCATTAATGGCATCAAGGGTAAGCATTCCTGCATCCCTGCACTTCTTTAAAAGCTTTATGAATATTCCGCCTGTAGCCGTAGCATCATCAACGGCGCGGTGGTGGTTTTCAAGAGAAATTCCAAGTTCCTTACATACAACGTCAAGCTTATACTTATGAAGCTTTGTAAGAAAATGTCTTGAAAGTCCAAGGGTATCTATACATGAATAGTCATATTCAAGGCCAAGTCTTTCGCAGTTAGCGCGAATAAAGGAGGTATCAAAGGTTGCATTATGAGCTACCAGTATGCATCCTTTACAAAACTCCATAAACTTAGGAAGTATCTCTTCGATTGTACCTGCATCCCTAACCTGATCGTCGGTTATAGATGTAAGTTTTGTGATTCTGTATGGAATCGGAATTTCAGGGTTAACAAATTCTGAGAAGGTATCAACCACCTCATAATCTCTAACCTTTACGGCACCGATTTCTATAATCTTATTCTTGTTTGCATTAAATCCCGTTGTCTCTATATCAAAGACCACGTATTCTGATTCAATGGACTGATTCTTTGAATTTAAAACAGTCTCGATTAAATCATCTACAAGATATCCTTCAACGCCGTAGATAATCTTAAAGAAATCCTGTTTATCGGGATTTTCATCCCCTGCTTCTATTCTTTTAGCCTTTTCTTTTTTCCACAAATCTTCCCAGGTATGATTTGCATCGGGGAAAGCTTGCACCACGCCGTGGTCGGTTATAGCCAAAGCCTTGTGTCCCCAGGAATAAGCTCTTTTAACCAAAGTGGATACATCCGTTATACCGTCCATATCACTCATCTTTGTGTGGCAGTGAAGCTCAACTCTCTTAACCGGGGATAAGTCCTTTCTTGAGGATGTTGTGAAGTCTTCCGTCACCATAACGGACTGAGGTGATGTAAGGGCAAGTTCATGGTCAAAGGGGTCTTCTTTTGGCATACCCATAACCTTTACAAACTTACCGGGGCCAAGCTTATCAAGGTATTCGTTGGTTTCTTCCGTTGCGATAAAAAGCTTAACCTTAATGGTATCCGTAAAGTCTGTTACGTTAAAAGAAAAGATTGTGCGGTTGTTTCTGATATCCCTTGTATCGTTAGCAATAATCTTTCCTCTGAATACTACTGTCTTAAAGTCATCAACCAATGCTTCAATAGGGGTGATTTCTTCTTCATCGGAAATTTCGCATCCCCATAAAACATCAGGATTATCTGATTTTTCAAAGTTTCTCTTAGGACGTCTAAAGTCTTTATTTCCCTTAAAGTCTCCGGTTGACTTAAATTCTTTCTTTGCGGGAGCACTTTTTACTTCAGCGGGTTTCTTTGAAGAAACCTCTTTGGTTTCTTTCTTTGAATCATCAGGATGGTCTGAAGAAACTTCTTTCTTTTCTTCCTTTTCGTAAGAAGCCGTTAAAGCATTTCCCACTCTTTCCTTAACAAGCTGAGAAATACGATATTCGTCCCATTCTTCTCTTTGCTTTAAGTCTTTGGTTTCTTCGTGATAGTAGGCAATAGTAAATACAGCGCTTATATTAAAGCGCTCGCATATTGCTTTATTTAAATACGAAAGGATTTCCGACTCACGATCTTTAATGATTTTAGTGTCGGGCAAAGAAATTTCTACGTGATTTTTATCTACTTCTGAGATTTTTGCCTTCTTTACAACGCTTTCCAAGACCTTATTGTTTTCGGAAAGTTCATGGTAGATACTGTCCATGTACTCATCCATAATAAGTTTTAAGCTGTAGTTTTCGGGCAGATTGTATTCTTCGATAATACGAATGTCGACGGGTGTTTGATCAAAGAGCTGTTTCTTTATCTCTTTAATAACCGCATATATTTCCTTTTTGGGAATTATATGGGCACTGCGTATATATATCTTTAAAAGGTCTTTTTGCCTGTTGGAAGAAACCTTTGACACTAAAACATCGTCAAAGATTTCCCTAAGACCCTTTTTTAACTCAAGTGTTTTAAATACTTCCAAAAAAGCTTTTGGTTCCATTAAATGAGACTACCTTCCCCAATTCTTAAGTTCATCCTCAAGTGCGTTAAATATTTCGCTCTCGGGAACCTTTTTAATAATCTCGCCTTTCTTAAACAAAAGGCCTTCGTTCTTTCCCCCTGCTACTCCAAGATCAGCTTCTTTAGCTTCTCCGGGGCCGTTTACGGCACAGCCCATAACGGCTAACTTAATGTTTAAAGGATACTTTTCGGCAAGTTCTTCAACCTTTGTGGCTAAAGAAATAAGATCGATGTTTGTGCGTCCGCAGGTAGGACAGGAAATAACTTCAATGCCTTCTTTACGTAGGCCCAAAGTTCTTAAAATGATTCTTGCGGCTCTTACTTCATCAACCACATCTCCGGTAAGTGACACTCTTATGGTATCTCCTATACCTTCAGATAAAATCATTCCAAGGCCTACACCTGATTTTAAGTTACCTGAAAATGCGGTTCCTGATTCTGTGATACCTACATGCAAAGGATAAGGAATCTTTCCGGCAATATTTTTATGTGCTTCAACACACATTAAAACATTAGTTGATTTAAGGCTTACAACCAGATTGTCATAGCCCATATCTTCTATTCTTTGAACGTTTCTTAAAGCGCTCTCTACAAGTCCCTGTGCGGTTACGCCACCGTACTTTTCAATTAAATCCTTTTCCATGGAGCCTGAGTTTACGCCCACGCGAATAGGAATGTTTCTTTCTTTTGCAGCCTTAACTACTTCCAAAAGTTTATCGTCGGTACCGATGTTTCCGGGGTTGATTCTAACCTTATCGGCTCCGTTTTCAATAGCTGCAACAGCCATCTTATAGTCAAAATGGATGTCTGCAACCAAGGGAATGGATATTTCTTTCTTTATTTCCTTGATGGCTTTAGCCGCTTCCAAAGTTGGAACGGTTGAACGAACTATCTCACAGCCTGCGGTCTCTAATCTTTGAATCTGCTCGATTGTAGCCTTAATATCTTCAGTTTTTGTGTTGGTCATAGACTGAATAAGTATTGGATTTCCGTGACCGATTACTCTATTTCCAATATGTATTTCTTTTGTTTCATCTCTAAACATATTATCTACCTATAATTCTTAATATATCATTGTAAAAAACAAATATGGCAAGCATGAAGAAAAGGATGATTCCAACTAAGTGAACATATCCTTCATACTTTGGATTAACTGGCTTTCCTCTAAGCACTTCCACAAAAAGGAAAATAAGTCTTCCGCCGTCAAGTGCGGGAAGCGGAAGCAAATTAACTATTCCTAAGTTTACGCTTAGAAGCATTGCTATATTCATCATTGTAAGAATAACGGTAAGTGCGCCGTACTGCTTTGCAACAGAATAGCTTTCATCAACAACCTGCGCGATTCCCACAGGGCCTGACAAGTTGTCTGCGCCTACTTTTCCCAGTATTAACATCTTTAAGCTTTTTAAAGTGTATTTAAACTGGAAAGAAAGCTCGTAGAAACTGTATTTAAAAAGATCAAAGCCTTTACACTTTATATAGTCAACACCGCCTTCAATTCCAAGGTAGTAGCGTCCGTCGCTTTCAGAATACAAAGGCTTTAAGTTAACGGATACTTTCTTACCGTCTCTTAATACTTCGATGTTTAAATCTTCCCCCTGATTCATGGCAGAAATAATGCTTATTTCTCTCCATATATGGACTCTTTCACCGTTTATCTTAGTAACGGTATCTCCCACTTCAAGACCTGACTCAATGGCGGGACGTCCCGGAGTAAGACCTGCAATCTTAGGTAAATCCGTTCCGTTTATTCCGACTATCACAAGGGAAAACAAAAATGCTACACAGAAGTTAAAAAAAGGTCCCGCAAAGACCGTTGAGATCCTTGCCCAGACACCTGCTTTTCTAAAAGCTATTCCCTGAGGCTTTTCATCCTTTGATTCTTCGGTTTCTTCTTTTAACTCTTCGCTTTTAAGCTCGCCTTCAATATCTTCATCAAATACGCAGGCACCTCCCAAAGGAAGAAGCTTTAAAGAAAACTTTGTGCCCTTTTTCTTAAAAGAAAAAAGTGTAGGGCCAAAACCCATGGTAAATTCTATAACTCTTATTCCGTTTGCCCTTGCCACAATAAAGTGCCCAAACTCATGGGAAAGCACGATTATGGAAAGGATTATTATAAACCATAAAATAGATAAACCCATTGTACTGCTCCCGATTAAAATTTCGCTTTTATAACCTCATAAGTGGTTTTCTCAATATCCAGGATTTCTGAAACCGTAGGATTTTCGATATTCTTTACGCTATCCATGGCGGTTTCAATGTAATCATAAATTCCCGTAAAAGGAATCTTTCTGTCGATAAAATCTTTAACTGCAAGCTCGTTTGCCGCATTAAAGACAGTAGGCATTGCACCGCCTTCTCCGATTGCTTTGTATGCAAAAGAAAGGCCTTTGAATGTCTTTAAATCAGGCTCAAAGAAAGTAAGCTCTTTAAGCTTGTAAAAATCAAGTTTATTATCCCTCATAGGTTTTCTGTCGGGATAAAACAAAGCATATTGAATGGGAATTCTCATATCGGGAACCCCAAGCTGACCTATTACTGCACCATCCACAAATTCTACCATTGAATGAATGATACTCTGGGGCTGAATAAGCACCTGAATGTCTTTAGGCTCAACCGAGAAAAGCCATTTTGCTTCTATAACTTCAAGTCCCTTGTTAACTAAAGAAGCCGAATCGATTGTAACCTTTTTACCCATACTCCAGTTAGGATGCTTAAGGGCATCTTCAACCGTCATATTCTTTAATTCTTCGTATGTCTTTCCTCTGAAAGCACCACCTGAAGCCGTAAGTAAAATCTTACTTATGTTCTTTCTGTTTTCTCCGTTTAAAGACTGAAAGATTGCGCTGTGCTCAGAATCTACAGGCAAAATAGACACATTGTTTTCTTTGGCTAAAGGCATAATGATATGTCCTGCCGTAACAAGTGTCTCTTTATTTGCAAGGGCTATTGTTTTCTTTGCTTTGATTGCCTCGATGGTAGGTACGATTCCTATCATTCCGACAAGTGCCGTAACCACAATGTCGGCCTCTTTTAAAGTAGAAATAGTGATAAGGCCTTCCATGCCGTAAAGGACTTTAACGTCTAAATCCTTTACTTTTAATGACAATTCTTTGTAAGCAGCTTCTTCGAACATTACAGCGTATTTAGGCTTAAATTCACGAATCTGCTCTTCTATTAACTTTACGTTTTTAGCTGCAGATACAGCCAAAACACTTAATCCTTCATTGTTTCTTACAACATCCAAAGTCTGGGTACCTATAGAACCTGTGGAACCCAAAATAACAAGATTTTTCATTTTTTAATTAAGTCCTATTTCATTGTTGATAGCCATAAAACGGCAAGTAAATAAATAATGGGGGCAGTGAAAATGGAGCTGTCAAATCTGTCCATCACTCCTCCGTGACCGGGAATGCATCTTCCGTAGTCTTTAATGTTTTTATCTCTCTTAATGGCTGATGCAGCCAAGTCTCCGATTTGAGCTATTACGCCTCCGATGGCTGCTATTAAAGCTAATGGCCACTTAATGCCGGGCATCATGAAATGTCCGTAAAGGAAGCCGAGTAAACCTGCTCCGATTATTCCTCCTATAACACCTTCAATCGATTTTTTAGGGCTAAGCTTAGGTAAAAACTTATGATTTCCTATTGTTTTACCTGTCAACACGCCGACACAGTATGCAAAGGTATCAAATCCCCATGATGAAATTAAAATCATCCATACAAAGTGATTTCCGTCTTCTAAGCATCTTGTAAGATACACAAAAGAAAGCATTATGGGGGCATAAAGGAATGAAAAAACAGCTCCCATCATTGTTTCAGCGTTATACTTAGGGAAGCATAATACATATACAACCAAATATCCGATTATAGCCAAAACAGCCGCCATAATCATAAATACAGGGTTGTCTAAGAAGGTCATAAGCAAGTAATAAACGGTAATGAACACATATCCCGAAACGGAAAAAATGTTATTTTTTCTCTCTTCCTTTACTCCGAGAGCATTTAAAAGCTCCACATAGGCCATAAGGGATAAGAAAAACAAAACCGCAGAAAGAACCACGCCTCCGAAATAAAGTGAAAAAAATGCGCCAATTGCAAGCACTATGCCACTAAGCAATCTGGTAATAAACATTAGTAAAAACCTTTCTATAAAACATTACCGAATTTTCTGGTTCTGTTTGAATAAGCTTCACAAGCTTTAATAAGTTCATCTTTGTTAAAGTCTGGCCATGCCACATCGGTAATATATATTTCCGAATATGAGCACTGCCATAAAAGAAAGTTTGAAATTCTTAATTCTCCGCATGTACGAATCAAAAGATCCGGATCTTTTAAGCCAAAAGTATCAAGCTCTTTTTCAAAGGATTCAATGGTAATATCTTCTTCCTTTAATTCTCCGTCTTTAACTTTCTTTGCAATCTTACAGGCAGCTCTTCTTATTTCATCTCTTCCGCCGTAGTTAATGGCGATTGTGAAATGAAGACCTGTATTGTCTTTTGTTGCCTCTTCCAAATCGGCTATACTTTTTTGAATGTCTTTATCAAGTCTTGACTTATCGCCTATGACTCTTACACACATATTGTTTTTTGAAGCACGCTTAATGCAGTTCTTCATGTAATCTCTTAAAAGCTTCATTAAAGCTTCCACTTCATCACTTGGGCGAGACCAGTTTTCGGTTGAAAAAGCATATACCGTTAAATATTCAATGCCAAGGTTGTAGGCATCTTCACATATTTGTTCAACTACTTTTGCACCCTGTACATGGCCGTAGGTTCTGGGCATTCCTTTAGCCTTAGCCCAGCGACCGTTGCCATCCATTATTATAGCTACAGACTTAGGTACATTCATATTAAAATCCTCTAAATATTTATTAAAAATGATTCAACATAAAGAAACAGGCAGGAGACAAATAACACTCCTGCCTTATCATTTAGGCCGTATTATACTTTCAAAATATCTGCGCTCTTTTCATCGACCGCAACATCAACGTTCTTAATGAACTTGTCTGTTTCTTTCTGAAGTTCGTCTTCAAGCTTCTTGATTTCGTCTTCGGAAATTTCTGTTTTTGAAAGTTTCTTTAAGGCATCATTACCGTCACGGCGAATGTTTCTGACTGCAACCTTGCAATCTTCACCTTTCTTCTTAACTTCCTTAACAAGGTCCTTACGTCTTTCCTCTGTAAGTTCGGGGAAAACAAGGCGGATAACCGCGCCGTCGTTTGAAGGAGTGATTCCTACATCGGAAGCCATGATTGCCTTTTCGATTTCTTTAATTAATGATTTTTCCCAAGGAGCAATCTGAATGATTCTGGGTTCGGGAACAGTGATGTTACCAACCTGCTGGATGGGAGTGGGTGTTCCGTAATAATCTACTCTTATTTTATCAAGAACGTGGGGATTTGCACGTCCTGCACGGATTGTAGCCAATTCAGACTGGAAAAAGTCGAAGGCTTTCTGCATTTTATCATGATATGTTTGAATTCTTGTATCCATAATGTCCTCTTTCTAGGAAGTAACCCTTGTTCCGTTAAACTTACCGGAAAGAGCCTTCACAATACTGTTTTCTTCGTTCAAATCAAATACCAAAAACGGAATCTTGTTTTCCAAAGCAAAAGCGCTGGCTGTGGTGTCCACAACCTTTAAGCCTCTCTTTACAACTTCTTCCAATGAAATTTCATCAAACTTCTTGGCGTTAGGATTCTTTGAAGGATCGTCATCATATACACCGTCGATTGATTTAGCCAAAAGCACTGCATCGGCTTCTATCTCAGCAGCTTTAAGCACGATACCCATATCCGTTGAAAAATAAGGATGTCCGGTGCCACCTGCAAAGAATACAACCTTTCCGGCTTTCATGCCCTTTAATGCTTCGTCTTTGTTAAATAATTTAGTAAATGTTGAGCATGCAAACGGAGTCATTATTTCTGTGTCTACGCCTTCGCTTCTTAAAATTTCCGAAACGTATAAGCAATTCATGACGGTTGCAAGCATTCCGATCTGGTCCGCTTTAACACGGTCCATGTGTTCGCTTGTACGTCCTCTCCAGAAATTACCGCCGCCGATAACAACAGCCACTTCGTTTTTCTTTGCAACTTCTTTAATCTGCAAACAAACGGCTCTTACGACGTCTTCGCTAAAGCCCGTCTTCTTTTCGCCGGCTAAAGCTTCTCCGCTTAATTTCAATATGATACGCATAAATTTAATGTCCTCTTATTTCTTGCTTTTTTTGAATTCATCAAAGAAGGATGTGGGGCTGACTTCAGCGTAGCACTGTGAGCACACACCTTCGATAACTGCACCGTTGTTAATCTGAACGGATTTGGATTTGATGTTACCCATAACGATTGCAGATGTATCAAGAACAACAGGTCCCTTAACATCGATATCACCCTTAACGGCGCCTGCGATAACTGCGCTTGTGGCGAAAATGTTACCGATGATAACAGAGCTCTGTCCGATCTTAACTGAACCCTGGCTGTTTACTTCGCCCATAATCTTAGCGTTTTCTGCATAAATCTCAGATGCTTTTGAATCACCTTCGATTGAACCTAAGATGTTAAGCTTTCCGTTTATTGTGATATTTCCCTTTACAGAACCTAAAAGTTCCATGGAACCTGAGGAATTAATGTCACCTGTAATGTCCATTCCTGCAGTAATAACAGCTGTTTCATCAGTTGTCTTGGGAGAAGACTTTTTCTCACTTGCAAAGCTTGATTCAGACTCGTTTTTGTCTGTATCCTCTTCGATGTTGTCAAGCAATGCATCAAGATCGATTTCTTCTTTCTCTTTTTCCTTTGTTTCTTCTTCTGAAACTGCTTCCCCTTCTTCAGGAACGAGTTCGGTAACTGCCTGATTAAGGTCTTCCTTTAAATCTGAAAAAAATCCCATTGTTGTCCCTCCGTGTTTTTACTAATCTTTATTTTACCGATAAATGCTGTATCGGATTAGTATCTCTGGTAATCGGTAATATAACCGTGTTTTCCATATTTTGAATATACTCAATGATTTCGGGTAAAGCCTCGACAGTGGTGCGCTTTTCGTCTAAGTCATGAAACAAAATGATGGCTTCATTGTACTCTGAAAGCTGAGACGTAACGTTTCTAACGATTCTGTCTTTTCCCAAAGGAATTGCCGTAGCATCCTGAGAAGAAATGTTCCAGTCAAAGAAAACAATTCCTTCTTTTGAAAGCTCATCCGCAAACTCATGCATGTCAACAGGGCTTACGTTGTTTGAACTTCCGCCGGGGAATCTGTAGATATCGGATTCAACACCTGTAACAAGATAAAGAAAATCTCTTAACTCTTTTGTGTCTTCCCTAAAAGCATCCACGCTTTGATACAAGTCTTTGTAAACGTGGGTGCAGGAATGCATTCCTAAGGAATGTCCGCTTTCAGCAATTCTTTGATAAAGCTTTTCGTTGTTTCTTCCGTCCTTTCTTACTACAAAGAAAGTGGCTTTAACATTGTATCTATCAAGAATATCCAGTATTTCATCAGTATTTGGGCCGGGGCCGTCGTCAAAAGTAAGATAAATCTTTTTATATCCGGCGTAGAGTTCTTCATCTTTCAAAGAAAGCTTTGAAACATCGGACTCGGATATTTTATAAGGTTCTTTTAAAGAAGCTTCTTCGCTTGTTTCACCTTCTTTAATTGAATCACTTGTATTTTTTTGAAAAGAAGCTTCACTTTGAAGCTCCATGTAGTAGTTTAGTTCGCTTTCTCTTTCCCTAAGCTCCTCTTTCAGTGAAACTGCCATGCATCCAAAATAAATGGCCATGGCAAGAGGTAAGAAGATAAGGGTCAAAACAAATGTTACTATTACTTTTTTTAATATTTTAACTCGCTTTAATCTGGCCGGCGATTTCCCGGAGGGCTGATTTGTACTCATTTTTCACCCTTCCTTGAAAAAATCTTTCACACATTGCAGAGTAATTGTACCATATCAACGAGTCATTTGAAAACTAGTTTTTTATCTTCTGATGGCCTTTAAATCAAGTGCTTTACCCGGGTATAAAACAAGCTCCGTATCCCCGTCTTCAAGGGAAAATCCGTCGGGTAAAGAAACCCTTACTTCTCTCTTTCCCTGAGAATCAAAGGATGTTGTAAAGAAGTCTTTATGCTTTGACAATTCTTTTATTCTAAGCACTCCTTTAAGTCTTAATCCCGTAACCTTTATAGAATCAAATTCCTTCGGCCAGTAAGGGAAAAACTCAAGGGTATCGTCAGTTGTGTTTGCAATCATTGAATAAACAAAACTTAAGACCTTAACGTTTTCAAAAAGCGAAAAGCCTTCTTTTTTATCTAAACCCGATACAAAGAGGTTTTTCTTTAAGCGTTTTGAAATGTCTTTAATAAAGCTAAAGTCGGCATTAAAGTCTGCTTTATCTTCACAGGTTTCTTTGTCATCCTTTGTAAAAAGAATATCTTTATAAAAGCGATTCTTTCTTTCAATGGCATTTTCATCGTTAGTATATGAGTAATACTCGTCATACTCGCAGGCCAAAAGTTTGAAAGCATCAAAAGCTTCTTTTGATAGTTTCTCGCCTCCTGCTCTGTTTATGGTGTTTTCACTGAACTCTTTTGCGTATCCTTCAAGCCAGTCAAGATACTTTCTTGAAAGAAGATTTAGTCCTCCGGGAAGCAGGGGCTTTACTATCTCGCTTAAAGCGCCAAAGTATGAAATATCCATAGTTACGTCGCTCTTAGTGTCTGCATCCCAAATGCCCTGACTGTTTGGAGGCATCTTACCAAAACTTGCAATCAAAAGGTAACGTCCAAGGTCACAAAGACGCTCAGTTAATCTTGCGTACTTTCCTTCCTTAACGCCTTCGTTTATAAGCTCTTCGTTTGTAAAAAGCCTTTCCGATGAATCAAATTCAAGTCTTACTTTGTTAAATAAGTCTGCGTGAATTGCTTCGTGTTCTTTTAAAAGCGCTTCATAATCATGGGATATATCCTTAAGCACTCTTACAGTCTTAACCTTTTCAGCTTCTTTTCTAACTTTCCAAGGGCCGATTGTGTAAAAAGAAAGCACATAGTTTGCTTTTGAAACATTAAAAGAAGAATCAGATTTTTTAACTATCTGACCGTCTGTTAAAATTCTCATGGCACCTATGTATCCTGTCTCCAATTCTTCATGAGTAACCACGCATACAAGGGTGTCTTCTTCAGCAGAAAACTCGCTTAAGTTAGTGTCTTTTAAATTGTCGGGAGCTTCGATAGAAATATCCAAAGAAAACGGATTTCCCTCTTTTTTTACTTCAACAGCCATTATGTCTCTGCTTCGGGACACAAAAGCCTTTCTTACAACTCTCTCTCCTTTTACTTTAAAATCCGTAACAGTTTCGGCATTTTCAAAGTTTAAGGACTGTGAGTAATCCGTTACATCGCTTTCTTTATATGAATTAAAATCAAACTTAAGGCTAAGGGCGGTCTCATAAGGGTTGGGAGTTAAATCACTTTGATCTTCATCCGCAGATAAGGTAGGTAAGAAAATCTCCTCGTGATTTGTAACTATGGTTTCATGCAAAGGATTTGCCAAAACCAAACCACCTAACGAACCGTTACCGATGGGCATAGCCTCGCTTACATTCTTAGAATAGTCTTTTCTGTATAAGCCTTTAAATTTCATGTATTCCCCCTAAGATTGCTTTTAGGTTTAACCAAAAGCTTTAGTCTTTGTAATTATATCACAAAAGGGGCAAAAGAAAACAGGCAAGGGGCACCTTTTGGCCTCTTACCTGCTTAAGTTTTCATTAAAAACCTTTTGTTTTTTGTGTAGCAAAGAAATTGTCCACGGCCTCCACTATCTGATCTGAAGGCATGCTCTTTAAAAGATAGCCCTGGGGCTTTAAACTTAATACCTTTGCAACGCTTTCTTTATCTCCCTTTGATGTAAGGAAAATAACGGGAATGCTCTCAGTCTTAATTTCAGACCTTATCATTTCAAGCATCTGAGGCCCCGAGCACACAGGCATTTCATAATCCAATAGCACTAAATCGGGCTGGTTTACGGCTAAGAAAGAAATTGCGCTTGTAGCAGAGTTAACCATTGAAATTCTGTATTTTCCTTCAAGCCATCCTTTAACGGTTCTAAGCATGGTTCCTGAGTCATCCACAAGCAAAATATGCTTTTTGTTTGCCCCTGTTTCAATGGAATCTGCCCTGGCCTTTAAGGTATCCGATATTTTCTTTACGTTTATGGGGCGCTCAAAACAATCTCCTAAACATTCGCTTGGAATCATATCGGTGATTATCTTTAACTCTTCCGCATAACCTATTAAGAATATCTTCTTATCTTCTTCCATGCAGATATCCTTAATGTAGATTAAAGCTTCCGTTTCCTGAATGGCCTTTTCATCCGCATATATAAAGAACATATCAGGCTTATCTCCAAGCTTATTTATTTCATTGATATTAAGCTTACAAAAGTCGCATTCGAATCCGACTTCTTTAAGCCCGTCTCTGACCGCATTTACTATGAAGGATGAGGTCTCTCCTATAAACAAAACACGTTTATCCATATTGTCCCCTTTCAAAACTTAAGCAAGTAACGCAAGAATGTCGTCTCTGGCTACTTCCGCCACCAGAGTTTTTAATTTGGCATATTTGTCTTTAAAGTCATCGGGCATAGCGTATTTCTTTAATTCTTCCATGACCGAATCCACACCGTCAAAGTCAAATGCCTCAACCATTTCTCTGATTGCCGCAAGGGCATCCTTTAAACTGTCATTATCAATTGTTTCTTTATCTTCACCGGGATTAACAATCGGTTCAAGATTGTTTACAAGCTCCCTGTAAATTCTAAGTAATTCGCCGGTAGCATTCTTTATCTTTGTTTCATTTTCTTCATTTCCCGCTTTTTCCAAAGCAAGAGCCAAATGAGACAAAGGAAGTGCTCCGATTATTCTTGCTGCCGATTTAAGGGCATGCACCTGAATTGTGTAGTTTTTAAAGTCCATCTGCTCAAAGTACTGCTCGATTGTATCGGCTCTTGATAGTCCCGTATCCGTAAACTCTCCAACTACCTTTTGATAAAGTTCAAGTGAACCTGAATGCTCCAAACCCTCTTTTGGATTAATGTATCCTACCTTTGCTAAGCTCTCCATGAAGGTTTCTTTTTTCTCTTCCTTAGGTTCGCTTGATTCACCGGTTGATAAATACTCTTTGATTCTTTCGGGATCATCAATTATGAGATTATTCGGGATATAGGTTTTAAGCGCATTTTCAAGTCTGTCCGTTTCGATTGGCTTTGATAAATAATCGTCAAAACCGTTTCCAAGATAAAAGTCCTTTGCGCCTTCTATTGCATTTGCTGTTAAAGCTATCACCGTAACATCGCGGTTTCTTGATTCCGCACTTTCTTTAATGATTTTTAGAGTCTCTATTCCGTCAAGCTGCGGCATCATGTGGTCAAGTAGAATAAGGTCAAAGCGCTGTTTCTTACATTCTTCGATTGCCTTTTCTCCGCTCTCACACAAGGTGATAATAGCTTTTGTATCCTTTAAAAGGCCTTCCGCAATCATAAGATTTACGCTTGAATCATCAACCACCAATATCTTTGCTTCAGGAATAATAAAGGCTCTCTCTAAGGGTTCCTCAGCTTCTCTTAGATGTTTAAATGTTTCTTCGAAGTTACCGATAGGCTCCCATGCTACAACCTTTTGCTCTACTGAAAACTTAAAAGTGGAGCCAACACCGTAAACCGATTCTGCTCTAAGCTCTGAGCCCATAAGATTTAAAACCTTCTTTGTAACGCTCATTCCAAGGCCTACGCCCTGAGAACTCTTAGCACTGTCCTCTTCGTAAAAAGAAACCGGGTCCAAAATCTTATCAAGATCTCTTTCAGTCATTCCACGGCCCGTATCAGCTACCGTAAATGTAGCTATGATACTTCCTTCGGTAGACTTTAAAAACGAAATCTTAAGTTCAACTTTTCCTTCGCTTGTATATTTAATGCCGTTTGAAATTATATTTAAAAGGCATTGCTTTATTCTTAAATCATCCCCGTGAAGCAAGTGGGGCATGTTCTCATCTACAGTTACGTTAAATCCTATTCCCTTATCGTTTGCTCTCTTTAATGACATATTTATGATGTCATTTATTAAAAGAGTAAGGTCATAGTTTTCGGGGCTTATTTCAAGCTTACCGGTACTTAACTTGGAAATATCAAAAGCATCGTTTATAAACAAAAGAAGTGTCTTACCTGCGCCCGCTATATCTTTTGCATAATCTCTGATTTTAGAATCTGTGGACTCTCTTTGAATCATTTCGCAAAGCCCAAGCATAGCAGAAAGAGGTGTCCTCATTTCATGGGACATGTTTGAAAAAAAGTTTCTTTTGGCTTCGCTTGCTTCTTTTGCTATATCAATTGCTTTATCAAGGTCGTCACAGGCACTTTGATAGTTATCGCAAAGCGCTTCCACATTCTTGTAAGCATCGGAAAAAACTGTTTCTCCGGTATCTTCTATGGCTACATCTCTTTTTCCGGATAAAACCTTTAAGATAGCTTCACTTACCTTATTTACGCCGGTTAAAGCCATTCTTTGAATTAGGAAAATAAAGACAACGTATACAAAGAAAAGGCACAGGGCACCGATAATGTAAATTAGGGACATCCTATCAAGGTGACCGCCGTTAGTCTTTAAAAGATAAACAATAAAAATAGCGATTATTCCCAAAATGGGCAATGAAACAAGAGCAGTGTATTTAAGATTTACACTCCTTTTGTGCTTTAAATAAGCATCTTCCAAAAGGTCATCACCTTCTAACGGCTTATCGTCATAAAGGTCTGCATCTTCTTCTGCTCTTTTAAGTCTTTCGTTTTGTCTTTTGATAATAGCTTCAAGTCTGTCTATTATTGCTTTTTCACTGCTCATCAATTAAACCTCGACAAGGCGATTATAACGATATTTAATTAACGAAAAAACAAAGCCCCTCTTCTTATTAGGCAAAGAGGGGCTTTTAACATAAAAGGAGATTATTCTATTTTTCGTATAAGAATTCTTCGGGAAGGTTAACGTTAAAGTCTTTAGCAAGGCTTCTAAAGTTATCGGGAGTAATTGTCTGAAGCTTCTTAGGTGACATAGACAATACTTTAACCAAAATCTCTGCTGCCTTTTCTGCGGTATGCATAAGTCCGAAGGTGATATCAAAATCGGGGCCTGCCGCAAACATTCCGTGATGTGCCCATACAGCAAGATCGTACTTTTCCATAAGCTTTGATGTAGCTACGGCAATATCTCTTCCGCCGGGAACCATCCAGTTAACAACGCCTACTCCGTCAGGGAACACTACAGGACACTCTGTTGCCATTTCCCAAAGTTCTCTTGTAAATACCTTATCTTCCAAAGGAAGCACAAAGGTAAGCGCAATCATGTTTGTGGTGTGAGCATGGTAGATAACTCTGTAATCAGGATTAATCTTTACTTTAACTTCATGATTCATTAAGTGACTGGGAAGCTCTGATGTGGGTCTTCCTCCGTTTACAAGTCCCCATACTATACGATAGTTTTCACCCTTATCGTCAAGCTCAATCATACAGATTGAATCTTCGGGATCCAAAATTACGTTTCTAAAAAACTTTCCGCTTCCTGTAACTAAGAAATACTCGTTCTTAAGCCCGGGTACGTTTGTGCCGATAGGCTTCCATTCGCCTGCTTTAAAGTTTTCTTTTACGCTTTCAACCTCTTCCTTTTTTACACGGTAAGAAAGGTTTCCGCCGTTTCTTTCATGCCAGCCAAGCTTCCATCCGTCGTCAGCCATGGCACAAAAGTCTTTTACAAATTTTGCATCAGTGAATTTCATATAACATTACCTCTTTGATAAAACTTCTTTTTCATATTTTTCAACTTCATCGTAGAAAGAAAAATCATCGACTGTGTTTTCACGTCTTAAATATTCTTCCCATACGTCTCCGAAAGGAAGGGTCTTTACAGCTTCAAAAGTAGCCATAAGTCTTCCGAATTCCGCATTGTCCTGAAGCTTTTTAAGCTCATCGTTTGGAGTAAGCATAGCATTAAGTAAAGCTTTTTGCCATGATCTAAAACCTGTTGCCCAGGCGCTTACTCTGTTAATACTTGCATCAAAATAGTCTAAAGCCATGTAAACTCTGTTTAAAGCATTGCATCTTACTATTTCTTTTGCCATTTCCTTTGTTTCATCATCAAAAAGCACTACATGGTCTGAATCCCAACGAACGGGACGGGTGATGTGAAGTGCGATTTCATCAAAGAAGCAAAGAAGAGTGGGAATCTTGTCAGATACCACTTCTGTAGGATGATAGTGACCGTTATCCATTAAAGGAAGACATCCGTCATGAGATGCTGCAAAGCTTAAGGCAAACTCTGCGCTTCCTGCTGTATAAGATTCTACACCGATACCAAATACCTTTGATTCTACGGTTACTTTAACCAAATTCTTATCAAAGGGCTCTTTTAAGATTTCTTCGATTGATTCTTTATATCTGAGTCTCGGAGCCATTCTGTCTGCGGGGATATCCTTATATCCGTCCCCTGTCCAGATATTCATAACGCAGGGAATACCGGTTTCTTTGGCAAAATATTCGGATATTCTTATGCAGGCTTTACCGTGCTCAATCCAGAATCTTCTTGTCTCTTCATCGGGGCTTGAAAGTGTAAGGCCGTCTTTTACTTTGTCATGAGAAAAGAAAGTGGGGTTAAAGTCAATTCCCATGCCGTGTTTCTTTGCAAAATCAACCCAGGGCTTAAAGTGCTTGGGAGCAATCTTGTCTCTGTCTACAAATTCGCCTTTTTCAAATATAGCATAGCAGGCATGAAGGTTTAACTTCTTTTTGCCGGGAGTTAAGCGCATAACTTCTTCCATATCCTGCATAAGTTCTTCGGGAGTGGTGGCTTTTCCGGGATAATTACCGGTTGTCTGAATACCCCCTGTTAAAGGGCCGTCATGGTCAAAGCCCGCAACGTCGTCACCCTGCCAGCAATGAAGGGAAACGGGAACGTTTTTTAAGGTTTCTAAAACCGCTTCTGTGTCGATACCTATCTTTTTGTACTTTTCTTTTGCTGATTCGTAGTTTGTCATTCTTATTCTCCTATCTTCTTTATTTCAAAAGAATCAAATATAAGTTTCTTTGCTTCCGTAATATCTTTAATGTCTCCCTGGGAGATCATTGAAACCACAATGTTTCCGATGGCGGTTGCTTCCGTAGGGCCTGCGTATACATCCTTACCTGTTTCTTCTTTTGTAAGTTTGTTTAAAAAGTCTGCGTTTGACCCTCCGCCCACAATGTTTATGGCGTCATATGTAACGCCTGTAATTTCTTCGATTTCTTTGATGGTGTCTGCATAACACTTAGCCAATGACCTATAGATTACTCTTGCAAGCTCATATATATCCTTAGGCTCTCTTTGTCCCGATTCTTTGCAAGCATCGGTTACTTCTAAAGTCATGCTCTTTGGTGCCAGGAATCTTTGATCGTTTGCATCAACTATTGAGTCAATATCGCACTCTGCCGCTTTTTTACATATTTCATCAAAAGATAAATTCGGTGCGATTTCGTTCTTTACTGATTGAATCATCCAAAGGCCCATAATGTTTTTTAAGAATCTAAACTTATAGTTAAAGCCGCCTTCGTTGGTAAAATTACCTTTCTTTGCAATGCTTGAACAGTTTGCTTTATCTAAAACCGTTCCCATTAATGACCAGGTTCCTGAACTTATATATACGTGCTTGTCTGCTAAGCTTGGAACACTTACAACGGCCGATGCCGTATCATGAGAAGCTACGGCTATTACTTTTGAAGAAAAGCCCACTTCTTTTTTAATATCTTCTTTAAAGTTACCTATAAAGGTGCCGGGAGTAACTATCTCTTTAAATATCTTTTCAGGATACCCAAGAAGTTTTATAAGCTCATAATCCCAGTCCTTTGTATCAGGATTTACAAGCTGACCCGTGGTGGCGTTTGTGTACTCCTGCTTTTTTACGCCGCTAAGTAAAAAGTTAAAGTAATCGGGCATCATAAGCATTGAATCAGCTTTATTTAATTCACCCGGCTTTCTTACCTTTAAAGCCATTAGCTGATAGATTGTGTTAAATAACTGCTTTTGAATGCCGGTTCTTTTATAAAGGTCATCTTCAGAAATATATTTATAAACTTCTTTGTCCATGCCGTTAGTACGCTTATCTCTGTAACATACGGCATTTCCGATTCTTTTATCCTTTTCATCAAGAAGAACAAAATCTACGCCCCAGGTGTCTATTCCAACACACTTAGGGATTTTGCCTATCTCTTTACACTTCTTTAGGCCTTTAATTATTTCTTTAAAGAGCCTGTCTACATCCCATGTTGCCTCATCCGATGATTCATCCATGAAGTTTTTAAACCTGTAGACTTCTTCCATCTTAAGCTTTCCTTCTTCAAGCCATGAAAGAATATGTCTTCCTGAAGAAGCGCCTATGTCTATACCCAAATAATAGTCACTCATTTGCATTCTCCGATTGCTTAGAATTCTTGTTTCTTTAAGTATATCAAAGAGTCAAAGACAAATAAAAGGACATCTCTTGTAAAAAAAGATGTCCTCATTTGCAAATTTACTTACCTACTTCAGTATTAACTTTATCTATAATTCTTTCCAGTCCTTTTTCTTTGTACTCATCAATTATGGTGTTCCAAAGCTCTTCAACAGGCTCGGGGCCTACAAGCATGCGACTGAAAATGTTGTTTAAGTCTATATTAAAATCCGTTCCCATTTCAAAGAACTTAAGGCTGCATTCATCACTGTATTCGGGAACCTTTACTTGCCTTGCCTTTGAAACTCTCTCTTCATCCTTTAGGGCATACTCGTTTGGAACAATGTTTGGATATCTGTAGGTATTTAGATTTCCGTAATTCCAGCAAACCAGATAAGAAAAGGTTTTAATGCTTGGAAACATTTCGGAAGGTGTCACACCTTCTATTAACTCAATGCTCTTATCTTCCGCTATCTTGTATGACTCATTTTCTATTCCGAAATTCGATAAAAGAGTTCCTTCTTCAGAAAGAAGGTAATCATATATAGCTAAAATTCTTTCAAGTTTTTCATCTGAAACATTGGCGTTTATGTAGGTTTCACTCCATGCATAATCCCATACAGGATAATAAAGCTCTCCGTTAACATCAGGCATAAGTTCTAGGTATTTAACGTCATCCCAAAACTCACTTCCGTTTGTTTCTTTCCAGAACCTTCCAATGTTTTCGTAAAGCTTTGTGTTGCTTAAGCCTCCGTCAATGCAGATTGCGGCGCTCTTTCCGTTTAAAAACTTTTCTTCTGCCTGAGAAGTGGTCACAAGCAAAATGTCCTTTTCAATGGTGCCTTCATCGTACATATCTCTGATTAAGTGCCATGTGGGAAGAGCATCTTCCCCAAGTTCTTTTCCGGCAAACAAAGCAGGCACGTATCTTCCGTTTGAATTAACCCAGTAAAACCTCGAGCCCCCGCTTGAAGCAAGAGGAATACTGTAATCAACCAATAATCCTTCAAGCATGGTGTAGCCCTTTGCGGTCATACCCTGAATATGCTTTCCTTCGGGATCTTTTTGAATTATGGTCTGAATCATTTCTCTGAATTCATCCCAGTTTTCAGGTTCTTTCTCAATTCCTGCTTTCTTAGCCAAATCCCATCTGTAAATTATGGTTCTGTCTTTTGTGGTCTCAGCCTGCTCAGAATAAGTCTGTCTGAAAATACAATATGCTTTGTCTCCCACTTTGCAGGATTCAAGCTCCGGAGAATCCATATATCTTGAAAGGTTTGGATACTTAGATAAGTCTGAGGGTATATCATGAAGCAATCCTGATTTTACAAAATCAAGATAATTGTTTTCAAATCGATAAGCTCCCGCAAATACGTCCGGCAACTGCCCCGATTCGCTCCACTGAATGATTTTATTGTAATAATCATCCCATGTTACATTTACGGGAACAAAGGTTACATTGAATTTATCTTCTATCCTTTTTAAAACCTTATCGTTTTCCCTGTCTGAAAAGGCATCGTCAATCAGCCAATAAGAAAGCGAAATATCCAAATGAGTATCATACTCGGACACTTTTTTATTTTCATTTACATTCTTTTGATTTTTTAACCCGGCACAGCCTGTAAGTCCTAACACCAAAGAAAGAACACAGGCGCACATTACATATGTTTTTTTCATTTCCTTCCCCCGAATAAATATAAGTCTATTTTACTATAAGAGAGGCAAAATAAAAAGACCGGCGCCATAAGCGCCGGCCCAAAAAAAGGGGAATTTATTATTCAGATTTCTCTTCGCCTTCAGCAGCTTCTGCTTCTTCGGCAGCCTTTACGATTTCCTGCATATCTGCATCGTAATCGTGTGTTTCAAGATCTGAAATTGCAGCATCAATAAGTGACTGATACTTATCAAGTGCGGTCTGAGGTGTTGACTCGCCCTTAGCAATTTCTGAAACCATGTCGTTGATAGCTGTGTTAAGCTCTGAGAATCCGTTTACACTGTTAATTACAGCGATGCCGTTGTTGTAGATGTAAGAAACGTTTTCTACTGTTTCTGCATCGTCTGCCCAGCTTTCAAGCTGGTCTTCAAGTAAGTCATCCCATTCATCCTGAGTGTCAGCGATGTCTGTGATGAGGTTGTAGATTGTAGCTACTTCTTCAGGGTTTTCAATACCGTTAAGCATGAAACGGCATCCGTTTTCTTTTCCGTAGCAAGACCAGTCTGTAGCGCTTGTTCCCTTAGGGAAAGGAACCCAGCCCCAGTCATCTGTCATAGCTTCGCCTTCTTTGTTAAGGTAAGCGTATGAAATCCAGAACTCTTCAAGACACATCATGTATTTTCCGTCTCTGAAGTCCTTAATGAAGGAATCCCATCCTTCTGTTGACCAGTCGATTGCATCTCTGAATTTAACGTTTGTTGTGAAGTCCTGCATAGCTGTCAAAGCTTCAACTACCTTAGGATCTGATAAGTCGATCTTCATGCCTGCATCTGTCTTTTCAGCTACGTATGCATCGTTAGAGTAAAGGTAGCACCATCCAAGGTTTTCTCTTGCGTTGAAACCGTAGATATCGATGTTACCGTCTGAATCTGTATCCTGGTTACCCTGGATAGCAACTTCCTTAAACTTATCCCAAGTCCATTCGCCATTCTTGTAAAGGTCGTAAAGGTTAGGTAAGCCGTACTTATCAAATAATGTCTTGTTCCAGAAAATACCGTATCTGATTTCAGGATCCTTAAGTAAGAAAGTATAGTTCTTTCCCTTGTAGAAGCCTGCATCAACTACGTCTGAACGCCACTTGTAATCAGAAAAGTCCATAACGCCAAGGTCGCTTACAGGATAAGCGATACCGCCTTCGATAAGTGAAGGAAGAACCTTTGTGGTTACGGCATAACCGATATCACAAACAGGGTCACCGGCGAGAACTGATGTTACGTACTGATCTACGTAATTTCCGCCAAGGTCTACGAATTCAATCTTACAATTGTAAGTTTTTTCAACATATGCAATTCTTTCTGCCAAAGCAGCTTCGATTGCGTTTTTGTTGGGGTCGGGAGTCATATCATAGTAAGAACCGATTCTTACTACTCTTCCGCCGAAGTCGTATTCGGGTTCTTCAGGAGTTTCTTCAACTACTGAAGCTTCTTCTGTTGATTCAGAAACAGTTGTAGGTGTTTCAGATACAGATGCGGGCTTTGAGCCGCAGGCTGTGAGAGATAACACCATGGCAGATGAAAGTAATAAACCCACCAATCTCTTAGTTAATTGCTTTTTCATATTATCCTCTTTCTGCGCCGTTTATATTGAGAAAGAATTGGGCGCTTTTTTCTTTCCCCCGGTTATCCGGCTGATATCGCCAATGGCGTATCATTCTTGGTTATCCCACTATACCCGATCTTTCTATGCCTTCCACAAAGGACTTTTGGCATATAAGATACAAAATGATAAGGGGAAGTATCATAAGCACTGTACCCGTGTTGTTCATCATGGATACAAAGCCCGGGCTTATAAAGTTCATGGAACCTCCGAAGCCCTCGTAGCTTGAGTAAATGTTTGCGGACAAATTGCTTAATACGGATGCCATTACATGGTTCTTTGTTAAGAAAAGTCCTGAGTAGAAGGAATCTGTCCACTGCCATACAAATCCAAACAAGAAAACCGTAACCATCATGGGGATGGCACTTGGAAGCATAATGGTAAAGAAAGTTCTAAGCTTTCCGCTTCCGTCAACAAATGCCGCTTCTTCAAGCTCTCTTGGCATTCCTTTAAAGAACTGCCTTAAAAGGTAAATATATAATCCGTTTCTTATACCCATGCAGGTTGCCGACTGGATATAGAAAGGAATAAGCGAATCTATAAGATTTACAGGGCTTCCTTTGATTGCCTTAAAGATTCCGAATATATCAAAGAATCTGTACTTCATAAACAAGGGAAGCATTATAATCTGCGGAGGCACGATAAGTGTAAGGATTACACATCCAAACAAAAGCTTCTTAAAAGGGAATCTGAATCTTGCAAAGCCGTAAGCTGTTAATAGGCAAGAAAACAATTGAAGGAGTGATATTGTGGCTGAGAAAATGCCTGTTTTTATAAGCATCTTCCAGTACTCCATTCCGTCGATTGCCATCTTATAGTTTGTAAGATTTGGTGCCTTAGAAATGTATTTAACGCTTGCATCGTAAAGGTCTGATTCACTCATAAAAGAAACACATATCTTTACGATTAATGGATGCAGTATCACATAACAGATACCGATGATTATTACCGCTCTTATTACCGAAGAAAGGTTTCTTGCGATGCGGTACATATTAAATTTTGAACGAATGTTATCTTTCATCGTAATAAAATACCTTTCTTGAAATGAGCCATCCCGCTATAAGGAGGATGATTGCGATACATACAAAATATATCCACGCCATGGCAGAACCAAAGCCATACTTGACTTCAGAGAATATGGTTGTTTTAATCTCATTCATCATTTCGTTTGCTTCGTTTGTAAACATATCGATAATGGTGTACACACTGTTTACCAAAATCATGGGGCTTATCATGGGGAAAGTAATCTTCCAAAAGTTTTCCCATCCCGTTGCGCCTTCCATGCTGGAAGCTTCATAAAGTGAAGGTGAAATTGACTGTAGTCCCGCAAGGAAAATAAGTATCTGTACACCGGATGCCACCACTATGTCGTATATACCGTTAACCGCTGTTGTAAGGTAAGAAATAATGGGCTTTGGAAGGTTTGTGTATTCCATCAAAAACCTTGAAACATTTAAAAAGTTTTCAAATTCCGAAGCATCCATGTTTACATCGCTTAGGGTTCTTACCAAAAGATCCGAGTTTTCAAGTCCAAAGACAACGCCGGATGTAAGTATTACAGGTAAGAAGAAAACGCTTCTTGCAACCGCTCTTCCCTTAAACTTTTGATTTAAAAGTGTTGCCGCAAAGAAACTGAAAATTATAATAAGGGGCACTCTTACAAGCATCGATAAAACCGAGTTAATAAGTAACATATTAAAATCAGGATCAATGGTAAGTGCTCTTAAATAGTGTTCCCAGCCGTTATTTGCTGCCTTGTGAAGCACATATCCCGTGCTTTCCACATCCATGTTTGAAAAGCTGAAGCGAACGGAATCTATAATCATGGGAAGGAAGATTCCAAAGAAACCGATGAGGAAAGGAAGTATAAACAATATTCCCCACACTGCTTCTTTGCCGGTTAAGGAAAGTCGTAATTTACCGTTTCGCCGTTTAAAGTAATTCATTTAACGATTCTCCTTTCCCACATAGAAATTCATTGGTTCAACCTTTACAGAGCCATCAGCAAAAGCTTCGTCAGTGTAGTTTACATACACCTTTGTGCCGTTTTCATAAGTAACCTTAACGACGCCCTCTTTAACTTCTTCATGCTTAACTATTTCTTCGTTCTTTAAGCCCTTCATGGCTTCGTTTACTCTTAAATAGTCAGCTACCGCTCTTTCCTTTAAGGAATCGTAGTTAATTGCATAAAAGTCTTCGTAGTCGGTTTCTTTAAGCACCGAATTATCTTCACTTATCCACTTATAGTGAAGGCCTGCGCCTGTTTCTACACATTTTAAAAGTGATATTTCATAGGAGTCCGCCAGGTTAAGGGGCTCTCCGGAAAAATCCACATATCCGTGAAATACAAGCTCATAGAAAGGAATGTCTTTATCCAAAATCTTAAAATCGTTTGAATATAAAGGAGCATTCATTATTACATCACTCTTTGTGGCAGCGTATTCATTGGCATTGTCTGATAAAACATTTCTGCCATCAGAAAGTTGATTTAGGCTTTCTTCATTCTTAAGCTTTGAAGCCTGTCTGTCAGTGTATCTTGAATTTGGATAGTCACTGAAGAGATTGTTTGAAATGCTTGTAAATGCTATTCCGGACAAATCCTTTTTATCAAAGTACTTATCTACTTTCTTTGATAACTTTGAAAGGCTTAAGGGGCTTACAAGGTAACCTTTAACGCCAACCTTACTTAAATCAAAAACGGTGGTGTAGCTTTCATAAACCGCTGTATGGTCAAAGTATTGAGGAGCATCGGAAAGCTTATTAAATCCGTCAAAAACTTTGTCATCGTATACGTGCTGAAGGTCTACTGTGAAATATGAATTAATGCCTTTCGCTAATAGCTCATCATCAAACTTATTTATGTTTATTCCGTTTTTATTAAGCTTAGAAAGACTCTTAATCGAAGTCTCCGCTTCGCTCTTTAAGCCTCCCTTTTGCCATCCTGCAAAAACAACTGCCTGGTTATTTACGCCCTGATTTAATAAATCGTTCGTAATATCCAGAGCTTCGCTGTAATCAGTAAGCTTTACAAGGCCTGAATATCTGACTCCCAAAATGGTTTTGTATTTATCGATTGCACCTATAAATTCGGATACAAGCAATACGTCGTCCTTTAAGTCTTTCTTTTCTAAGCCTTTTTCATTTATAAGGTAGTTTCTGTAGCAATCCGCCATGTCACAATAATCGGCATCTTCATCTCCTAAGAAGAAATAAGAAACTTCATAGTCTGAAGAAAAATCTGCCTTTGAATAAAGCTGGTAGCTGTTTGAGCCAACCATGGAGCCTAAAGACATGGGGCCGTATTGTAAGTAAGAAAAACCTGCAAATACATTGTTATAAGACGTGGTCTTTCCGGATATATCTGCGGATATGTTTGCATATCCTTCACCGTTTGTAATAACTGCAAGGAATGCCTTATCCGTTGTCTTTAATCCAAATACCGGAAGTTTTATTGAAAGAGCCGGGTCTGCTTCAGAAGCCTTTGCATTCATAAAGTTACCGGTTAAATCGTCTCCGTATACATTGGCTGTATAGGCAGTAACATTTGTCTTTTGATTGTTTAAGTTAATTAAGCTTCCGCTTCCGTCGGGGACAAAAATGTAACCTGATTCATCCGTTCCCGCTGCTCCAAAGTAAGGAAGCACATCTATATCAACAAGGTAATATCCGTTATCGTTATACTCTATTTCTTTAGGGTCTATAGAAACCACTAAGCGGTCCTTTAAAAGCTTATATTGTAATGAAATCTTAAACCAAGGGTCGTCGCTTTCCTCTTCTTCTCCTCCCGCTTCCAAAAGGTCCTTTTCAAGGTCTTCGCTTGTGTATCCCGCTTCTTCAAAATAAGATGCAAGCTCTTCTTTTAAATAGTCCTTAACGCCGCTTCTTAATATGTAAAAGGCCTTTCCTTCATAGCCTTTATACTTTTCAACATTTGCTTTTGCGTCATCGTTAAGATCTGCGTTTGGATCAATCAATGTATAGTTACGATTGATTTTCTTTAATTGAGCCTTCGACATCTTTTCTTTAAATGAGTCAAGTCTTTCCTGAGAGATAACCTCTGGAAGAGTAAGCATTGATGCCGCTTTTCCGATAAAGTAATTTATCTTTACACCGTCTTCAAAAAACTCTGTTTCAAACTGACCGTTTAAAATCGAATCGTTATAGTTATCCATGGTGGATGCCTGAACGTTTTCGTTAAAGTAAGTTACCTGAAGCTGGCTGTGTAAGAAACGCTTGTAGTAAGCGGAAGCAAATGAATCATCATCCGCATTCTGAGGATTTGAATACCAGATCTTTCCGGTTTCTTTGTCCACTACCGCAATGTCTGTCTTTTCTTCGTTTATGTATAATGCCAAGGAATCGTTTTCGCACACTCTCTTCATGCCTTCGGGTGAAGAAACCTTTGCGTAGGCGTTTTCTTTAAACATAAGGGGAAGTAAAATAAGCGATGCTATATAAATTAATGTCTTTAAAAATCTTTTGTCTCGCATTATTGCTTCCTTTCTACCTGAATCTGATTTCTTTATAAATGGTGAGCACAAAGTTGATCATTTGCTCGATTACGTTAAAGAACAATAATCCTATGAACATTAAAATTCCCATGCCAAGAATCGTGATTAAAACCGTAACTACAGTCTTCTTAATGGAATACTCGTGAATTACTGATGTTGCAAAAAACACAAGCATTCCCGCCCAGATAAGGCTTACAATGCCAAATACCTTAATAAAGGCGCCTTCGTCCATGGTGACAAAGTGGCTAAAGAACACTAAGGGAAGGCGAATTAAGGGAATGGGAAATACCGCATAACCGATAGCCGTTACAATTTCAACCATCTTGCCCTTACCATCCATCAATGATGTGGTGCACCAGTTTGCCACACACCAAAGAATAAAGACTAAAGCAACAGTTATTATGTCAACCAATACATTTAACTCAGACAATTTGTTTTTGTTAAACAAAAAGGCGGTCTCCTGCTTTTCTATAGCAAGGGTGATTATTGTAAGCACCACAAAAGTAAGTGCCGCAGCCACGCTTCCCTTCTTTTCATGCTTTAAGTCCCAAAAGCCGTCAAAAGGATGAAATATTACGTGAAAAACGTATTTTAATGTTTCAAAGTAGTGCATTTAACCTCTCCTACCCATTTCTTTATACGTGCATATCCTTTGACAGCCAGTAAACCTAAAACAACCACTATAATGACTGCCATAATCTTTCCAAAGTTCTTTTCCATTACTTCTTTTCTGTAGTAGTAAAAAGCTTTTGAGTAATACTTTCTGTTGTTGCCAAGCTTAAAGTACTCCATGGCCTTTTTGTAATCTCCTTCAGAAAGAAGGGTCTTACCAAGGCCGATATAAGCCATCTCGCAATTTGAGTTTCTCTTTAATACTTCCTGCCAGCAGGCGTTGGAACCTTCGCTGTCTCCCGTATCGTTTAAAAGAATTGCGTTTAAAACAAGTTTTCCGTAATCGGTAATCTTGTAGCTTACTATGTTTCCAAGGACGCCGTCCAAAACATATATTTTTGAAGCGTCTTTATTTATTACCAAAGAAACCGGCTTTTGAACGTTACCTTCTTTAATTCCGGAACGTCCGAAAATAAAGAGTGAGTTTCCGTCATAGTCGTAGGTAAATACTTTACCGTTTGCATCATCAAGCACAAAGTAGCATCCGTAATCCGTAGCCGCTACGTCCTTAAAGGATGACCAGTTATCCTGAGAGAATCTTAAGTCCCCTACAATGGGAGGTCCCAAACGTCTTAAAACATCGGTTCCCGTAGGATTTAAGCGTCTTATACAGTCTTTTTCTGCATTGATTTCATCCCCCGTAAGTCCGTTTATTGTGGCATATACAAAGTTTTCTTTGTCCACAAAAATGTTACTGTACTCTGTGGGAACTATGGTCTGCATTCTTTCCTGCTGTTCTTTTGTGGAAAGAAAGTTTTTCCAGATGTAATAAAACTTATTTACAGTTACTTCCGCGGCTCCCATAAAGCCCTGGAAGTTTCCGTCTCTGTCAAATTCCACAAGTCCCATGTTGATGCCGTATGCGATAACGTATATTCTTCCGTCTTTATCAACCACCACTTTCATGGGCTTGTATTCTACGTTGCTTGCAATCAAAGTGGTGTCGGGGCGTCCGATTTCTCTTACAAACTCTCCGTCTTTTGTGAACTCAACCACTCTTGCGTTTTTACTGTCTGCCACGTATATGTTTCCTTCATCCGTAACATACACGCCTCTTGGCTCGTTTAATTTATCGCTTTTAGATTTTGCGGAATCAATTTCCATAAGGACTTTTCCGTTTAAGTCAAGCTTAAGGATTCTTGAGTTTCCCGTATCCGCAACAAAAATGCTGTCATCGTAAAAGAACATATCATCAGGGAAACTAAGCTTTGTTTCAAAATCTTTTTCATCAAAGGTTTTATCGTATAAATAGGGATAAGGCTGTCTTACAGCAAGCTTCCAGTAGTTATAGGAATAGGATTCAAAAGGTTCCGAAGCATAGGAATTTACGCCAAAAAGAAAACTTAATGCCAAAGAAGCAAGTATTAACTTATAGAATTTAAAGTGTTTCTTCATGCACGTTACTCCTTAATACCTGATGAAGCCATGGTTTCAATAATGTTACTTTGACTTATAACAAAGATTATGATGGGAACCGCCATCATTATTACCGCTACCGCAGATGTGGCTCCGGCTCTTGAAATACCGGCTGCTGAAATCTGACTTAATGCGTAGGGTAAAGTCTTTAATTCTTCACTGAATATGTAGTTTGAACCTTGTAAATTCCAAAGATCCTGGAAACAAAAGATAATAAGTGTAAGCCATGCGGGCTTAACCTGAGGCATAGCGATCTTCCAAAATACCGTAACTTCTCTTGCTCCGTCTATTCTTGCAGCTTCCAATAAAGAATCCGGAATCTGCTCCATAAACTGTTTCATTAAGAAAAGGCCAAGGGGCTTTGCAATTGCTGGAACAATTAAAGATAAGTATTTATCAAGCCAGCCTATCTTTGTCATGATTAAATAGTTTGGAATTGCCGTAACCTGAGTTGAAAACATAAGGGCTGTTACGATAATCCAGAAAATTACGTTTCTTCCGGGGAACTTATGCTTTGCAAGGGCGTATGCACAAAGGCTTGCCACAAACAAATGTCCCAGTGTACCTACAATAGTGATAAATACAGTGTTAAATATGTATCTTGAAAAGGGCACCCATGACTGACTCATAAGCACGAACACATCATGGAAGTTATCCAAAGTAGGGTTTCTTACAAAGAAACGGGGAGGGAAAATAAACAATTCCTCCAAAGGTTTTAAAGAGTTACTTATGGCCAAGACCAAAGGCAGAGCCATAAAGGAACCCATCAGTATCAAAAAGAAAATGCTGAAGAAGTCTCCCACCCCTGAATGATTGGGCTTAGTTCTTTTTTTATGCTTAAATGCTTTTGCCATTACTTTCCAACCTTTCTAAGGAGTGATTGAACCAATTTATTGCAAAGAATCATAACCATAAACAAAAGGGTCGCTATTGCAGATGCATAACCCATTTCAAAACGAACGGTACCATAGTCTATAAGGTGAGAAACTACGGTGTGAGCCGCATAGTTTACGCTAGGGAAGCCTGCAAGGGCCGCAAGCTGATCGTGAATTGCAAATGAGCTTGTGATTGTCATAACCGCACCAAACATAAGCTGTTCTTTCATTGCGGGAAGTGTTATGTACCAAAGTTCCTGGAATCTGTTTGTGATTCCGTCCATATATCCCGCTTCATAAAGGGATCTGTCTACGTTTTGAAGACCCGCTATAAAGGAAAGGAAGCCTGTACCCATACTCATCCAAAGCACTACGATAATAAGGATGGGAGCTATAAACTTTTCATCTTCAAACCAAAGAATTGGCTGAAAGGTAAGGCCCCACTTCATAAGCCAGCCGTTTGCCATACCGTAGGTATCGCTTGAGAAAATGTACTTCCACACGATATATGCCTGACCCGAAATTGTGGGAGCATAAAAGATAAGTGTCATAAAAGCACGAATCTTTGAATTCTTAATATCGTTTATCATCCAGGCTATGAAAAGAGCAAGGAAATAACCGATAGGGCCTGTGATGATGGCAAACAAGAAGGTGTTCTTTACTGCCTTTAAGAAGACTTCATCCGCAAAGAACAAATCTACATAGTTTTTCCATCCCACAAATCTTGCAGGTTCCAATATGTTAAAGTAGGTAAAGCTTAAGCCTATGGACATACAAACCGGAACGAGATAGAAAAGAATAAACAGGATACAGTAAGGCGCAATAAGCAAATATGATATCTTGTTTTTCCTAATCTCTCTAAAGAGGTTTGAGCGCTTATTTTTCATGTAAGCTAAAAGCTTAGCCATAAACTTCTCGTTTTCGTTCATCTTATCTCCTGTCAATCTGTGGGAAGATTGAATTCTTCACGTTTACTTCTAATCTCTGTATTAATGGTTTTAACAATGTCCTGAAGTGTTTCTCTTGGATCTTCGTTGTTGTTATAAACCGTATAGAAAGCGTTCTTTATATTTCTTTCCGTATAGTAGCTTCCGGGTATTTCGGGTATTGCCTTAACCCACTTAAGTTCTCCCATAAGCTGCTTATAGTCCTTTGAAGCCCATGCAAGATTTGATAAAGCCTCAATATTTGCTGTAGCCACACGTCCCGAAACACCAAGCACATTTTCTATTTCGTTACCGTAATCGGACTGGGTCTTTGCGCTCATCCACCACTTTAAGAATTCCCATGCGTTTTCTTTTTGCTTGGAAGTCTTCATTATGATGGAGGCTGATTCCCATGCGGATACGCTTCTGTCTAAGGTGCCGTCTTCTCTTTCATATCCAGGAACCAATGTAAAGCCCCAAAGGCCTCTTATTTCGGGAGCAAACACCGATAAGTAGTTATAGTTTGTATAGTCACCGATTGATAAAGGCATTTCACCGGTTCTGAATCTGTTTGCAAAGTCGAATGTAACCGGCATCCTGTAATTTACGTAGTTACCTGACCACTGCTTAAATGCCGCAACTGCTTCTTCCGTATCAAGACCGCTTCGTTTAGAATCATCTGAATAATAGGTTCCGCCGTGCTGATATAAAAACATTGCAAAAGTGGTGTAATCAGGGAAAATACCAACGTTCATATTGTTCTTTTGAATAACTGCCAATGCTTCGTAGAACTCATCCCAGGTCTTTGGAACTTCAAGTCCTAAATCCTTTAAAATGTCTGCTCTGTAAAACATTACGTGGAAAGACATTGTCTGAGGAAGGGCGTAGATTCCACCGTTAAAAGAAAACTGAGTGATGGCATCTTCATAGAACCACTTGCTTACTTCATCAAAATCTTCAAATTCGGATAAATCCACAACCGCATTTCTAAGGGCGTAGTTTATAGGCTCTTTACCTGCTACGTTTAAAGCTACGTCGGGGCCTTTACCGGCTAGTGTTGCCGATAGCAAAACATCTTTATTTACAAGCTTTACGTTTACGGGAATTCCTGTTTCAGCCACAAAGTAGTTATCAACAAGTTCTTTTATGACTGTTGCCTGGTCACGACCGCTGCCTGTCATACTTGTTACGTTTGTGCCGTCTGCCAAGATCCAGACATCCAAGGCCTTTCCTTCGTAAACTTCGCCTATGCTGTCATAATCTTCTTTAAAGGAAGCAAGAAACTGCTTTGCTTCATGATTAAGCTTTTGAAAGAAACCAGCCTCTGCCTTAGGCATCTTAGTGTCCTTTGAAGCCACTAAAATGTAATCAATTTCCAAAGGCTGTTCCTTCATTGAAAGTTCCCATGAACCAAGGGAAACAATGTTATCTTTAAATGCCGACCATTGCTTTGGAATGGTGCGGGGTGAATTAAGCATCTTTTCAAGCTGATTTACAAGGTTATCGATACTTGCTGAAGAACTGCTTTTTACACCCTTTGAATACTCTTCCGAAAGCTCTTTTAAAACAAGCATTGCTTCGTATTGCTCTTTTAAAATGGCCAATGCTTCGGGAGTCTTTGATTCAAGCTGGTAATCTCTGTAGGTATCGGGCGCACTTCCTATAACCATCAAAAGCTGTCTGTATGCTTTGTTAAGTTCCGAAATGCTTGAGTCCGTTAAGTTAACTATCTTTGATAATTCACTTCCTAAGGCAACTTCAAGCTTTAGCGTATGCTTACCCTTTTCAAGATAGAAAAGGTAAGGCTCCTCATTTCCAAGGGTTAATATGTTCCAATCGTTTCCGTATAAAAACTTACACTCTCCCGCCTCTTTAAAAGGAATCTCATCATCTATGTAAAGACTTCTTGAAACCGTAACGCCTGTGTTTATGTTTTGGCGTTCTCTGAAAGAAATGGTGTAAAGGCCGGTTTCTTCGACATCTACTTCCCATGAAATCCACTGTCCAACCGTCTTCCAGTTTGCACCGCCAATTACGTTAAGCCTTGTTTTTGAAGGGCTGTAGGGCTCTGTAAGAGAAGATGTTCTGTCAGATACCGGATATAAAGTCGAATCTGATTTATATAAGGCATCTTCTGCCTGAATCTTAATAAGCGCATCGCTTACTTCCTTAGCGCCTTCATCTTTATGCTTTTTTAAATACTCATCGTAGTTTAATGAAGGCTCTTCGTTTTTAATGATTATTTTTCCAAGCTTTACAGGCTCTTTAACGGATTCTAAAGTAAGTGTGTTTTCACCCTTTTTAAAGTAAAAAGAAAAGGGTTCCTGGTAATATCCGTCACTGTCTTTAAGCATGGCCTTCATCCACTGCTCATGTTCTTTCTGAGAAGGGCGAACGTCGTTATCTCTGGAATCTCTCTTTACGGGATTTGCATTTTCCCAGCATCTTGTAAACTTTAAATACTTTGCATTTTCAAAAGGTATTTCATCGTTTATATAAAGCTTACGTTCAATGGTGTTGTTTTTACCCTCTACGGGAATGTACTCAACCACGATGTTATAAAAGCCTTCTGTCTTAACATCAAAGGTAAAAGTTACGCTTCCTTCTTCCGGGGTATATAAGCCGTCTGCATCTTTCTTTACGCCTTCCGTTGCACTTGTATACTCTTTTGCATCAATAACGGTTTCTTCTTTCGGAGAAACATATTTGTGAGCATCTAAGTAATCTTCGTAGCTTAAGGTCTCAACTATATTGTCAAGCAGGCCCTCCACTAACTTCTCATCGGAATTTGCGTAGCATTGCATTTCAAACAACGCCGGGCAAAAAAGAAGGCCTGCAATGAGTGTTATGATTGCTTTTTTACTTTTAAAGAAAGAAGGTTTCATTTAAGTGTCCATTCCTCTGTATATTCAAGTGCGATGCTTCCATCATCGTTAAATGTCACAGGTAACCAGATGTATCTTGAATTCTTTAAATCTTCCGGATTCCATCTGTCTGCCATAAATACGTAAGTACCCTCGTCTGTCTTAAATACGCAGGTGCTTTGTGAATCAAAGGTTGTCTTCTGAGTGTCTCCCACGCAAGGGTCTCCTTCGTTGGTCCACTCTCCAAGCATTGATGTGGCTTTATAGTATCTTGCCTGGTTAGGAGCCCATCCGGTGCATCCGGAAGAAACAAGATAATAGGTTCCGTTCTTTTTAAATACTGCGGGAGCTTCTCTTTGAGCACCGGGGAAAAGTCTTATAAAATCTTTTCCGTACACAGCTTCGTCTACAGGTATTTCAAGATATGTATATTCGTCATTAAGCTTTGAAATATATAAGGTTAAGTTTTCTTCGCTTGAATAAATAATGTATGCACTCTTATCATCATCCACAAAGAGGTTCATATCTCTTGCCATTCCCTTGCTTTCGGGATGAAAATCTTCCTGATCTTCGGGGCATACATTAAGTCTGTATCTGTCAATAAACTTAAATGGTCCGTAAGGAGTATCGCTAATTGCTACACCTGCGGATGCCGCAGCATAAGATGAATTGCTTGTGGCTGTGGGGCCGTCTGCGTGAAACCAGATAATGTATTTATCAGTCTTTTCGTTGTAAATAAGCTTGGGTCGCTCAATAATTGCGGTCTCGGCACTTAAGCAGGTATATACGTTATCAAGTTCTTCCTTACTTAAGCCTTTATAAAGGTTTTTAAAGTATTCATCGTTATCAAGCTCTTCTCTTGAATTTACGTTTCTCATTACAACGCCTTCAAACTGCCAGTTATAAAGGTCGTCGGAACTATAAGCACATATTCCTCCGTGGGCGCCTTTACTCTTATCTTCTCCAACCCACCACCATTTGGTGACTGTCTCACCGGTTTCTTTGTCCTTAAAGGTAAGCTTTTGAACCTGACCTCCGTGAGCCTGTATTAAATTGCCTTCTGTATCTGTCCAGGGCTTTGCATTTATAAATGATGTATACACTTTAATGTCCTCCAATGATTCGTAACTGCTCTTTAAGTCAAAATATGATTTTCTAAACTCAATGTTTTCTTTTGACGATTCGTTGTTTTCTATCAAAACCTTTTCTGCGTCCTGATAGGCTTTAATGAATTTCTCATAAGACTCGGGAGTGAATTTCCCCTGATTGTCTAAGGCGCCCTTTAAGCTTTCCATGTAAGATAAAAGAAGCTCTCTTCCAAACTTAGGCACCACCCTTACTTCGATATAGCTAAGTATCGGGTTCTTCATGGCATCCACTCCTCTTTGAGGATTAAATACCTTAAGGTTTAGCTCAGAATCTTCAACGCTTGTATATACCGTAAATTCTGTAAGCTTATACTTTAAAATCTTCTCTCCGTCCACAAGCATGTCATCTTCAACCTGTGCGTATATGGGACGGGCGCTGAAGGGATTGTAAAAGCCTAACGTTACTTCATACTCACCCTGCGGAACTTCAAAGTTATAGTAAAAACCCGTAAGGTTGTTATCATACCAGGCATCTTCCTTTATTTCCCACTTATAGGAGCTTGTTCCGGTTCCGTATTTATCCTTAACGGCTACCATGTAATCCTTTGGCTCGTATCCCCATTTTCTTTTTGTAACTTCGTCAGGACCGTATTCCTTGTCGCCTGCGGATTGGAAGGCTCCGAGAGTTGCATGTGATAACGTATTTCCGCAATCTACTCTGTATAAAAGAAAATCGTTTGCCTTAAGATCTTCTTCCGAATATATATCCCAGAAGGATGTTTCCTTATTTATTTGCTTTTTTAAGTTTTCTTTGTCCGCTTCGATATACACAATGCCTGTAAGAAGTGCGGCAATTGTCACTATCGAAAACAATTTAAAATAAGTACTGTGATTAGATTTCACTTAATTCTCCTTTGTACCCCGATAATAATTATGTCAAAACAAAAAAGATTAATGTATGAAACATTAATCGAAGTTTATGCCTATTTTTAATGAATTTTTTACAGCGAGAATGGATAATAATTAGAAATCTGAAAATATTACATAATAGTCAAATTAAGCAAAATAAGGTATCTTTATCTTATGATAAAAAACAGGATTAAGCGGTTTAAACATCTTCCCATACAAAAGCAATTTATACTGATAAGCGCTGTTTCCATCGTGCTTGTAGTTTTTTTGTCCGTTTTTTCAATTGCAAGTATTAACGGGCTTATGTTGTCAACCGCATCGGAGCATGCAGACCTTGCAACCGCAAGGTTTAGCAATGATTTAGACTCTCTTTGCACAAAGCTTGATGTCGTTACCACAAGCTTTCAAACAGACAGTATCTATAAGACCCTGTTTAACGCTACCGACTATAAAAACATTTCTGCTGACATTGTCAATCAGGTTTCTGAAAACGTTTCTTACATAAAAAGCTTATACCCTGACATTGCAGACATTGCCTTTGTTAACAATGTGGTCCACTGGTCTTCTCTTTATTCCGAAGAAGATTTGCTTAGCATGTACAAAGAAACCGTTTCAAACGATAAAAACTTAAATCGAGGACTGGGACTTAAGAAAAGTTCTTTCTTGCCTTTCAAGGATAAGTCTTATTACGTTTATTGTTCTCAGACCTATTATCTTGGACACCCCATAGGATGCATTTTCTTTTCACTTGATATGGATAAGTTATCCCTTACCTCTTCTTCAAGCGAAAATGCCTACTACTATCTTATGGATATAAACGGAAACTACCATGCTCTAAACTCTTCTTCAAAATCCGTTTCACAGGCCATCATTCCCATATGTCAGGCCAACTATTCAAAGGTAACGGAAAATACTTCTTTTTCAAATAAAAGTAAGTCTTATCTTATAAAAATGGATTATTCAAGCACCGCAAGGTGTTATATCATAAGCGCCGTAAACATTTCATCGGTTAATAAATCAAGCCAGGGAACCTTAATTAAAGTAACTATGATTGTGGTTGCAATCGTGTTCTTTGTGCTCCTTATGCTGATTACCCTTTACGTTAGCTTAATTAACCCTCTTAATCAGTTTTCAAATATCATTAAGACCATGGAAAAAGAAAGAACCCGACACTTAAGCGCTCCCATCGATATCGACGGATGTATGGAAGTCCATGATCTTGGAACCGCCTTTACAAACATGTTTTCAACCATCGATGAATTAAATGTCCAGATATTTGATGCATCAAGTAAATTGTACGAAGAAAAGATTCGAGGTCAGGCTACGGAAATATCCTATTTTAGAAGCCAGATAAATCCGCATTTTCTATATAACGTTCTTGAGCTTATACGCTCTCAGGCTCTTTTAAAGGACGCTCCCGAAATTGCAAACATAGCAATTGCCATGGGAAAGATGTATAGATACAACACTAAGGGCGCTCCAATAGTGCCTTTTAAGGATGAACTTGAAGTTACAAAAGCTTATGTGGAAATTCAAAAGTACAGATTTAAAGATAAATTTGAAATCTTTTATAACATACCGGAAGAAGCTTTAAAGTATCGCGTTATTAAGATGATATTGCAGCCCCTGGTTGAAAACGCCATAGGACATGGCATAGAACCTTCATTGGAAAAATGTACCCTTTATATAGGCGCAAACATTACAGACTCTGACCTTTATATCGATATCAGGGATGACGGAGTCGGAATGAGCGAAGAAAAGCTTTCAGAAATACGTTCTCTTCTTTCTGAAAAGCATATTAATTCAGAAAAGTATGTAGGCATCCTAAACACGAATGCAAGAATCAAGCTTCAATACGGAGAAGAATACGGAATCACAATAGAAAGTAAAGAATCAGACGGAACGGTAGTACAGTTACGCCTTCCGCTTGAAAGATAAGGGGAATAGAATGTACAAAGTTTTATTGGCAGACGATGAGCCTTCCATAATTGAATCAATGAAAGAAAACATTGACTGGGCAAAGTATAACGCTGAAGTAGCTTACTGCGCTTCTAACGGTAAAGAAGCCCATGAAATTATAGTTGAAAAAGAACCGGACATTGCCATTTTGGATATAAGGATGCCCGGCTACAGCGGCCTTGATTTAAGCAAGATGATTTTTCAAAACGGCTTAAAAACAAAGGTTATTATTTTAAGCGGTTACGCTGAATTTTCTTATGCCCAAAAGGCCATTCAATATAACGTTTTGGGCTATTGCTTAAAGCCTGTTGAATACGAAGAAATCATCCAGCTTATAGTAAAGGCCATCGATAATATAGATGAAAACGGTGCCCTTCTATCTCAGGATTCTTTCCTTGAAGCAATTGAAACAAATGACTTAGAAAGAATTAAAACCTATATGGCAAGCAATGACTTATCCACCGATAAGTTTTACCTTGCAGCTTCCCTTAGCCAGTCTCCCATCTTTACAAACGAAGTCTTTGCTTTTAAGGCAGGCTCTAATCTTTACGGCTATTTATCAAACAACCCCTTTGTAAAGGACGGATTAAAAAGATATATTACTTCAGGCGAAGCTACGGGCATAGCAATTTATCCTACTTCCATAAATGCAAAGAGCTTAAGAATGTCTATATATAATTCAATCGCCATGTGCTATCAGTCATTTATTGATCCTGAAGCTACGATTTGCGATGAATACTATGATTCTCACTCAATAAAGATTGTAAGCGATATTCAGAATGCCCTTTCTTTTTCAAACAGAGAATCTGTTTTAAAGCTTCTTAGCGAACTTAAGAACAGTCCGGATAAAAAGAAAATGTCCGTTCATTCTCTTCAGCAGCTTGTAAACGGAATACTTACAAACACCACTTTAATAAAAGATGAATCGGACGATTATATTTACAATTACAAACAGCTCACCGGCCTCTACTCTTCCATTGACGAATGTATCGACAATCTTATCGAAAAGCTTTCGCAATCCAACAAAGAGCCCGAAGCCGGTGCAAGTATAAGCAATTTTTATTTTTTAAAGATAATGAAGTATATAAATACTTATTATACAAACGATATTTCCTTAAAGGATGTGGCTGATGTGGTTAACTTAAATCCAAACTACATAAGCCAGATGTTTAAAAAAGCTACCGGCACTACTTTTACAAAGTACCTAACGGACCTTCGTATTAAGAATGCCCAGAACCTTCTTTTACAAACAACAGATTCCATAAATGAAATATCGCTTAAAACAGGTTTTAACGACTATTTCTACTTTTTAAAGATCTTTAAAAAGTACACAGGGAAAACTCCCAGCGAATACAGAAACACCGCAAAATAACCTATCTTGTGCCCTTATCATAAGGGATACCTTCAGCCTTTGGTGCTCTTGACTTCTTTGAAGTAAAGGTAAGCACCAAAAGGGTGATGACGTATGGAAGCAAACGGTATACGTTTGAGCTGATACCGACTTCTTTTAACCAGAAAATTCCATCACCGTTAATATCCAAAGTTGAATAACAAGCCGCAATACATTTAAAGAGACCGAATAAAAGGGCTCCTCCCGCAATGTTTAAAGGCTTCCAGTTACCAAAAATCATAACTGCCAAAGCAAGGAAACCAAAGCCTGCCACATCGCCGTTTGCGGAACAGTTTGAAGATGTAAGGGCATATACAAAGCCGCCCATTCCTGCAAGGAATCCGGAAATAATAACGCCCGAATATCTCATCTTATAAACGTTAATACCAAGAGATGCCGAAGCCTGAGGATTTTCACCGCAGGAACGAAGTCTTAAACCAAACTTTGTAAAGTACAAAATGATTGAAAGAATAACGTATATAAGAAGACAAATATAGGTTGCAAGGTAAACCTTATTTAAAAATGTGTTTCCAAAGAAACCTAAGTCTGCATCCTTATCAAATCCGAAGGTGGTCTTCTTAAGCATGAACCATCCTGCGGAATCTCCCTTAAACATCATTAAGGTGTTTTGGTTAACCATGATACGAACGAGGAATAATACAAGTGCGGGAGCAAGCATGTTTAATGCTGTACCGCCGATTGTCTGGTCTGCCTTTAAGCTTACCGCAGCAAATGCAAGTAAGAGTGAGAAAACAGAACCCATAATTCCTGCCACAAGCATGGCTAATATTTCAAATAACTGAAGCGCTCCCCAGTTTCCGTTTAAATAAGCGTTTTCAAAAATACCGATTTCCTGAACGGTGCGCACAAACAATACTCCTGTGAAGGCACCGAAAATCATGATACCTTCAAGTGCCAAGTTAATAACACCGCTTCTTTCCGCAAATACGCCTGCCAAAGCAACTATCATAAGGGGAACCATAAATAAAAGTGTCTGCTGAATTAAAAATGACATTATTCATTACCCCCTTCCTTATTTTCTTCTTCTTGCGTGGCTTTTTCTTTATCCTCTATGGGTTTAACCGGTGCTTCTTTCTTTCTTGTAGAAATCCAGGTCCTTATAAACAATGCAAAGGCTGAAAGATAAACGATTACACCGATTATAACGTCTGTAATATATTCATTGTACGCTGTAAGGTTTGTAAGCTGCATACCTACGGTACTAAGCATCGCCATGAATATACCCGAGAAAATAACGCCTATGGGATTGTTAAGTGCAAGTAATGCTACGGGGATTCCGTTAAATCCTGTTGCGGGAAGTGACTGATATGTTGACCAGAAAAACTCTGTGTTTCCCGCTAAGAAATAAAGTGCTCCGCCGGCTGATGCCAAGGCTCCCGCAATACCCATTGATAAAATGATGTTTCTTTTATCTTTGATACCTGCGTACTTAGCTGCGTGACGGTTAGCTCCGCAAGCCTTTAACTGATATCCCAATGTGGTTTTATTCATCATTACATAGACTAAAACTGCTATAACAATTGCAATTATGATACCTCCGTTAACCTGAGAGCCCTTAAAGACCTTATCAAGTCCAAGCTTTACGGTGGCTACTCCGTTATAGGAAGTTTTGTAAATATATCCTGTCTTACCTGCTTCAACCTGGTTACAAAATACTGAACCGTCAAAGAACCATGTTACAAGGTTAGCTGCAATCCAGTTTGTCATGATGCAGGCAATTACTTCGTTAATGTTAAACACAGCTTTTACAAAGCCGGGAATCGCGCCCCACAATGCTCCCGCAACCATGGCTGCAAGGAATGCGATAATCCAGATAATCCATGTGGGCACTTTGTCAGAAGGAATGGACAAAGCGATTGCAAGGGATGTCATGGTACCCATTAAGTATTGACCGGGGGCTCCGATGTTAAATAAGCCTGTCTTAAATGCAACGGATACTGATAAACCTGCCATAATAAGGGGTGTTGCTCTAAACAGCATATCTCCCAAGTTTACTGCGTTATAGCCCCAGGTAAGGGAACCGATTGCATCTCTTCCCGTTGAAAGAATACCTGCAAATATAATTCTTACGCCTTCCCAAGCGCCTTTAACTCCGATGGTATCTTTAAAGATACCAACCAAAAATACCGCTATCGCTCCTACAATGAGACCAACAAGAATTGAAATCAAGGAAGCGAGAACACTTTTTACGCCATCTTTTTTAAAGAAGCTTTTTAAATTCTCCTTCATGTCCTAAGCCTCCTTCTTATCTTTCTTAGCGCCGGCCATGTAAAGACCTAACTCCTGCGCCGTTACTTTCTTTGAATCAAACTCACCAACTATTCTTCCTTCATACATGACAAGGATTCTGTCTGATAAGCTTAAAACTTCATCAAGTTCCAAAGAAACAAGCAAAACTGCCTTTCCTTCATCACGCTGCTTAACAAGCTGAGCGTGCACGAACTCGATGGCACCTACGTCAAGACCACGGGTGGGCTGAACAGCCACAATCAAATCACGGTTTCTGTCAAGCTCTCTTGCAATAATAGCCTTCTGCTGATTACCGCCTGACATTGAACGTGTGATTGTGACAGGTCCCTGACCGGAACGCACGTCAAATTTATCGATTAATTCCTGTGCGTATTTTCTAATGGCATCAAACTTAATAAAGCCGTTATGCTGGAATTCTTTTTCCTGGAATCTTTGAAGCACCATATTATTTTCCAAAGTAAAATCAAGCACAAGGCCGTGCTTATGTCTGTCTTCGGGAATATGGGCCATGTATTTACCCTTTTCTTTTACGGAAGCCTTGGTAATGTCGTGACCGTCAATTGTAATGGTGCCACCGCTTATTTGATCAAGGCCTGTAAGAGCATGTATAAACTCAGTCTGACCGTTTCCGTCGATACCTGCTATACAAACGATTTCTCCCTTTCTTACGTCGAAAGAAACGTCCTTAACAGCTTCGCTTTTATGAATGTGAGACATTACGCTTACATTTCTTACAGAAAGCACCACATCAGTAGGCTTTGCTTCGTCTTTCTTAACTTCAAGCTGAACAGGACGACCCACCATCATGTTAGAAAGTTCCTGTTTGTTTGTATCTTTGGTGTTAACGGTTGCAACATACTTTCCTTTTCTTAAAACCGTAACTCGATCCGATACTTCCATGATTTCGTTTAACTTATGGGAAATAAACAAAATAGACTTGCCTTCTTTTGCAAGGTTTTTCATGATTGCCATAAGTTCTTCTATTTCCTGAGGAGTAAGCACGGCTGTAGGCTCATCAAAGATCAATATTTCATTGTCTCTGTAAAGCATCTTTAAGATTTCCGTTCTTTGCTGCATACCAACGGAAATGTCTTCAACCTTTGCATCAAGGTCAACGTAAAGGCCGTATTTTTCGGATAATTCCGTAACCTTTTTTCTTGCAGCCTTCTCAGATAAAAAGCCCCACTTAGTATCTTCCGCACCAAGGATAATGTTATCAAGGACACTGAAAACCTCAATAAGCTTAAAGTGCTGATGCACCATACCGATATGAAGGGCTGTTGCATCATTAGGGCTGTCAATCTTTACTTCCTTACCGTCTTTTTTAATGATTCCCTCTTCAGGCTGATAGAGCCCGAAAAGCACGCTCATAAGCGTTGATTTGCCTGCACCGTTTTCACCAAGAAGCGCATGAATTTCGCCCTTCTTTAACTGAAGGGTGATGTCATCGTTTGCTTTTATTCCGGGGAATTCTTTGGTGATGTGGAGCATCTCAATTACGTACTCGGATTCGCTACCCATTGAATATTCTTCCTTTCAAAAAAGGTGTAAAAAGAATAGTTTTTTTAACCAAAAACCATATATTTATCTTAATAAAATTGAGTGAAAGTTTCAAGCAAAGTCGTACAAAAAAAGGGCTTCTTTCGAAGCCCTTTTAAAGTCTTTAATTATTCAACTACGTTTACAGTAGCGTTTGAGTAGCTCTGTGCGAAGTTTGCTTCGTAGTTGTCATCGATAACAAGCTTGCCGCTTACAACGTCGTTAAATAACTTGTTGTATTCGTCAACTGTGAACTTTTTGAATCTCCATGAAGATTCAGCTGTAGGAAGACCTGTGTCTCCTTCTTTAGCGCCAAGAGTCTGGCATGTGTTACCGATTGATGACCATTCGTTGCCGTAGAACTTAGCACACATCTGCTGTACAGAGTTAGCTAATTCCTTCATAGCTGAAGTAATAACTACGGGTGAATCGTTAGCCTGGTCAACGTCAACACCTACAACCTTAGCATCGTTAGCTGAAGCAGCTGCGAATACTGACTGGCAAAGTGTACCACCGCAAGCGAAGATAACTTCTGTTCCGGTTTCATACCAACCGTTTGCTAGTGTCTGAAGTTCTGTTGAAGGTGAATATGATGAACCATATAACCATGTGTAGTTGATATCAACGTTTACGCCAAGTTCTTTAGCAGCATCGTTTGCGCCCTGAACAAATCCGTAACCGTATCTGCAACATGCAGGGTTTGTGCCGCCGCCACCGCCGCAGAAGCCTAACTTTGTGTAACCGTCTTTAACAACAGCATAACCTGCAAAGTAACCACATTCGTGTTCTTTGTAAGCAACAGCTGCTACGTTATCAAGACCTAAGCTCCATCCATCGATGAATACGAATTTTACATCGGGATAGTTTGTAGCTGCCTTTTCAAGTGCTGTAGCCTGTAAGAAACCGGGTGCTACGATGATTTCAGCGCCTGCGTCTGCTGCTGCAGCCATTGCGTTGTATCTGTCATCGTCTGTAGCTTCTGAACCGTTTGCGGGCTGATAATATTTATAGCTCTTTCCGTTCTGAGAAGCGTACAACTTAACGCCGTTCCATGTTCCTTCGTTAAAAGAACCATCCTTTAACTGACCAACGTCTGTTACCAATGCAATCTGGTATTTACCGTCGGAAGCTGTCATAGAATCGGGAACATCGTTTCCGCTCTTAGCAGCAGTTGTCTTTGCGCTTCCGCAAGCGCACAAGGAACATACCATTACCAATGCAAGTACTACTGATAATACTTTTTTCATTGAAAAATTCCTCCCACTATATAAAGTTGTTTTAGTGTGATTCAATGTCTCACACACCAAAAATTATACCATTTTTGATTGTCTAATACAACGTGAATTTATACCCTTAAGGAATTACCGCTTTCGTTTTTCATGCGCCATTCGATGCAACGTTTAAGGTAGTGTATGTAGTCGGGATTTTTGCACATGCCCTTCCCTTCATCATCGGAAATTTTGGCTACATCACATCCGTTACATGCGGTTGTCTTCATAACGATATTAAGTGCCGGCACCTTTGTATCGTTTGCAATAAAAGTACCTATTCCAAAGGCGGTTTTAGCCTTATCTTTAAAGTATCTTCTAAGCTTTGTGGCACGCTCAAAGTCTAAACTGTCGCTAAATAATAAAGTCTTTGTCAAAGGATCTATATCAAGTGACTTATAATGATTAATCATTAATTCGCCCCATTCGTACGGGTCCCCTGAATCATGGCGAACTCCCGAAAAGAGGGTTGAAAATGTAAGCTGAAAATCCTTTAAAAAGCACTCTGTTGTAATGGCATCAGTTAATGCAATACCGTTTAACACTCCGTATTCTTTTACCCAGGCATCAA
>JAEEXG010000026.1 GCA_016291405.1 Lachnospiraceae bacterium
AGCAGCATATTCAATCTGGCCAAGGTTTAACTTATATAAGCAAGCAAGGGCTCCCGCAGCCATTGAGCAGGCGCTTCCGATTTCTGCCTGGCAACCGCACTCGGCGCCTGAAATACTTGCATTTGTCCTAATAACGTTTCCCATAAGACCGGCTACGCTTAAAGCATCTATAATCTCATCTTCGGGAAAGCCTTTATCGTGCCTCATGTAATATAAAACAGCGGGGATAACGCCGCAGCTTCCGCAGGTGGGAGCCGTCACCACAAGGCCTTCATCAGCATTTTCTTCGCTGCAGGCATAGGCATAGGCCGAAATCTTTCTGTTCATTGTTACATCGGGGCTCTCATTATAGCATCGCCTTTCGTTTAAAAGCTTTGCTTTTCTTGTAATCTTTAAGCCTCCGGGAAGCTCGCCTTCTTTTAAAAGGCCTCTTTCAACTTCCGATTCCATGGCGTGCCAGATTTCTTTTAAAAAGTCTTTTATTTCTTCGCCTTCAGCCTTATACACAAACTCAGGTAAGCTGAGACCTTCTTCTTTGCAGGTCTTTAACATGCCCGTAAAGTTTTTCTGAGGATAGATTTCAACAAAGTCGTCTCCGTCGTTATTTTCAAATCTGATGGAGCCGCCACCGATAGAATAAATGGTTGATTCATCTATCACTTTTCCTGATTTGTAAGCCTTAAACACCATGGTGTTTGGATGCTTTAAGTCTGTTTTTTCTCTGTCAATTTCAATGACAATATCTTCGATTGCAGACTTAATGGCTTTGGCCGTTGAATGTCCTTCACCTGTGCAGGCTAAAGATCCGTATAAGCACACGGAAAAAGAATCCGCATCCTTATGCTTGTTTTTATAAATCTTTGCGGCTCTGTAAGGACCTACAGTATGTGAACTTGAAGGTCCGTGTCCGACTTTGTATACGCTTTTAATGCTTCTCATAACTTCTCCCTTTTTTGACTAAATAATTGGAAAGTCAAATTCCTTGTATTCTTTTAATCTTCTATCATATGCCGCTATGATAGTGTCTTTAAAGGCAAGTGTGGGTTCTTTTACCCCCATTAACTTTAGTACATATTCTGTAAAATAGGGGTTTTGAATCAATATAGGACCGAGCAAGTAGGTGCCAAAGAAATTGTTTTTTCTCACTCCTTCAAACTCGTTACCCGGGCAGAGGCCGTCTCCTCTTTCTACCTTAAAGAAATATCCCTTTGAGTTGTCTCCATATGAATGGGTAAACTGGTTTTTGTATCCAACAATTGTGATGCCATCCATGTCTCCCATTACATGACGGTTATAGCGGTTAAACATCTTTCTTTTTGCCACAAAATCAAAGATATTTAAGCAGGGAATCTTGCTTCCGTCTTCATTTTCAATTTCTTTATAAAATACTTCAGCGGCATTTCCTGTTAAAAGAAACACAACGCCGTCGTTAATAAGCTCTTCTAAGCGCTCCTTATAAGGCTTTAACCTGTCAATTACAAGTTCCTGTGCGTGCTCCGACATAGGTCCCATGTAGATTAATGAAGGTTTCTTGCTTACAAAGGAAGGCTCTTCGTTAAGATAGTCTTCCACAAACTCAGCATCGGGAAGGCACTTTTTTAAATAGCGTACATTTCCCGTATCACCGTATAAGTTTGCTATTTCAGGGAAAAGCTCTTCAATGATAATCTTTTCGTTTTCCATATTAAGCCTCCTCCCCGAAATGTTTATTAAGTAAGTCTTTTATTTTAGCTACCACCCTTTTATCAACTTCAGGCTTCCAGTGCTGATGAAGCACAAAGATTGTATCTGTGTTTTCAAATTCAAGGTAATCGGGAGCTTCCATATCCTGCATATCGATAATAATCTTTTCTTCAGGCACACCCGCCATTAAAAGTCGCATCTTTTGGTCTAAAGAACGAGAACCCGGGATTATGATGTGCTTAATAAGGTCTGAATTTAACTTTTCATAGTCGCAATCATAAATCCAGCACATGCTCTCTTTTGGAGTCTCATCGTCAAGTAAGAACAATACTTCCTTTCTTCCCGGTTCTTTTGACACATAGTCAAAGACAACCGAACAAGCGATAGGGTTATGCTCTTTTGCCATCATATCAACAACATCGATGTTTCCCACTCTAAACTTTGTGTATCTATAGTCGGGAAGAGAAATCTTTTTAAGGCTTTCTCTTATTTTGTCTGCGCTTATGCCTACTTCTCTAAGTAAAGCCGTGATTGTAAGCTGGTTATAAATGTTGAAAATGCTGTTGTTTAAAAGCTCGTACTCTTCTTTTGCATTCTTTTCATATATAACCATTGTGTTTTTATCAAAGTTAACTTCCGCATCATAATCAGGCTTAGGGGATGAGAATCCGCATTTAGGGCAATGAGCCTTACCGATTTGATGATAGCGCACATACTCGTATTCAAGCTTTGTGGCGCACTTAGGGCAGATCTGACAGTCATTTACAATGTTTTCACACTTTTCAGTGTCAGAAGGAAGTCTTCTGATAGAATAGTAAATTCTGGGATTTTCAGGTGCTACGCTTCCTGAAATCAAGTCATCCGCATTTAAGATTAACTTGGTTTCTTTTTGCATGTTATCAGAAACGATTTTCTGAATGTATTCAGGACTTCCGTTACGCAAGATTGAATCCCTGAAAAGGTTTGTGCAAATAACATATTCAGGCTTTAAATAAGGATATATATGCATTGAGCTTCGCTCATCTATTTCAAGAACCGCCCAGTCGTTTTTAGACTTACCGGTAATGGTAGAGTTAGCGATTAAAGCACTGGCAACGCCCTCTCTCATATTTGAACCCAAACGGTTGTTAGTTGTTTTGTGGCCGCAAGCTTCAAGCATGTCCACAAGCAAGTTAGAAACGGTGGTCTTTCCGTTTGTGCCTGTAACGCCGATTGTGTGCTTTGGCTTATCCATAAGTTCAATAAAATTAGGGCAAAGCTTAATTGCAAACTTGCCCGGTAAATGTGCCGCGTTCTTTCCAAGCGCCTTCATAGATAAGCGCATTATTTTAACTGTCCATAAAGAAAAGTAAAATCTGATGTTTTTCTTAGCCATCTTTATTTCCTCTAATAAAATTTTCCTGACTAATCGTAGCACAAAATAAGACAGGCTACAATTAAAAAAGGGCAGGTCTTTCGACCTGCCGTACTTTTCTTTATGCTGTTGCTACTCTTAAAAATTTAGGAAGGCACCAGATAACGCGATAAGCGATTCTTCTTACAAGTGAATCTCCGTTGTCTTCAAGGTCTACACCGTCTTCAACGCTTCTGTACACTGACTTAAATGCTCTCATCTTGCGTAAGATTGCGGGAATCAAAGGGAAGTTATAATAAATGTAAGCGTGTGCGAAGATTTCAACAGACAGCTGCATCTTGCTCATTCCTGTAATTGTTTCATCATCTATAATTTTAAGTGCAAGTTCCTTGCAGTAATTTCTGTTGTAAAGGTTTTCTACCATGGGGATGTTTAAGTATTTTTTCTTTGTATTCATAAGTGCTGTCTCCTTTGCTTTATCTTATGTACTTATGATACAAATTAATCTTCTTACACTCCATCGAATCTGCTTACATATTTCTTTCAAAAATGTCACAATTATCTACACTTATCAACTATCTGCTCAAAGCCTATGGTTTTAAGCTCTTTTATGACTTCTTTTATGCTTCTCATGCCAAACTTTTTAAGTATGGAATGAATCTGGCTTTTGATTGTGACGGTTGAAACATATCTTATTTCCGAAATCTGCTTATAAGTCATTCCCATGTATAAGCTTTTAAGGACTTCAAACTCCGAGTTTGAAAGCTTTGTAAGAATATTCATAAAGTAAATTAAGCTTTGCTTTTGCTCTTTTACATGGCTTAACTCTTCTATTATTTTTTCAGCATACTGAGGTCTTAAAATAAGCTGATTTTTATATACATTTCTGATTGAATTAAGCACCTGGCTTATGGAGTCTGTCTTAATGATATAGTCCATAACCCCTGCGCAGTAAGCCGCAAATAAAAGGTCGTCATCTTCAAGTATGGTTAGGATTATTATCTTTGTGTCCGTATGCTTTTTTAAAATCTTAGTGGCAGCATCGATTCCTGCGGTTCGAGTCTCCATCTGAATATCCATTAGGATAATGTCCGGAGCATTTTCATCTGCAAAGTTTATTGCATCAATTCCCGATGCCACGCAGCCCACCACTTCCATGTCAGGCTCTCTTGACAATATATTCGCAAAATAATCTCTTATCTCCCTGTTATCGTCAGCTATCAGGATTTTGATTTTTTCCATTATCGTTTCTTCTCCTTGGTAAGAGTATTTCTACCAGTGCATATTTTTTACCGGGAACTTTGCTTCCCCTTATCTTCATTTGCCCAAGCTGGGTGCTTATAACTCTGAAGGCATAGGGAAGGCCGATACCCCAGTTGGTGTTCTTTGATTTTGTTGAAACAAAAGGCATCATGTATTTCTTTACGCTTCTTTTATCAAGCCCTGTCCCGTTATCGTAAAGTGACCAGTAAACCCACTCTTTACTTGCATCTATTGTGATTTCGATTTTTTTATCATCGGTTTCTGCCATAGCCAATGAATCAAGAGAATTCATTATCAGATTAGAAAGTGCATGCTTTGTGTGATAGGGATCTAAGGTACAAAGAACATCGAAGGGACAATAGTTTTTAATTAGCGATACACCCTCGGGGATATTGGCACTGCTAATTGCTTCATCGGTTATTTTCTTTATATCTACGGCATTTTTCTTTATGTTGCTAAGTAGCTTAATAGAATTTAATGACTCTGAAAGAGTAGTCATTTGCTTATTGGAAATATCCACAATTCTTTGTAACTTTTCTTTTCCTTCCACACTTCCATAATCGGATAAAGCCTCGTTTGCAAGGATGTTTACAGAGAACATAAGGTTCTTTTCCGAATGAAAAAAGTCTTTAAGATTATAGTTTAAGTTATCTATCTGCTTTTTTAAAATTCTGTTTTGTGAGTAAGACACAAGGTCAAGGTCAAAGAAACCGTTTATGCTAAGCACTATAAAAATAAGCATTGCCAAAGCAAATAATGGATAAACGCTTAAGTATAGATTGGGGATTTTGTTAATCTTATTAAAGAACCAGAATCCGTTTTTAAACACGTCCTTTGTGGTGTTTTTAAAGATTCCCAAAAAGAGGAAGTAATAAAAGCACACATTTGTAACGGTAACGCTTGATACAAGGATAATTACGGTGTTTGTAAAGCAGGTAACGTTTTTCTTTATGACATTTAGTAAAAAAAGTACCAGTGGATAAAACATAAACAAAGCTATCACTACGCAAAATGTCACATGAATGACTGATAAGCACACTTCCACGCTTTTTCTTGAAGCGGGAGCTACCCTATAATATAAAAGGTATGCTTTGTAGGCAGTTTTGTTACTGTAAAAGAAAAAGTACAAAAGGCAAAGAACAAGGCCGACACCTCTTGAAATCCAGGTTTCAAAGGCAGGTTTCTTTCTTTTTCCCTGCTTTATGTTTGTACGTATTATATCTATTAAGGCTGAGATTCCGATAAGGTAAATCACAACCCCTAAGTTTCTTAGGGTCTGGATGATGCCCATGGGAAGCTTAATGTTTCTTCCTATGGTCCTGTATAAGTAAATATCAAAGTCTCTGAATGGAAGGTACAAAGGGGGATCATAGCTTGATGATGAATAGTATTGAAACAATACGGAAAGTGTGGCAAGCACCACCCCGAAAATAATGAAAAACATGGGAAGGCCGTATCTTGAATGCGGCACTAAAAAGATAAGTACAATTGCGCTTATTATAAGTAGTAAAACACTTATGGCCATAAAACACCTTCTTAAAGCTTACTCTTTATTTTCCCCCGAAAACAAACCCATAAAGCCAAATTTATTATAATAAGTAATCTAAAATACGCAGACTATATTATACTACAGCTTCAAATTGTTAAAAAGGTGTAAAAAATTTCATCTTTTATAGGCTCTAAAGCCCCTTTTTCCTATAAATGGTGTATGGTTTTTCTGCCTACTTTATTACGAATTTTGAAAATATAATGAAAGCGTAAAAAACTTTTATTCTTTTTGGGAGGTAAACATGAAAAGAAAAATTGTAGCATTATTGCTTGCTGCTTCTCTTTGCGCAATGGGCCTTTCAGGATGCGGTTCAACTTCTTCCGAACCTGAATCTCAACCCGCTGCTGCAAGCGAAACAACAACAGAAACAGCTTCTACAACAGAAGAAGCTTCACCCGCATCAGAGATGCAGGTAGTAACAGTCTGGTCTGACAGTGCTCACTCAAAGACAATGAGAGATGCTCAGATTGAAGAATTTAACAACACAATCGGTAAAGAAAAGGGTATCAAGATTGAATACACCGTTTATGGTTCCGACTACGCAGACACAATCAACGTAGCTTTAATGGCTAACGACGGTCCCGATCTTTTCAGCCCTTCATCAAACACCTTCGCTCAGTACGTAACAGCAGGTTATGCGGTTCCCATTTCTGATCTTCCCGGAAGCGAATCATTACTTGGAAAATACGATCAGAAGGACCTTATTGTAGGTGATCAGGTATTTAACGATAAAATCTACACTCTTCCTTACAGCATCGAGTCTTACAAGATGATCATCAACAGAGACCTCTTTGATAAGGCAGGCATTAAAGATGCTCCCAAGACCTGGGATGAAGTAAGAGAAGACGCAAAGCTTATTACAGAAGCAAGTAACGGAGAAGCATACGGTTACTTCCTTGCTCTTCAGAGCGGTTGGACTCTTGACCACTACATCTACAGCGTATCAGCAGCTTCTTTGGGACACTTTGGATACGATGCAGTAACAGGTTCTTACAGATATTCAGACGGTCTTCCCATTATTGAAAACATTATGGGAATGATTGATGACGGAAGCGTATTCCCCGGATACGAAAACATGGACGCAGATACAGCAAGAGCTCAGTTTGCTGCAGGTCATGTAGGTATCGTTATGGCAGCTTCTTTCGACGTAGCAGTTTACACAGAACAGTTCCCCGCAGTTTGCAACTGGGAAGTATGCGATCCCCCTGCAATCAAGGATACAGGTTATGAATACAAAGAAATGACAAGAGCCGTAAACATCTTAGGCGTTGCTAAAAAGGCACTTGAATCAAAGGATCCTTCAAAGATTGCTACTGTACTTGAATTCTTCTATGCAGATGAAAACCTTGCTCCCATGTATGAACAGGGTATGTACATTCCTTACAGAGGCTCTGTAATAGGTCTTTCAAAAGACTCTGCTATCAAGGGTTGGAAGGAATTCTCTACATTTAAGGATAACCAGTTCATTTTAAGAATGTCCGATCCTAAGGGCGTTATCTCTTACGAAGGATTATCAGCAAGAGAAACATTGGCTAAGCTTTTATCAGGTGGTTTCTCAGAAGATGCAGCTACCGTATTAAAGGATCTTGACGATCGTTTGAACGGAGGCCTTGCAAACTTGGATGAAGAAGTTCGTAAAGAATACATAGCAGGTGACGGCTATAAAGTTACAAGAGACTAATTAAGCAAAGAGTGTGCATCCGTAGTAAGCATGCCACGGATGCACGCTTTTATGTTTATTTTTAAGGAGTTTATATATGAGCAAACAAAATGAAACCGGAGGAAAAGTAAGGGTTAAAAGAATTAGCAAAGACAACATGCAGGCCTTTTTGATGATTTTGCCTTTCTTAATCGGCTTCATAATCTTTTCCTATGTCCCAATCGTCTATATTCTTCGCTATGCCTTTACTAATTACACAGGCTTTGGCGATGCAAAATTTACCGGACTTGCAAATTTCGTAAGAATCTTTCAAAGAGAGCCTGACTTTTGGATGTCTTTGGTTAATACGGTGGTTTTATCTCTTGGTAAGCTTGCCGTAGAAATCCCCTTGGCTTTACTTTTGGCTGTATTTTTAAATAAAAAATTAAAGGGGGTTTCTTTCTTTAGAGTAACCCTTTTCATGCCCGCCATTATATCAGCAGCAATCATAGGACTTATCTTCTCTTTGCTGTTTGCATCATATAACGGCATGATAAACTCAATGCTTCAGAATTTAGGCATTATCACAAAGCCCATTAACTGGTTTAACACTAAATCAAAGGCCATGCTTATTTTGGGAATCGCTTCCGTTTGGCAAAATTACGGAATCAACATGATTTTCTTCCTTATGGCTTTACAAAGTATTCCAAAAGAGCTTTATGAATGTGCCGCAATCGACGGAGCTACGGGACCTAAGTGTTTCTTTAAAATCACTCTTCCCATGATTGCACCGATTTTCCAGTCAATCCTTCTTATGGCAATCGTAGGAAGCCTTAAGGTTTGTGACCTTGTTATTTCATGTACAAACGGTCAGCCCGGAGGCACCACTGAAGTGGTAATGACTTATATTTATAAATCCTTCTTCGGAAAGAGCGGACGAAATATCGAAATAGGCTATGCTTCGGCAATGGCTCTTATTACCGCCATCTTCCTTGGCATTGTGACCATCATTTACTTAAAGGCCACAAAGAAGCTTAAGGAATTGGAAGGCTAGGAGGCAGGTATGATAAAAGCAAAAAGAAACCTTTCTAATTCAATTATTTACATATTTTTGGCTATATTCTTTGTAATAAGCTTTTTCCCCGTGTTTTTTACCTTCATGTCTTCCTTTAAAAGCAACATGGAAGTGCTTACTACGGGTAACACTTTATTTCCTAAGCATTTCGTGTTTGAAAACTACAAAAAGGCCTGGGAGCTTGCAGACTTTTCCACTTACACAAAAAACAGCGTGTTTCTTTCTTTTTTCTGTGTAATAGGCTCCATCCTTTCAAGCACAATCTGCGGATATGCTTTTTCAAGAGGTAAATTTAAGGGCAAGGAATTAATCTTTTACTTTATGATTTCTTCAATGTTTGTATCCCTTGGTACCCTTACTCTCTACCCTCTTTTGATGATTATGAAATTTGTAAATTTAAATAAATCTCTTTGGGGCGTAATAATAATCAGAGTATTTGGTATGAACGTAACAAATCTCTTTATTGCAAGAGGCTTTGTGACATCCATTCCAACAGAAATCGATGAAGCTGCAAAGATAGACGGTTGCTCGTTTTTTGGAATTTACAGACGTATTATTTTCCCGTTATGTAAACCACTCGTGGGAACGGTTGCCATCCTTTCCTTCAGAAGTTCATGGAACGATTACATGCTTCCCATGGTATTTACAATGACGGATCCTAAGAGAATGCCTTTGGTTGTAGGTATTATGCATCTTAAGTCATCAGGCTCCACTGCTTCCGCATGGAACTTAATGCTTGCAGGTACAGCTATTTCCCTTATACCTATGATCATAATCTACATAGTGTTTAACCGATTGTTTATTTCCGGTATGACTGCCGGCGCGGTTAAAGGCTAAAGCGCATATTAAACTTCCCCTCAATATAAAGTGAAAAGCGGGTGTGATGACTTCCTCCACACTCGCTTTTCTATTTGTTTCTTTATTTACAATTTCTTATTGTCACTATATTGTTGTTTGTTACCTTTATATTGCATTCCTTTAAAAACTCGCTCATACCGGGAACGTGCTCAGCTTGTTTAAGCTGTTCAGGGGCGTGAGCATCACATCCTAAAACGATGTGGGGATTATACTCTTTGGTAAGTTCAAAGAAACGCTTCGAAGGATAGTGACGTCCTTCTATAAAGCCTAAGAAGTTTACTTCCAAAGGAATGTTTAAATCAAGAGAAGCTTCAAATATTCTTCTCATATGCTTTTGATAAATGTCATCGGGGCCGGCGAAATTAAACAAATCAGGATGAGCTAAGTAGGTAAATAAGCCTGTCTTCATGCCCTCGATTGTAAAATCAACGTATTCTTTTAACTTTTCCTCAGACTCATTGGGACGCCCTACATATATTCCCTCAACTTCGTCTTTAACAAAGTGCTGTCCCTGAATGATGTAATCAAGGGGATATTGTCTAAGCTCTTTTAAAAGTGCGTCAAAATACTTTAATGTGTACTCTACTTCATATCCGATCAAAATCTGAATTTGATCTTTATACTCTTCTTTTAATTTAACAAGGGTATCTGTATAATCGCCGATTTGGTCCATATCCATTCTTATACCTGATGTAAATCCCTTGGGATATGGCTGCGGCGTGTGGTCTGAAAAGCCCAGTGTCTTAAAGCCTTCCTTTATTGCCGCTTCTATGTACTCACGCTCTGTGCCTTTAGCGTGCTTGCACCTTACGGTATGTGTGTGATAGTTAGCTAACATCATTTACGGTCACCTTCCTTTATAGTTTAGTGCCTTTTCCTAAATCTTTAGTCTAAAACATTCTCTATGCTACATCTAAATAGTGAAAGAAACAAGGTTGATTTTTCTTACACCCAAAAGAAAGCCCGATACCTTTTAGTATCGGGCTTTTTATTATCCTAGTGCTACGTCTAATGCCATCATAAGTGTAAATCCCACGGCAAACATTATTACTCCGACGTTAGAGTGCTCTCCTTCCGCCATTTCGGGAACAAGTTCTTCCACAACCACATACATCATGGCGCCTGCCGCAAATGAAAGTAAGTAAGGAAGCATGGTGCCTATTGCTCTTGTTGCAAGAATTGTAACAACGGCTGCCACAGGCTCAACAGCCCCTGATAAAGTGCCAAGCCAAAATGCCCTTCCCTTAGATGTGCCTTCTGCTCTAAGGGGCATTGATATAATGGCGCCTTCAGGGAAGTTCTGAATGGCGATACCTATTGCCAAAGCTAAGGCCGCTCCTGCGGTAATGTCTGATGTTCCTGAAAGAAAAGCCGCGTAAACAACACCTATAGCCATGCCTTCCGGAATATTGTGAAGTGTAACCGCAAGCACCATCATAGTGGTTCTTTTTAAAGAACTGCTTGGGCCTTCCTGCTTTTCAGCATAAATGTGAAGGTGAGGTGTTACACAGTCAAGTAAAAGTAAGAATGCAATACCAATCCAAAAGCCAATAACTGCGGGAATAAAAGATAATTTTCCCATACCGGCGGATTGCTCCATTGCTGGAATAATAAGGCTCCAAATAGATGCGGCCACCATAACGCCTGCCGCAAATCCTGAAAGAGCTCTCTCTAAGCTCTTTTTTAATTCGCCCCTCATTAAGAACACACAGGCTGAGCCAAGTGTGGTGCCTATAAAGGGGATAGATAATCCTAATACAGTGTTCATATTAATCTCCTTAGTATTCTAAACAGAACATTGGTAATAATGCCAGATGCCTGTATAATCTATTATTCTATGAGTTAGCCTATGCTTACTCTTCTGACACTAAGATAGTAAATCAAACACTAATTGTCAATGAAACAAATGCCTAATTTTAGTTCATTGCTTCCTTCATTTCTCTTACATATTTTCCTATTACACTTGGAGCTTCGGCCTCGTTTTCATGTAAGAGCTTAATGATCTTAGATCCCACAATTACTCCGTCCGAGCTTTTTGACATTTCTTTAGCCTGATCCGGCGTCTGAATGCCAAAGCCTATTGCACAGGGCACATCGGTTTCTTCTTTTATACTTTTAACGATGGAAGATATATCCGTTGTGATGCTGCTTCTTACCCCCGTAACACCAAGGCTTGAAACCACGTAGATAAAGCCCTTTGCTTCTTTTGCTATCATCTTAATTCGCTCATTTGATGTGGGGGCGATTAAGTATATAAAGTCAATTCCGTACTTTTCACAGTAAGGCAGAAACTCTTCTCTTTCTTCGAAAGGCACATCGGGAACTATGATTGCATCGATTCCAACTTCCTTACACTTAGAAATGAATTTTTCGCTTCCGTAAGAAAAGATTACGTTTGCATAAGTCATATATACCAAAGAAACATTAACGAGTGAGCGTATTTTCTTTGTAAACTCAAATACCTTGTCTGTATTTATGCCGCCTTTAAGGGCGCGCAAGTTTGCTTCCTGAATAACGGGGCCTTCGGCTGTAGGGTCTGAAAAGGGTATTCCAAGCTCGATTATGTCGGCTCCGTTTTTAGCCATTTCTATAATAATCTTTTCCGTAGTATCTAAATCGGGGTCTCCCAAAGTAATAAAGGGAATGAAGGCTTTGCCGTTTTTAAATGCTTCACTTATTCTACTCATTTATATCCTCCCCTCTGTAGCGGGCAATTGCCGCACAGTCTTTGTCTCCTCTACCTGAAACCGTAACCACAATAATCTTATCTTTAGAAAGTGTGGGGGCAAGCTTCATGGCATAAGAAAGAGCGTGGGATGATTCGATTGCGGGGATGATTCCTTCCGTCCTTGCAAGGTATTCAAAGGCATTTACCGCTTCTTCGTCTGTAACCGCAACATACTCTGCTCTCTTTATATCATGTAAGTATGCATGCTCCGGTCCTATTCCCGGGTAGTCAAGGCCTGCGGAAATAGAATATACAGGGGCAATCTGTCCGTCTTTATCCTGGCAAAAATAAGACTTCATGCCGTGGAAGATTCCAAGTCTTCCTGTGTTAATCGTAGCCGCAGTTTCAAAGGTATCGATTCCTCTTCCCGCAGCTTCACATCCTATAAGGCGCACGTCTTTATCTTCAATAAAGTTATAAAAGCTTCCGATGGCATTTGAACCTCCGCCTACGCAAGCAATTACAGCATCGGGAAGACGGCCTTCTTTTTTAAGCATTTCTTCTTTTATTTCCTTTGAAATAACAGCCTGAAAGTCTCTTACAATTGTAGGGAAGGGATGAGGACCCATTACAGAGCCAAGGCAATAATGGGTGTCGCTTATTCTTGAAGTCCACTCACGCATGGCTTCGGAAACCGCATCCTTTAAAGTAGCCGTGCCTGTTTTTACGGGGATAACTGTAGCTCCAAGCAATCTCATTCTGTATACGTTTAAGGCCTGGCGCTTTGTGTCTTCTTCCCCCATAAAGACCACACATTCCATGTTCATTAATGCTGCTGCCGTAGCCGTTGCAACGCCGTGCTGACCGGCTCCCGTTTCAGCTATTAATCTGGTCTTTCCCATTTTCTTTGCAAGCAAAGCCTGGCCCAAAACGTTGTTTATTTTATGAGCTCCCGTGTGGTTTAAATCTTCTCTTTTAAGATAGATTTTTGCGCCACCTAAGTCCTTTGTCATCTTTTCAGCATAATATAATCTTGAAGGTCTTCCCGCATATTCATTTAATAAAAACTCTAATTCCTTGTTAAACTCAGGATCGTTTTTATAGTGATTGTATGCTTCTTCAAGTTCATTTACGGCATTCATTAATGTTTCGGGAATGTACTGCCCTCCGTGAACTCCAAATCTACCCTTGCTCATTTGCTTCCTCCCTTTTGCGTGTTTCTGACTGCATTAACCGCTTTAATTATCTTTTCTTTGTCTTTACGTTTATCCGTCTCAACTCCCGAAGATATGTCTACACAGTAGGGAGTAAATTTACTTACGGCCTCCTCTATGTTTTCGGGGGTTAAGCCTCCCGCCAAAATAAACTCTCTTCTAAAGTGGGTAATTAAGCTCCAGTCAAAGCATTCCCCGGTTCCGTACCCGTTATCAAGAATTACCATATCCGCCAAAGAAGAGTTTGCCTTAACCAAGTCCTCTTCGCTTCTGACTTTAAAAGCTTTCCAAACTGGGATGTCGGTACTCTCCTTTAAAACCTCTATATAGTCATTATCTTCGTGACCGTGAAGCTGAATTACATTTAAATTCAATAGCTTTGATGCTTTTATTACTTCCTTTAAATCTTCATCCACAAACACCCCTACGGCTTTTATGGAAGGATCAAGGTTTTTTCTTAATTCAACCGCCCTTTCAGGCTCAATGTATCTGTGGCTCTTTTTAAAGTTTAGGATGAAGCCTGCGTAATCGGGCTTCGCTTGGTTTACATAATCTATATCCTCCGGTCTAAACAAACCGCAAATTTTTATCTTTGTCATTTTGCCGCTCCTTTAATTTTCTTTATTAAAAGTGCCTTATCATCGCTTCTCATTAAAAATTCACCTATTAAAAGGGCATCCGCTCCGGCTTCTTTTAACATCTTTGCATCGTCTAAAGAAGCTATTCCGCTCTCCGCTACGTATATTACATTTTCAGGAATTAGTTCTCTTAATCTCTTTGCATTGTTTAAATCAACGCTAAAATCCTTAAGGTTTCGATTGTTTACCCCAAGTATTTTGGCTCCGGCTGAAAGCGCTGTCTTTATTTCCTCTTCATCGTGGGTCTCAACCAATGCGCTTAAGCCAAGGGAAGCGGCTAAGTTAATATACTTTTCCAAGGTTTCTTTGTTAAGTAAAGAAACTATAAGCAAGATGCAATTTGCTCCAAGTAGCTTAGCCTGATAAATCTGGTATTCATCAACCACAAAATCTTTTCTAAGCATGGGAAGTGAAACCTTTTTTCTTATGTCTTTAAAGATTTCATCACTTCCTAAAAACCACTTAGGCTCCGTTAAGCAAGAAATTGCATCCGCTTTTCCTTTTTCATATTCTTTTGCTATCTTTAAATAATTAAACTCAGGGTCAATTATGCCTTTTGAAGGAGAAGCCTTTTTAATTTCGCATATAAGTGAAATCCCGGGCCTTTTAAGGGCTTCTTCAAAAGGAAAATCACCCTTTGGCAGGTTTTCGGTCAAAGATTTTAAGCGATCTAAGCTCATAGTTTCTTTGTCCTTTAAAACCCTTATCATTGCGTATTTTGAGATTTCACTTAATATGCTCATTTTTATTCTCCTATTTGTTACTTACTTCAATGAATCTGTTTAAAGTTTTAAGTGCAAGGCCCGAATCAATAAGCTTTGCGGCAAGCTTAACGCCGTCTTTCATGGTTTCTGCTTTTCCTGCGATGTACAAAGAAGCACCTGCGTTTAACAAAACCGCATCTCTCTTAGGGCCCTTTTCTCCGTTTAAAATCTTAAGAGTGATGTCTGCGTTTTCTTTGGGTGAGCCACCCTTTAAGTCTTCTTTGGTGCAAAAATCAAATCCGAAATCCTTAGGGGAAATGGTGTAAGTCTTATACCATCCATCCTTTATTTCACAAACCTTTGTGGGAGCGCTTAAAGAAATTTCATCAAGCTTGTCCGTTCCGTAAACAACCATTCCGCGCTTAACGCCAAGGCCTATAAGAACCTGAGCAAGAGGCTCCACAAGATAATCATCGTATACGCCAAGAAGCTGCATTGTGGGCTTTGCGGGGTTTGTTAAAGGTCCCAAAATGTTAAATACGGTTCTAAATCCAAGTTCTTTTCTGATAGGGCCTACATACTTCATTGAAGAATGATACTTTTGAGCAAAGAAGAAACACATTCCAACTTCGTTTAAAAGCTCAACACATTTTTCGGGGCTTTGCTCAATGTTTACTCCCAATGCTTCAAGGCAATCGGCAGTACCGCATTTTGAAGAAGCTGCGCGGTTACCGTGCTTTGCTACCTTCACGCCGCCTGCAGCAGCTACTAACGCAGAAGTAGTTGAAATGTTAAAGCTGTGAGCGCCGTCTCCGCCCGTTCCCACAATTTCAAAAACATCACATCCTGCATCCACCTGAGTGGCATGTTCTCTCATGGCAGCGGCACAACCTGCTATTTCATCAGTTGTTTCCGCTCTTGCACTCTTTGTTGATAAAGCCGCTAAAAAAGCCGCATTCTGAGTGGCAGAAGTTTCGCCGTTCATGATTTCGTTCATAACGCCGTATGCTTCGTAGTAAGTCAAATCCCCTTTGTTCACGATTTTTTGAATTGCGTCCTTAATCATCACATTTCTCCTTTTAAAAAGTTTTTTATCATTATCTTTCCGCTTGGTGTCATTATTGATTCGGGGTGAAATTGCACTCCGTAAATGGGATAGGTTTCATGGGCTACAGCCATCACTTCTCCGTCATCCGCTCTTGCCGTTATCTTTAATTCTTTTGGAAGGGTTTCTTCCTTCACACTTAAAGAGTGATATCTTGCTACTTTAGTTTCTTTAAAGCATCCCTTAAACAATTTGCAGTTTAAGTCAAGTGTAGTGGGGGACTGCTTTCCGTGCATAAGTGTTTTGGCATGTGTGACTGTTGCATTAAAGGCTAAGCATATTGCCTGGTGTCCGAGGCATACCCCAAGGATTGGTGTTTTGTCTCCCAGTTTCTTTATTACATCAACTATTACCCCTGCATCTTCCGGGCGTCCGGGGCCCGGGGAAATAATTATCTTTGAAGGATTTAAAGCCTTGATTTCTTCTACGCTTAGCTCATCGTTTCTTATTACTTTTATGTCTTTTTCAAATTCGCCTATGTATTGATAGAGGTTATATGAAAAGCTGTCGTAATTATCGATTAAAAGAATCATAAGTCGCCCTCCCCTGCTTTTTCCAAAGCCTTGATAACGGCTTTTGCTTTGTTTAAGCATTCTTCAAATTCTTTGTTTGGATCTGAATCCGCCACAATGCCGGCGCCGCTTCTAACAAATACCTTTTCGTTTTTCTTGTAAGCAATTCTTATGGCAATGCAGGTATCCATGTTGCCGGTAAAGTCTATGTAACCGATTGCCCCACCGTAGATGCCTCGCTTATCGTTTTCAAGCTCTGCTATAAGCTGACAGGCTCTTATCTTTGGAGCACCTGAGAGAGTCCCTGCGGGAAGCACGCTCTCTATGGCACTTAGAGCGTCTTTATCTTTTCTTATTACGGAGCGAACGCTTGAGCCTATATGCATTACGTGAGAGAATCTTTCGATTGAATGAAGCTTTTCAACTTCCACGCTTCCAAACTCGCTTATTTTTCCAAGGTCGTTTCTTCCTAAATCAACCAGCATGTTGTGCTCGGCAAGTTCTTTTTCATCGGCTAGAAGCTCTTTTTCAAGGCTTAGGTCTTCTTCCTTTGTGGCGCCTCTTTTCCTTGTGCCTGCCAAGGGGAAGGTGTGAAGCACTCCGTCTTCAAGCTTAACTAAGGTTTCAGGCGAAGCCCCTGCCACTTCCACATCCGTTCCCGAAAAATAAAACATGTAAGGAGAAGGATTGAGGGTACGAAGAACCCTGTATGTATCAAAAAGGCTTCCCTCGAAAGGAGCTTCCAATCTGTTTGATAAAACTATCTGGAAAATGTCGCCTTCAAATATGTGGTTTTTAGCCTTTGTAACCATGTCGCAGAACTCGTTCTTTTCAAACAATGGTTTAACGGCGCCTGTGAGCTTTCCTTTAGTGTTTGTATCTTTTTCGCCGTTCTTTAAAAGATCAAGCATTTCTTTAAGGGACTGCTTTGCTTTTTCATAATTTTCTTCGATGTTATCTAGCTTCATGTTTGCGATAAGGATTATCTTTTGCTTTATATTGTCAAAGCAGATTACCTTATCAAAAAGCATTAAATCCACGTCCTTAAATGCTTCTTCATCGCGCTTACCGCTTGTAACGGTGGGCTCTGAGTAGGTTATGTAATCGTATGAAAAATACCCAACAAGGCCTCCCGTAAATGTAGGAAGATAATCAAGCCTAGGGCTTTTATATTCTTTTAAAATGTCTCTTAAGTAATCGGACGGATTCTTACACTTAAGGGTCACATCTCCGATTTCCCTTGATTCTTTTAAGACACCGCCCACGCAATCAATGCTAAGTTTTGGCTCATATCCTAAGAATGTATACCTGCCCCAGGTTTCATCCGCCACCGCAGATTCAAGCATGAAGCAATGCTTTGATGCTTTCTTAAGTATCTTCACCGCCTCTATTGGGGTGATAAAATCCGATAAAATCTCAAGACTTACAGGAACTACGGAGTAGTCGCCCTTTCCCTTTATTTCTTTGACTTCTTCCAAAGTAGGTAATGTGTGCATGTGGATTTCCTCCCTTTATTCTTTCTATTCGAAGCCCTCTACTCAATTCGTAATCCGCTCCTTCGGAGCTTCTCCGCGCTTCGCGCTACGATTACTCATTTACGTAGAGTTCCTGCTTCGCAGGTCCCTTCAGCAATCGCATGTCCGGTTTATCGTGCAAGCACGTAACCCGAACCTGCGATTGTCGAAGTTGCCTTCGAATAGCAACATTTTTTCGCCAAAAAAAAATCCTTGACAGAGTTTTACTTCTGTCAAGGACGAATGAGTTTACTTTTACACTATCCGCGGTGCCACCTTGAATTCGCATTTTGAATGCGCGCTTAGCGAAATACCAACATATTTCCGGCAATTATACGCCTGCCTACAGCGTCGCAGAATACTCAGGAATCTCCCTTTGACTGCGCCCTCAGCGGTCCATTTGATAACTTGTTTCTTTCCCGGCTCTCACCCTCCCGGAATCTCTGTAAAGGCATCATTACCTTTATCTCCGCGTCAACGGTTTAATGTATTAAATTGATAACACTATAACATCGTCACTTTCATGTGTCAACAGGGAATTTGTTTCTTTAAGAAAACTGCCTGAGAATATACTCATCCCCAAAAACGAAGCAACGCTCCACCGAACTATTCCACGAAAAACTAAGACGCGAAGAATGTTCTTCGCGCCTAAGATTTTCGGGAAGGATTTCGGTTTCGCTAAAAACGCTTCTGAATTGTTTTTGGGGATGTGTATATTCTCAAGCAGTTAATTAAGTAAATACAATATCATGGGAATCATATTATGTCTGATACGGTGATATTGGCAGTTTTTATCAAATCGGAAGGTGCAAGTTCGATTTGAAAGCCTACTTTACCGGCGCTTACAAAGATGTGCTCATTACTTGTTGCGGTTTCGTGAATGAAGGTTTTAAACTGTTTCTTCATGCCGATTGGTGAGCATCCGCCGTGAACGTAACCGGTGAGTGGCAAAAGTTCCTTCTGCTTTATCATATCGATAGATTTCTCGCCTGCTGCCTTTGCCGCTTTCTTTAAATCTAATTCCTCTTTTACAGGAACAACAAAAACATAGTGTTCTCCTGTTTTCCCAACTGTTACAAGTGTTTTAAAAACACAATCTGCCGGCTCATTTAAAATCTTCGCTATATCTTCTCCTGTTAATGTAGGGTCTGCATCATAAGAATGTAATTCATACACTATTTTCTTTTGGTCTAACACTCTGCAAACGTTTGTCTTCTCTATGCCTTTCATATCTACCTCTCCCATTGATACTTGGATAAGTCCACTTTATTTCCGATGACTTTTACGCCTTCTTTTTCAAGCCTTTCCTTTTGGATATTAACGCCACCAAACACAAAGGCCTCGGCAAGTTCTCCTTTAGAGTTTACCACTCTATGGCAAGGAATTGTGGAAGGATCGGGATTTTTATGAAGAGCATTTCCCACGGCTCTGGACATTTTTTCGTTTCCGGCTTCTTTTGCAATCTGAGCGTACGTGGCAACTTTTCCCTTTGGAATGCGCCTTACTGCATCATAGATGCGCTTACTGGGGCTATCGGATATTAAAAGATAACTTTCTTCAATCATCATTTTGATATCATCATCCGGTATGCTTCCATCCAAAATCACCGTGTTCCAGTGCTCTTTATTTTGATGGTATCCGGGAAGAACCGACTTGTATTTATCCCTCCAAAAGAAGGCCTTAATTGGGTCAACTTTAACATTTATGTGGATTTTTCCATCCATTTCATAGGTCCAAAGAAAGGCTTTCTTATTGCCTTTGTACCTTATAAGTTGCCAGTTAAGATCATGAAATGGTGCATCCTGATATACATCTTCAAATGTCAAACCAAACTTAAGTGCTTCTTCTCTTGTTTTCATAATTCTCCTACAAAATGGACCACTTATTCCCAGGCGAATTTTTCAAAGACTCCGGGGGTAAGCAAAACCTTGGCTGAGTAGAATTCGTGTGACTTAAAATCTTCTGAAACTACTTCTTTTGTAACCTCGATTTTTTTGCCTGTTGTGAGGTTTCTAAGGGCTTTTACCTTTTTATCAGTATGAACCGTCACATAGTCTGTATGCAAGTCTTTCTTTACGTAGCGATACATGATAAAGCTTCCGTCTTCGTATTCAAAGAAAGAAAAATGCTTTCCGGTAACGTATGTTTCATCAAATAAGGCTCGCTTAATAACATCGATTGCTTCAGCAGGCATTTCGTAAAGGTCCGAAGGGTTCTTGGGAACCGCGAATATGTATAGATTTCCCTTTTCAAAGCTAGAGCGCAAGAAAAGAGAATGATGCACATCTTTATCTCCGCCGTTTAAAAGGGACCAGCTATCGTTGTTAAAGTGGCTTAAAATCGGGAATAATATGGGCTTTTGGTGCTCATAGTATCCGCCTTCGTCTCCCGTAACCTGATATCTTGTAACAGTAAAATCCCCTGCCTCAAGAGTGGCCTGAGTAAGACCTTCTTTTCTTAATTCATCCCCTTTAAGGAAAAAGAAACCTGTTGTGATAACGGCCTTACCTCCGCGCCTTACATATTCTTTAAGCTTTTTAACAATATCCTTATCCTTTGCGGCATCGGATGTTAAAAGAACACTTTTTGCTTTTTCATTAAAGAAAGGTGAACTTTCAATGTTAAGCCCAAGCATTCCAAGGCGCATTTCAACATGGTTTTGATTTCCCGATTCAAAGGGTATGTATGTGTGTACGCCCTTTGGAGCACCTGTGCCTTTAAGCATCTTATCTATTTTATTTAATTGAAGACCCATGGGGCTCACAAAGTAGTTGTCGATTAAATCGCTCCACTGAAAGAGCATGATTTCTTTAGCCTTAGAAAATGCGGTTAAATAAGCCTGCTCCAAATATCTGTCTGCCGACCAGCATTGATAGGTATCAAGCCAGCCTCCGCCGTTTCTGTTAGGCCAGGCATTTTCCATGTATCTAACAAGGCTGTAGCTTAAATATTCAGGCAAATGCTGGTCTGTATACATGGGGCTTCTGGTTTCTGTGCCTGTATATGTGGCATCAAATATTTTGCTTTGCTCATTGGGAACATAACCTGCTGCGTGATAAGATTCTCTCCAGTTAGGATATTTAATTATCACATTTATCTTTGGATTAACCTTCTTTGCAGGGTCTACAATAATGTTTTTTGAAACATCAAGCATAAGCTTTTTCCTGAATGTAACCCAGTCATCATTTCCCTTTTCTTTTACGCACCTTTCGCAGGTACAATTTGTAAAATAAAAATCATCTAAAATAAGCTCATCAAAGATACCTGCCGTAAACTCAACGATTTCTTTTAACCTGTTTCTCATGGCAGGGTCTGTATAGCAAAAGGTTTCAAAAAGTCTGGATTTTCCCGGTTCAGCCCCTTTAAAATCAGGGATTGTGGTGGTGATACCTCCCGATACTTTTACACCCTTACTCTCTAAAAAGCCCTTTATCATTAAAAGCTTTTCTTTATCTACGTCGCACTCTCCCCTGTGGGTTTCAAGATAAACCTTATCAAGGCCCACATATTTTTCCAAAAAAGAATATTCCCTTGAAAGCTTGGCCTTTGTAAAAGAAGCCGCCACCTGCGCGGGAATATAAACAACAGTCTCAAAATTTTCAAAATGTCTCATAGTTAACCCTCCGAATACTTTTGTATCTACAGAAAGTTTACCATCTAAAAATGCGCGATTAAATAAATAATGCTCTTCATTTTATATAAATATCTTGCAAAGGCGATAAAAAACGACAAAAAGAGCAGGAATAACCTGCTCTTTTTGCTGTAAAATTAACCCTTTTACAAAGCATATAAAGTGTTGTCTTCGAAGTTAAGGAATGCTTCGTCGCCAACCTTATATATCTTGGAATTCTTGGGGTTATACTCCTGAATCTTAACCAATGTATCCCCAATCAATACATGGTAATCCTGGTAAGCACCCATAAAGCATGAATACATTACCTTACCCTTAATGCTTCCCTTATCTGAAAGTGAAGCGCCTTCGGGGCGAAGAACTACGTTACATTCAGCGCCTGCCTGCATTGAGCCTGTGGCGCATTTAACGTCTGAACCGTTTATTTCAACTACGTCCTGAGCCTTAACTTTTCCCTTTAAGAAATTGGCTTCACCGATAAAGTCTGCAACAAACTTATTATTGGGATAGTAATAAGCTTCCTGAGGTGTGGAAATCTGTTCCACATTACCCTTGTTCATGATGATTACCTTATCGGAAATCGCCATGGCTTCTGATTGATCGTGAGTTACATAGATAGCGGTAATTCCTGCTTCCTGCTGGATTCTTCTGATTTCTGTTCTCATGGAAACTCTTAACTTAGCATCAAGGTTTGATAAGGGTTCATCAAATAGAAGGACACCGGGCTCAATAACCAAAGCTCTTGCTAAAGCTACTCTTTGCTGCTGACCTCCCGATAACTGGTTGGTCATACGGTTTTCCATGCCCTCTAAGCCAACAAGTGCCAAAATATCCGTAACCTTTTTCTTTATTACGTTTTTATCCATCTTTCTAAGCTTAAGACCGTAAGCTACGTTATCAAAGATGTTATAGTGAGGTAAAAGCGCATAGCTTTGGAAAACCATGGCTGTATCTCTTTTGTTGGGAGTTAAAGCATTAATAGGCTCATTTCCCAAATAAATCTCACCTTCATCCGGGCTTTCAAATCCCGCAATCATTCTAAGTGTGGTGGTCTTACCGCATCCGGAAGGTCCAAGAAGTGTTACAAAGCTTCCGGGCTCAATTTCCAAGTTGGCATCTTTAACTGCGTAAAAGTCTTTGCCTGTCTTTGGATCTTTATAAATTTTTGATATGTGATCGAGGCGTACGCCCTTTTTTTCTTTTGCCATTTATGTGTCTCCTTTAATCCTCTGTTTTGATGCGACGACTGGTACCAAAATGCTTGATGATAAAGTTCATCAAAAGCACCGAACCGTAAGTGATAAGTATCAATATTGAGGCAAACGCACATGCAATACCGTAAGAACCCTTTTCGGCAAATTCGTTGATTTGCACCGTGATAAGAAGGTATGAAGGCGTAACCAATAAAATGATTGCACTGATTGCCGTTATGCTTCGTACAAAGGATGTAACAAAGCCGCTTAAGAAACTGTCTTTTATAAGCGGAAGCGTAACCGTCATAAATACTTTAAAACTATCTGCCCCCATATCATATGCGGATTCTTCAATGCTTTTATCAATCTGCCTTAAAGCCGAAATACCGCTTCTTGTACCTGTAGGAAGGCTTCGAACCACAAATACGATAACAAGGATTGCTCCTGTTCCGTATAAGCCCTGAAGGAATCCGCTTCCAAATAAGCCGCCTGAAAAGCCTCTTATGTATCCTATACCAAGAACGGTTCCGGGAACCGCCATGGCAAGCATTGAAACCGCTTCGATAAAGCCTTTTCCCTTAAACTTTCTTTTAACTACAAGGTAAGAAATTATCATGGATAAAAGTGCCGTTATAGGCGCTGATATCAAGGATAAAATGAAACTGTCCTTAAAGGCCTTAAAGCCTTTGTATTTAACAAATACCTGCTTAAACCATTTAAATGTCAGATGGAAATCATATCCCCAGGTTTTAAACATTGCTCCGAAAGGAACACATATATACATAATGATTACAAACAAAGCAAGAGCTGAGCAGATGATTGAAAGAGGAATTGTTACGCTCTTATCGGTAATAAGCATTCTTTCTCTTGATGCTTTACCTGAAAGAGTGGCTGTACTCTTTCTTTCAAGGTAATACTTTTGAACCACAAACATAAGTAAGGTGATTGCCAAAAGTATAACTGCCATAGCGGCCGCACCCTGTTTATCGTATGCACCGGTAATCTGTAAGTAGATTGTGGTTGCAAGTGTGTCGTAGGAACCACCGATAATCATGGGGTTTGCAAAGTCTGCAATAGATTCGATAAATGTTACCAAGAAAGCATTTCCAAGGCCCGGAAGAATCAAAGGAAGGGTAACTGTCATAAATACTTTTGATCTTGAAGCACCCATATCTCTTGCCGCTTCTTCAAGGGATGGATCTATATTCTTTAAAAGACCTTTGAGCATCATATAGCAAACGGGGAAAAAGGTAAGTGTCTGAACGATTGTAATTCCCCAGAAGCCATATACGCTGTTATCATAAATTTTCAAAAGAAATCTTGTGATGATACCTGCTTTACCAAAAAGCATAATCATCGAAAGAGATAAAACGAAGGGAGGTGAAACTACGGGAAGCATTGAAACTACCTTAAAAAGCCCCTCCATGAATTTAGTTCTAAGTTTTACATAAACCTCAACATAAGCGAATAATAAGCCGATTAGGGCGGATGCTATACCCACCACAAAACCGACCTTAAGTGTGTTGGTGATGGCTCTTCTGAAATTTGCAAGATCCATTACTCGCTTAAAGGTACTGAGTGTAACACCGGATTCATTGATAAATGAATCCACCAACAATATAGCAAGCGGATAAAGGATAAAAACTGTCAAAAAAACAATCAAAAGCACAATGGTGGTGACCATAATGGGGTCGCCCATAAGCTTCTTTCTGTCAAGGCTGGCACTTTGACTCTTTGCCATTTTGCATGTCCTCCTTGTATTTTAAGAAAAGGAGCGGATACCTTTTCGCATCCGCTCCGTAATCACTAAATAATTATTCTGTCTTGAAACGATCGTCTGCAGCAGAACCTAATGCGGTCATAACTTCTTCTACGTATTTTGTGGTGTTTTCTTTTGCATCTTCGAAGTCATACTTCATAACGTTTTCAGGGTCAAGACCAAACTGAGCTGCGATTTCGGGCTGCTTAGCATTGTCGATAACCAAGAACTGGTATGAACCGTTATCAGCTGCAAGTTCAACACATTCAGGGCTTAATGCATATTCAATCCAAAGTTTTGCTGCATTTTCATGCTTACATCCCTTAAAGATTGCTGTTGCACCGATTTCGAATGATGTTCCTGATGAAGGAATGATAAGGCCTACGTTGCCGTATCCGTTATCAACGATCTGAGTGATACCATCATGTAAGAAACCGATACCAACTACACATTCACCTGTACCTACGTTCTTAGAAGGGCCTGAACCTGACTTTGTGTAAACTTCTACGTTCTTATCAAGTTCGCAAAGGTATTTGATACCTTCATCGTGACCGTACTTCTGGATCATTGTGTTAACAACGAGCTTTGCTGTACCTGCTGTATTGTAGTTTGAAAGCCATACAAGACCTTTGTACTTTTCATCAACAAGGTCAACCCAATCCTTGGGCTCGTCGATTCCCATACGGGAAAGTTCGTCTTTGTTTACCATGAATCCTAAGATTCCCTTGTAGATGCCGTACCAGTTGCCATCTGCATCACGATACATATCGCTTAAAAGGTGGCTTGCATTCTGTGCTTCATAAGGTAACAATAAACCTTCTTTTGCTGCTACGTTGTAGGGGTCTGTTGTACCACCGAACCAAACGTCGCCTGAAGGGTTACCGTTTTCTTCTTCAATCTTACTCTGAACTTCACCTGTGGAAAGACGCTGATACTGAACGTTGATTCCGTAAAGTTCTTTAAAGTGGTCACATGCTGCTGCAAGATATTCTTCTTCGCATGAACCGTATACAACGAGTTCACCTTCTGCCTTAGCTGCTTCGATGAGTTCGTCCATAGGGTCGGCAGCTGCTTCTTCAACAGGTGCCTCTGTGCTTGTTACTTCTGTTTCTGTTTTGGTTTCGGGTGTGCTAGCGGGAGCGGGAGCTGTTTCTGAACCGCATCCAACCATTCCGAGTGTCATGATTCCTGCCAAAACAATTGCTAATTGCTTTTTCATAAAATCCTTCTCCTTTCCAAATGAAAAACATTTGATAAGTAAAGGATAAAATATTAAAGAAATTAACTATACCCATTTTTCTATTTTTTTATCGTGATTTCTGAACAAGGTTAGTTCAAAAAATCAGAGGGTGAAGAATCGGTATAGCGCTTAAATACTGAGTTAAAGTGCTTATAATCCGTAAATCCCGTCATGTCGGAGACTTCATAAATTTTGTACTTTCCAGTTTGTAAAAGCTTTACCGCCTGAGAGACTCTGTATTTATTTAAAAAGTCAAGATAGCTTGTGCCGGTTGCTTCTTTAAACTTTCTTGATAGGTAGCTTGCGGATACCCCAAGCTTAGAAGAAAAGGCCTCGATGCTAATTTTATCCGCAAAGTTTTCTTTGGTTTCATTAATCACATATTGAACATACTCGTTGTCTTTATCGCCCTTAATAAACACGTTTTCAGGGTTTTCCATTTCTTTTTTCTTTTCTATAAACTGTTCGTACCCATGCTCAATCTTGATTTCTTCAATTATCTTTTTTACGCTTACTCTTAATTCATCTTCATCAACAGGCTTCATAAGATAAGCAGAAACGCTTAAATCTATGGCCTTCTTTGCATAGTCAAAATCCGCGTAACTTGTAAGGATTATAGTTTTAAAAGAAACCTCCTTTAAGGCTTCTTTTACCATATCTATTCCGTTCATAACAGGCATCATAATATCCGCAAGCACTATGTCGGGCTTAAGATTTTTAATCTCAGTAAGCCCTTCTTTTCCGTTTGCCGCTTCCCCCACAATGGTACAGTCCATGGAAGTCCAGTCCATTGTGTAGGCAATGCCCTTTCTAATAATATCTTCATCCTCAACAATCAATACTCTGTACATACTTTCCCCTTAAGTAAGTTTCTTTGGAAGCACTATCCTTACAGTGCATCCTTCATTTATTTTAGAATCAATGCTAAGGCCGTAATCTCCTTTATACATTAGCTTCACTCTTCTGTGGATATTAAATAATCCGTAGTGGTTTGATTCGTTTGTATCTTTATCAAGGCTTTCTTTGATTTCTGTAAGCCTTTCTTCATCAATTCCCGCTCCGTCGTCTTCGCACACAAACACAAGCTTATCCGCCATCTGATATCCTCTTATTTTAACGGATAACTTCTCTCTTCCTTCAAAGCCGTACTTTATGGCGTTTTCCAAAATAGGCTGTAAAAGAAGCTTTGGAATAAGACATTCCTTAATGTCGTCTCCTACGTTAATTTCGTATTTAAAGCGCTTGTTAAAGCGAATCTGAAGGATGTTTAAGTAATACTGAAGTGCATCCAAATCTTCAAAAAGAGGCACTTCCTGTCGCATATCCTTTATTGTATAGCGTAATATTCCTGACAAAGAAACTATCATCTTATCGGCTTTAGCCGCATCAATCTTTGCCATAAACCTTATATTGTCTAAGGTGTTAAACAAAAAGTGAGGGTTTAACTGGCTTTCTAACTGCTTTAACTGAGAAAATGCTGCATTGGTGGCAAGCTCCTTGTTTTTCTCAATCTGGTCTTTTAGACCGTTAAGCATTTCGTTAAAGTCGCTTCCGATTGTCTTAAATTCCTTTGAAGAATCGGTGTTTAAAGAAACGTTAAAATCCCCGTTTGAAACAGCTTCAAAAGCAGTCTCTATTTTCTTTATATCCTGAGTGTACTTTTCAGAGTTTTTATCCGTACTTCTGTAGGTAATAAGGACAATACCCATAAACACAAAGACGATAACGCCGATTAAAAGCATAATGATTCTTATGTTGTGGCTCATATCGTCTACGGTGTAAATGGTTAGACCCTTATTTGTAACGGACTTACATAAATAATATAGCCCGTTATTTTGCTTTATATATCCGGATTCCTTATTATAAACATCAAGGATCTTTCCGTAAGAATCTTCAAGCTTTTTGGTGTTACTTGCATATATCCATCCGTTTTTGTCGGTGATTGCCAAAAACCTTTCTTTAACTCCCGCCATGGAAGATATAACGTCTCCCGGAACTATATAGACTATGGCACATTTAAGAGTGTCTCCGTCATAAACGCCTCGGCCTATACACAGGCTTTTTTCTGTTAAAACAGTCTGGGTGCTTCCTTGGTTTTCTTTAATGGCATACCATATTCCCCAGTCCGAATACTGCTTTCCCGTTAAGAAAAATGGAACGGTATTCTTACTTGAAAACAAGACTTCTCTATCAGGCGATAGGATGATTAAATTTCCGATTTCTCCAAATTCTGCGCACCTTGTGTATATATGCTTAAAGGTCTCGTCTTTAGAAACGTTATAACCGTTATTTACATAGGATTTTTCAACATCATCAACCATCTGATAATAGATATTTACTATCCTTGTAAGCTCCTCCGCCGTTTGCCTATTGTCCTTTTGATTTAAATAAGCCATGGAATAAGTCCATGAAAATCCTATAATAACAAGCACCACAACAGCAGCCGCCACAACCGGCACCAGGGAGTATCTTATAAAGGTTCTTCTTATACTTTCGCGGAAAGAAACTGTTTCTTTATTCATTGTTTACCTCCTTAAAAAGAAGGCTGAAATTCTCTATCCACTTATCTTTGCAGGAAATAACCTTATCTTTGTCTACTTCAATGCTGTTTATATCTTCATAGGGAATAACAAGGCCTGATTCGGGCACGTCTTTACGCACGCTTCTTCTTCCAAGATTTGCCGCAATAAACTGCTGCGCATTCTGACCCGTCATAAAATCTGCAAAAGCCTTTGCGGTTTCTTTGTGCTTGGAAGCTTTATTAATGTATATTCCGTCAGGAGTAGACACTACTCCTTCATCCATATAAATAATGCTTATGTGCTTATCGCTTTTAAGCATGGTGACTGCCGCCTCTTCAAAAGTAAGGCCCACCATGTACTCTCCGTTTGCAACCCCTTCATAAACCGCGGAGGAAGAATCAAGAAGGTTTCCGTCTAAGTTTTCAATAAACTTTTCAACGTATTCAAAGCCTGCTTCCGGGTCTTTTTCTCCCATGGCATAAAGCATATTTACAAGGTGCTCAAAGGAAGAAGAAGATTTTTTAGGATCTGCAAATGCAATGTGGCCTTTTAATTCTTCATTTAAAAGGTCTTTATACCCCGTAATCTTAATATCTCCGATAATGTCGTTATTAATCATTATGACGCTTGGAACCAATGTAAAGCATGTAATGGTATCATCGGTACCTGCAAACTTATCTTTAAAGTATTCCTTGTTTTCACACTTATATTCATCAAAATAATCTTCATAAGGGCCAACCGTCAAAATCGATCCGCCCCACAAAACATCCACATTTTCATCGCTTGTGATTCTCTTTAAAGAAGCCGTTGTGCCAAGGCTTATAACCTCGGTATTAATCCCCGTCTCATTCTCAAATTCCTTTATAAGCGGAATAATAAATGCCGTCGGGTGCGGCGACACCACCACAAGTTCCGGCTCTGCCTTCTCGCCCGTGTTCAACGTTATGTAAACCGAGAACAACACCGCGAAGAGCAAGGTTACTGCCGGAAGCAAAAATATGGCTCTATGATTTTTAAAGATGTCGATTATTTTTTTCATACAACTTTCATTATGATTTATGTGGAGTGAAAAATCAATTGGGGGGCGCCCGACTAAATACGTATCCGTCTCACCCCGCTCTCGCTTCTGTCCTCGCGTAGCGGATGCTAGGCTCGAAAATACCTCGCCAAGCACCGACGCTGTGGAGAGGTTCCCCGGATAGTATTTAGTCGTGCGCCCCCAAAATAATAGCCTCCACATCAGTTGAGGTGGAGGCTTTTTTCTAGTCGGTGCGGTTGGCTTTCATATCCTTCTTTCGTTGGTACATGGCTTCGTCTGCTCGCTTGAATACATCTTCATAGGTTAAGTCTAAGGCGCCGTCAAAGAGGGCGTAGCCGATGGCGGCGGAAGTTTTTTCCCAGGGTTTCAAGGTGGCATCGGCTTGAAGGTCGTCTAACTTGTTGTTAAAGACCTCTATGAGGAAGTCGATGTTTTTGTAGTCTTCTCCTCGTAGGATTGCCACAAATTCATCGCCCCCGAATCTAAATACAGGGGAATGGTCAAATACAGTGCAGACAATTCTGCAAAGGTTTTGAATAGCGACGTTTCCTTTTTCGTGGCCGTACTCGTCGTTAATTTTCTTTAAGTAGTTTAAGTCTACCATCACAACGCCGAATTTATCGTTTCCGGCCTGCATGTCTGAAACAATCTTCTCAACTTCCTTGTCGTAGGCCGTTTTGTTTCTAATGCCTGTAAGGGCATCCTTTGTGGCCATTTCGCTAAACTGCATGGCCTTTTTCTTTGAGTCTACCAAGTCCTTTTTTAAGTTTGAAACCTGCCTTGAAGATTCAAGAAGGTTTTCTACGTAGTTTCTCATGTTTATAGACATGGAAGATAAAGTGTTTGATAAAGACTCAAGTTCGTCTCCCGTATGAATCTGAGGAAGATCCATAACCAATACATCAGGGTCGTTTTGATTGTGACTCTTTTCTTCAAACTCACTGGCGGCAGCTTCTATTGCGCTTAAAGGATCGATAATTCGTCTTCTTAGCCACAAAAGTGTGAAAGTAATAAAGGCTATGCAAAGGATGGAGCCTGCAAATAAAATAATCTTTATAAATTCAGTTTTCGCATTTTCTATATAGGCTAAAGAAAGTCCTGCGGAAATCTGGGCCACAGGATCTCCCTTGTCGTTTCTTATTGTTTTTGCTGCGGCATATGTTGCTCCAAAATCCGTGGTTCCCTTTGTGAATGAAATTTCGGTTGCCTGATAAAAGTTTTGGTACAAAACAGGAAGAAGTTCGGGAGGCATCATGGCTCCGAATCTGTCTCCAAGCTGAGGCACAGGAATGTCGTTTAAAAGCTCTCCGTTTCTTTCTGCTTCGTTTAATCCCGATACCACCTGCATTACATCGTAGGTATCGCCTTCCAAAACAGGCTTTGAGATTACAAGATGGTCAAGCTCATAGTGCTCTCTTACATCGTTCATAAACTCAGTCAATGCTTCAAATTTTTCTGACTTTGTCTGAGTCTTTATACACTCATCCAAATCATCCACATCGATCTGAGATATGGTAAGTTCCAAAACATCCGTTAGGTTTAGCTCGTACTGGCCCATCATCTTCTTTTCAAACACAAAGAAACCGATGATTCCCATAATCACGCATAAAACCACAGTGAAAAACAGACACATCCAAAGAACGTGCCTGCTTAAAGGGTTTTTATATTTTACTTTTATAGCTTCATCTGCCATATCTATCCCCTCTTAAGCCATGAATTTATGTAAAACACTATAAATATGATAGATAAAGCAAATTAACGCATCGTAAACTAGTAATCGACTCCGAGGGCTTCTTTTAAGGTGTGCCACGCTAAAACCGCGCACTTAACTCTTGCCGGCATATGAGCGATATCTCTTAAAGCAGAAGCTTCATCAAGGCTTTCTATTTCTTCTTCCGTAGCCTCTCCCTTAATCATTTTCATAAAGAGTTCACCCATTTTAAGGGCATCTTCTGTCTTCATGCCTATAATCTGATCAAGCATAATGTCTGCGGAAGCCTGGGAAATGGCGCATCCGTCTCCCACAAAGCCGCCGTCTTCTATCACTCCGTCCTTAACCTTAAGCTTTAAAAAAATGTCGTCTCCGCAGCTTGGGTTTACGCCTTCAAGCACGATATCGGGGTTTTCAATATCATGCTTATGAAGAGGGCTAATGTTATGCTCTGTAAGTATTTCGTTATAAAAATTTCTATTTTCCATAGCCCATTTTCTCCCTTATTTTTGAAAGGCTTAAAACAAAAGCATCAATTTCTTCTTCTGTGTTATAAAACATGAAGCTTGCTCTTGTGCAGGAATTTACACCTAAATGCTTAAGCAAAGGCTGAGCACAGTGGTGCCCCGCTCTAACACATATTCCCTCTGAAGAAAGAATTTCCGAAACATCGTGGGGATGTACGTTATCAATGGTAAAAGAAACTATTCCGTGGTGATTCTTATAATCATCTGAACCTAAAATATGCACATGAGGGATAGCGCTAAGCTTATCTATCGCCCGTTTGGTAAGTGCATCTTCTCTTTTAATAATTTCATCAAATCCGATGCTTTCAATGTAATCGATGGCGGCTTTAAGGCCTACGGCCCCGGCTGCATTAACGGTTCCCGCTTCAAACTTTTGAGGGCCTTCTGCATATGTAACCTTTTCAAGGGTTACAGACTCTATCATTTCACCCCCTGTTAAAAATGGAGGCATCTTTTTAAGTATGTTTTCTTTAACATATAAAACACCGATTCCCATAGGGCCTAAGAGCTTATGTCCCGAAAATGCCAGGAAATCTGCATCAAGGCTTTGCACATCAACAGGCATGTGAGGAGCGGACTGGGCTGCATCAATAACTGCTACGCCTCCCATTTCATGCACTCTTTTAATAACCTTTTCAACAGGATTAAGGCATCCTAATACATTGGAAATCTGGCCAATTGCTACAAGCTTAGTGTTTTTGGTAATAGCTTC
>JAEEXG010000083.1 GCA_016291405.1 Lachnospiraceae bacterium
ATCTTTTCTTCCTTTTTCTTGTTGGCTTCTTTCATCTGCTTAATCATAAGCTGTGAAGATTCATACCAGAAATCGTAGTTACCGGCATAGAGCTGAATCTTACCGTAGTCGATATCGGCTGTATGTGTGCAGACTTTATTTAAGAAGTAACGGTCATGGCTTACAACGATGACTGTGTTTTCAAAGTCAATCAAGAACTCTTCGAGCCATGCGATAGCGTCCAAATCCAAGTGGTTGGTAGGTTCGTCAAGAAGAAGGATGTCGGGGTTACCAAAGAGGGCCTTAGCAAGAAGCACCTTAACCTTCTGGTTACCGTCAAGCTCGCCTACTGTCTTATAGTGAAGGTCTGTTTCGATCCCAAGACCGTTTAAAAGCATTGCTGCGTTTGATTCAGCTTCCCAACCGTCCATCTCGGCAAATTCAGCTTCAAGTTCTGAAGCGCGGATTCCGTCTTCATCGGAAAAATCTTCCTTAGCGTAGATAGCATCCTTTTCCTTCATGATTTCGTAAAGTCTTAAGTTACCCATGATAACGGTATCTAAAACAGGGTAAGCATCGTATTTAAAGTGGTCCTGCTCAAGTACGGAGAGTCTCTGGCCGGGGGTGATGGTTATATCACCGTTTGTGGTCTCTAACTGTCCTGAAAGAATCTTTAAAAATGTAGACTTTCCGGCGCCGTTTGCACCGATAAGTCCGTAGCAGTTTCCTTCGGTGAATTTAATATTTACATCCTCAAAGAGAGCCTTTTTGCCCACTCTGAAGGTTACATTGTTTGCTGCGATCATTTGAAAAACCTTTCTTATATATATGTCATTTTATTTGTCAACCTTTTTTATTGTACAGAAAATCATAAATTTTGCAAGCCTTGGGCGAACCGGGCAAAAAAACAGCCTCACAAAATCGCCATTAAATATGCATTTGAGTAATAAATTGCTAATAAATGAATGATAAAGTGGGAAAGTGGACTTAGTTAATCAACAATTTCATTAAAAATAAAACAAAAGGTTGGGAGTAAAGCATGGCATTTTTATCTTTTATTGGAAAGAAAAACAACGAAGAAGAGGTTTCGGAAGCCTTTGAAGAAAGAAACGTTGAAACACGCGAAGAAAGAAACAATGATGCCGACAAAAAAGCAGAATTAAGTAAAGCCATTTCGGTTTCTTCTGACAATGCAGCAAGCGTATCAAAGACAGTCGGAAAGCTTTCTCAGGGCATGAATGAAGTATCGACGGCACTTGCAAATGTGGCTTCCCGTCTTGGAGAAGTGATGGGAGAAGTCCATTCTTTAAATAAGAGAGTGTCTGACGGTGCCGATATCGTTGCCGACATTAAAAAGGGCGCGACTGTTATGCACAAAGATACAATAGACGGAAAGAACGAGACTCAGGCAAGGGTTAACGAAATAAGAGAACAGCTTGAAGCATCCCTTGAAGAAAGCCGCGAAGTTGAAAAGATTAAGGGCTTAACCACCGATATTATGAACATCGCGGGACAGACCAACCTTCTTTCTTTAAACGCATCAATCGAAGCTGCAAGAGCAGGCGAAGCAGGACGAGGCTTTGCGGTTGTTGCGGATGAAATAAGAACTTTGGCCGATTCATCACAGGATACGGCAAACCGAATTCAGGAGATTTCGGATCTTGTTATGAGCGCCGTTGAAAAGCTTGCGGATACCGCAAAGAGCATGATTGAGCTAATCGACGGCAAGGTGCAGGATGACTACGACGGATTTGTGAAGGTGGTTGAAAAGTACTCGGAAGATGCGGAAAGCATGGACACCATTTTTGAAGAAATTGCCGATAACTCATCAAAGATCGATGAAAGAGTGCAGACAATGTCTAAGAGCATCAACGATATTGCTGATTCCGTAGACCAAAACGCAGTGGAAGTAACGGATGTGGCAGGCAACATGGAAGAACTTGTAAAAGCCATTTCTGAAATAAAAGAAGTAAGCAGAAGGTGATAAAAACCTTTATAAGCCGCGAGTCGGAGCCAAGCGCCCGATTCGCGGTTTTTTTGTGCGCCAAAATGCCAACAACTTTCGTGATTTTTCGTAATTTATCGGTTGAATTTAGAATGAGTTTATGGTGTGATGAATATAACTAAAACCAAATCTGAGAGAGGGCTTAACATGATTAAATATGATGACAAACTAAAGATTTTTAAGCTTGATACTATAAACACAAGTTACATATTCGGCCTGGACGATGAGGCCGGATATTTGTGCCATTATTATTACGGAAAGAAACTTGAATCCGTGGACGTAAGGTACTTATCAAGACTTTACGACGGAAAGTACTTACCGGGTGTAAATGCCAGAGACAAAAACGGATTTTCAGACGTGGCTCCCTTTGAGTTTTCAACGGGAGGAATCGGTGATTTTAGGCCCCACGCCCTTGAAATAATAGATAAAAACGGAAGCATCGCCTGCGAGCTTTTTTATGATTCCCATAGAATATATGAGGGAAAAGAAGCACTTACAGGGCTTCCCGCCACATTTTCAAATAAAAAAGGTGACGTTCAGACCTTGGAAATTACCTTAAAAGATAAGATTCTTAAATTAGCGGTTAAGCTTTCTTACAGCGTATTTTCAGACACCGATGCGATTGTTAGAAGCGTAAAAGTAATAAACGAAGGAAGTGATTCGGTTAACATAACAAAAATCATGTCTCTTTCTTTAGACTTAGACAACGAAGACTTCGACCTTCTTTCTTTGCACGGCTCATGGGGAAGAGAGCGCACCATGGAGTATAGGGATTTAGGCCATGGATTCACAGGGGTTTCTTCTCAAAGAGGAGTGTCAAGCCACCAGGAGCATCCGTTCATTGCCTTGACTTCCAAAAACATCACTCAGACAGAAGGAAGCGTATACGCCTTTAACTTAGTGTATTCAGGTTCTTTTGAGGCAGTTGCCCACAGAAATCAGTTTGACCTTGTAAGAGTGCTTCTTGGAATAAGCCCTTATAACTTTAAGTGGGAATTAAAGCCCGGGGATGAATTCATCGCTCCCGAAGCCGTAATGGTGCATTCCTTTAAGGGATTATCCGCCATGACCACAGCCTTCCATGAGCTTTACAGAAACCATTTAATCAGAAGCCCTTACTTACACAAAAAGCGCCCCGTTTTGATTAACAACTGGGAGGGCACCTACTTTGACTTTGATACGGAAAAGCTTGTAAATATAGCAAAAGAAGCCGCTAAGGGCGGAATCGAAATGCTTGTAATGGACGATGGCTGGTTCGGAAACAGATTTGACGATAACAGAGCCTTGGGAGACTGGAAAGTTAACGAAGAAAAGCTTCCCGGCGGTTTAAAAGAATTGGTTAGAAGGGTTAATGATTTGGGCCTTAAGTTTGGTATATGGATGGAGCCTGAAATGGTGAATCCCGATTCTGACCTTTACAGGGCGCATCCCGACTGGGCGTTTGAAATCCCGGGAAGAGACCCTAGTTTATCCAGAAACCAGCTTGTACTTGATATCACAAGGCAAGAAGTATTTGATTACGTTTGGAACTGCGTTGAATCTACACTTAAGAGCGCCAACATAGAATACTTAAAGTGGGATATGAACAGAGCCCTTTGCGATATTTATTCTGCAGGCCTTCCTGCAGATCGCCAAGGCGAAATCATGCATAGATACGTCCTTTCAGTTTACAAGCTTCAAGAAAAGCTTATTACCACTTTCCCTGAGTTTTTACTAGAAAACTGCTCAAGCGGCGGCGGACGATTCGACCCCGGCATGCTTTACTATAGCCCTCAAATCTGGACTTCGGACAACACCGATGCGGGCGCAAGGCTTTTAATTCAGGAAGGAACGGCCCTTATCTATCCCTTATCAACAATGGGAGCCCACGTTTCCGTTTGCCCCAATCATGCAATGGGAAGAAACACCCCTTTTGAAACAAGAGGAAACGTAGCTTTGGCCGGCACCTTCGGATACGAGCTTGACACCACAAAGTTTACGGATGAAGAAAGAGAAATGGTGAAAGAGCAGGTTAAGACATATCATAAGTATAACGACCTTGTAAGAGAAGGGGATTATTACAGGCTTGCTTCTTTAAGAGAAAATGGCGTATATGATGCCTGGATGGTAAAGAGTAAAGACGATAAAGAAATCTTAGTAACCTTCGTGCTTGCAAACAAAGTATGCAACGTAAAGGGAAGGAAGATTAAGTTACTTGGTCTAAACGAAGCATATAAATATGTGGATGAAGAAACCAAAGTCGTATACGGCGCAGATGTGCTTTCAAACGCCGGCATATTAATAAGTGATATGTGGGGAGATTACCAGTCGAAACTCATTCACTTAACAAAAGTCTGATTCACAGGCCTTTACCCAGCTTCGAATGCCCGGTGCTTTGCACCTCTACTGTCGCATACGCGACTGCATTCTCAGTGTGGGTAAAGTTCCTGCTTCGCAGTTTCATCTTCAAAGATCAAACAGTTTCTTTCATGCAAGCATGAGAAACTGTTTTTTCTTTTCAGATGCCTGTGAATAGCAACTTAGAAAAACAAATTCTTAAGATTTTCTTAAGGCGATTTTTTCCCCTTAATCCTTTCTTAATACTTCGCAATTTCTTTGAAATACGCCATTCTTTATGCTACAATTTTTCTTGTAAGGGACGAATAATTCAGATGAATTATCTCGGAAAAAGTTTTATTTCGCAAAGAAAAGGGAGAAAAAGAAAATGGCAAAATGGGTTTACCTCTTTGAAGAAGGTTCTGCAGACATGCGTAATCTTTTAGGCGGTAAGGGCGCCAACCTCGCAGAGATGACAAACATCGGCATGCCCGTACCTCAGGGCTTCACCATCACTACAGAAGCCTGCACACAGTACTATGAAGACGGTAAGAAGATCAATTCTGAAATTCAGGCACAGATTGACGAGTATGTACTTAAGCTCGAAGAAATGACAGGAAAGAAGTTTGGAGACAAAGAAAATCCCCTCCTTGTATCCGTTCGTTCCGGAGCACGTGCTTCAATGCCCGGTATGATGGACACAATTCTTAACCTTGGCTTGAATGAAGATGTTGTAAATACATTGGCAGAAAAGTCAGGCAACCCCCGTTGGGCTTGGGATTGCTACAGAAGATTTATTCAGATGTTCTCAGACGTTGTTATGGAAGTGGGCAAAAAGTATTTTGAAGAGCTCATCGACCAGATGAAGGCAAGAAAAGGCGTTACACAGGACGTTGAACTTACAGCTGATGACTTAAAGGAACTTGCAAATCAGTTTAAGGCAGAATACAAAGAAAAGATTGGTTCTGACTTCCCTACAGATCCTCGTGTTCAGTTAGAAGAAGCCATCAAGGCAGTATTCAGATCATGGGACAACCCCAGAGCAAACGTTTACAGACGTGACAACGACATTCCTTATTCATGGGGAACAGCTGTTAACGTACAGAGTATGGCATTTGGTAACATGGGCGACGATTGCGGTACAGGTGTTGCATTCACACGTAACCCCGCAACAGGTGAAAAGGGACTCTTCGGTGAGTTCTTAACAAACGCTCAGGGTGAAGACGTAGTTGCAGGTGTAAGAACACCTATGAAGATTACTGAAATGGAAACAAAGTTCCCTGAAGCATTTGCTCAGTTTAAGCAGGTTTGTGAAAACCTTGAAAACCACTACAGAGACATGCAGGACATGGAATTTACCGTTGAACACGGAAAGCTTTACATGCTTCAGACTCGTAACGGTAAGAGAACAGCTCAGGCAGCATTAAAGATTGCCTGTGACTTAGTTGACGAAGGCATGAGAACAGAAGAAGAAGCAGTTGCGATGATCGATCCTCGTAACTTAGACACACTTCTTCATCCTCAGTTTGATAAAGACGCAGTTGCAAGAGCAAGAGTTATGGGTAAGGCCCTTGGCGCAGCACCCGGTGCTGCTTGCGGTAAAATCGTATTTACTGCAGACGATGCTAAGGAATGGGCTGCAAGAGGCGAAAAGATCGTTCTTGTAAGACTTGAGACAAGCCCCGAAGATATCGAAGGTATGAAAGCCGCTCAGGGTATCTTAACAGTTCGTGGCGGTATGACATCTCACGCAGCCGTTGTTGCACGTGGCATGGGAACATGCTGTGTATCAGGTTGCTCAGACATCGTTATGAACGAAGCTGAAAAGACATTTACACTCGGTGGAAAGACCTACTCAGAAGGCGATATGATTTCTTTTGACGGAACAACAGGTCTTATCTACGACGGAGCAATCAGAACAGTTGATGCCACAATCGCCGGCGAATTCGGACGCATCATGGCATGGGCTGATAAGTACAGAAAGCTTAAAGTTAGAACAAACGCAGATACACCCAGAGATGCTCAGAAGGCTAGAGAACTTGGTGCGGAAGGTATCGGTCTTTGCCGTACAGAGCACATGTTCTTTGAAGAAAACAGAATCGACGCATTCCGTGAAATGATCTGCTCAGACACAAAGGAAGAAAGAGAAGAAGCTCTTGAAAAGATCCTTCCTTTACAGCAGGGCGATTTTGAAAAGCTCTTCGAAGCTATGGAAGGTAACCCTGTTACCATTCGTTTCCTTGATCCTCCGCTTCACGAATTCGTGCCTACAGACGAAGCTGACATCGAAAAGCTTGCAAAGGCTAAGAATAAGAGCGTTCAGGACATTAAGAACATCATCGAAAGCCTCAAGGAATTTAACCCTATGATGGGCCACAGAGGATGCCGTTTGACAGTTACATATCCTGAAATCGCAGTTATGCAGACAAAGGCAATCATCCGCGCTGCAATCAAGGTTCAGAAGAACCATGCTGATTGGAAGGTTGAACCTGAAATCATGATTCCTCTTACAGGCGATGTTAAGGAATTTAAATACGTTAAGAAGACAGTTCTTGAAACAGCAGAAGCTGAAATCAAGAATGCAGGCGTTGACCTTAAGTACGAAGTAGGTACCATGATCGAAATTCCTCGTGCTGCTTTAACAGCCGATGAAATCGCTAAGGAAGCTGAATTCTTCTGCTTTGGTACAAACGACTTAACACAGATGACTTACGGCTTCTCCCGTGATGATGCCGGAAAGTTCTTGGAAGCATACTACAAGGCAAAGATTTTCGAAAACGATCCCTTCGCAAAGCTTGACCAAAGCGGCGTAGGACAGCTTATGGAAATCGCTCTTGAAAAAGGTAAGTCAGTTCGCAAAGACCTTCACTGCGGTATCTGCGGTGAGCACGGCGGCGATCCTACATCCGTAGAATTCTGCCACAAGATCGGTCTTGACTATGTGAGCTGCTCCCCTTACCGCGTTCCGATTGCAAGACTTGCAGCAGCACAGGCAGC
>JAEEXG010000027.1 GCA_016291405.1 Lachnospiraceae bacterium
CGGCAAACGCTACTTTGATTGCTTGCCTTGATAGATTATTTTACAGTTCAGACTTTGATAAGACCATGAAAGTGGGCGCAAGCGTGGTGGTGGCAAGAAGAGGCGGATGCTCTGCTACATTTGATGAGCTTAATAAGTATTTCACCATTTCAGGAATGCCTGTAGCTTCAAGCCAGTATTGGAACAGCGTTCACGGCTGTTTAAAGGGAGAAGCCAAGGAAGATATTGAAGGACTTCAGACAATGAGAACCCTTGCACGAAATATGTCTTTCTTAATAAAGAGCATTGCTCTTGGAAAAGAAAAGTTTGGGCTTCCTAAAAGCGAACCCAAGCAATTTACGAATTTTATCTAAAAGGAATATAAGAACATGATGGATCCAAGAAAATTAAGAGGCTTAACTTTTATTATGTTTCCTCTTGTGTTGGTGATAGCCTTTGCGGTTGTATCAACAATCTACTCAAAGCACACCTTCACACTTTCAGGAAGTGACACTCTAAAAAGCGAGCAAATTCAACCCATAAAGGCAATCGTTGAAGTAACGGGCACCATGGATACTGATGTTGTGTTTACGGATGTTGAAACCGGCAAAACCTATACAATCGGCTACATCACCCCCGGCATGGGCGGAAAAATAGAGCTTGAAACCGGTAAGTGGTATACGGTTGAAGCCTTAGGAAACATTACTGTAAGACCTGTAAATGTAAGAGTGGAGTAATGGAAAAAAAGATTTATTATCACCTTCCGGGACTGTTTGAATTTTATGATTTTTACAAGGTGTTTTTGCCCTTATTTAGGTCTCATAAAGAGTATTTTTACGATTTTTGCGAGATAGGCTCTATCTACGGAGCTCCTGCAGATGCCCTTTGGGGTGGCGGAAGAGTGGGCTTTGGAGAAGAAGCGCCTGAAAATGTGGCGGCTTTAATGAAAGAATACGGCATTTCTTCAAGGCTTACTTTCAGTAACTCACTGCTTCGAAAAGAACATCTAAATGATAAAAAGTGTAACAAGCTTTGCAAACTCTTTTCGACAAACGTAAACAAAGAAAACGGAATAATCATCTATTCAGACTTGCTTCTTGATTATATAAAGAAAAACTATCCTGACTTTTATTTTGTTTCTTCCACCACAAAGGTAATCACAGATTTTAATGAGTTTGAGAAAGAATTAAATCGAGAAGATTTTAAATATGTGGTACCTGATTTTAGACTTAATAAGGAATTTGAAAAGTTAGGTGCGCTTACTGACAGCCAAAAGAGCAAAGTAGAGTTTCTTTGTAACGAATGCTGCTACATAGGCTGCCTTGAGAGAAAAAACTGCTATGAAAACGTAAGCAGAAAAGCTCTTAATGAAGACTGCGAAGATCACATTTGCGCATCACCAAATGCTAACTTAGGCTATAAGTTTTCTTTGGCCATGGAAAATCCTTCATTTATCGGCTTAGAAGACATAAAGAATACATATGCGCCAAATGGCTTTTCTAACTTTAAAATTGAAGGAAGAAGCTTAGGCAGTGCGATTATTCTTGAATTTTTGCTTTATTACATGGTTAAACATGAGTACCAACTTAAGGTACGTGAAGAAATATACTTAGATAGCTCCCTTGATTTGTTTTAGGCAGCTGAAAGGACATTATGAGCAATTTAGAAGTGCGTGATGTAAGATTAGAGGATGCGAAAAGGCTTCTTGAAATCTATTCTTACTACATCACAGACACTGCGGTTTCTTTTGAATATAAGGTGCCGACTGTAGAAGAGTTTGAAGAAAGAATCAGAAAAATCAGCAACAAGTATCCTTACCTTGTGTGCCTTAAAGATGGCCAAATTATCGGATACGTTTATGCGGGAAGTTACAGCCCAAGAGAGGCATATGCATGGACTGTGACCACATCGATTTATCTTGATAAGGATGTAAGAAGGCAGGGCGCAGGCAGTTTTCTTTATGCAGAGCTTGAAAAGAGACTTAAAGAACGTGGAATCATTAATTTGCTTGCAGGTGTGGCTCATGCCGAAAAAGAAGATGAGTACCTAACGCATGATAGCTATAAGTTCCACATGAAAGAAGGATACGAACAGGTAGCCAGAATGAAGACTGTTGGCAAGAAATTTGACCGTTGGTACGATCTCATTTGGCTTCAAAAGAAAATATAAGAAAGAAAAGATTACAGCACGTTATAGTACTTAAGCATATAGTAGACTGATATAAGTAAACTTAAAACAAAGAACGCAGATAATGCGTAGAAGGATACGGCCTTTGTTAAATCAATGGCCGTTTCTTTTTTTGCTTTCTTAGAAATTAAGGTACCTATAAATCCGATTAACTTTTCAATTCCGGCGGTTAAAAGAGCGAAGAAGGGAATGAGGCAAGGTAAGTAGTATCTTCCCTGAGGCTGAAAATCCCATGAGTATGAGTAAAACAAAGCAAGACCCGCAGGAATGAGGGCACCGATTATAAGTGTTAAACGTATAAAAAGTTTTTTCTTTCCTTCAAAAGCTCCAAGCTTTGATGACTTGTAAGGAACAAAAAGGCCCATTAATGAAGCGTAGAATAAAAGAGCAAAAGCAATGTAAACATAGTGATGAGTGGGAATAAGCATGGGGCCAAACATTGCAATGAAGCTTCGCCAAACGAGCGTTAGGTAGCTTGAATGAAAGAGCATATAAAACAAAGAATATCCTTCGTTTTTATACGTCTTAGACATTTGCAAAAGCCATGCGGGGTCGCCTGTTGCCTGAGCACATGCCTTTCTTGCTGTAAGTGCAAACACGTCCCCGTTATAAAGAATGGCATTTCTTATAAACCACCATCCTGCAAGTAAGATTACGATGCCTGCAATTGGAAGGCCTTTTTTAAACATGCCTTTAATATCTTTATTGTGTATAAAATAAGCCATAAAAGCTACAAATGTGACTAATATGTAGCCGTAGCAATTGTAGTAAGAAAGAAGGCAGACTACGATTCCAAGTGAAATTGCAACTAGGGACCCTATATCAAAGTTTTCTTTGTATCCTCTAAGGAGGCCGTAGAGCATTATGGTTACAGCCATAAGGGCCGCACCGTCTGTGTTTACGTAGGTATAAATAAAGATGTTTTGCGGAAGAAGGATTACCGCAAGAGAGAACAAAGAAGCTATCTTTTGATCTTTAAATAAAAGCTTTGATAACTTAACCGTATAGAATGCAGCGACCAGTCCGAATATTACGTTTATATATCTGCAAATAACAAGCTTAGAAAAGAATGATAATGAAAGGGGAGATAGGATTCTAAGCACAAATCCGCAAATCATGTAAGTTAAAATCGGCTGAAATGCGTAGGATGCGCCGTAACCGTCCAGGATAATTTCAGGATCGTCTCCCGCAGGAATTTTACCGTGATTTTCAATGTATGTTACAACTTTAAATCGGTTTATTTCATCGGGACCGTCTCCAAAGGGCTGCACAAACACAAAAAAACTCATGCATACTAAGATAAACATGATAAGAAATGACATTTTTATTGCGTTGTTTGTTTTAGCCGAAAATTTCATTTAAGTTCCCTTTATTATCCAAAGAAAAGTTGATATATTTAAAATAACATTTACATTGTACATGTTTTTTTAAAACTAAGCCATAAAAAGTATTAAAAAGCCTAAGGCTTTTAAAGGAGAGGTTACTATGTATATCTACGATGATAAGACAAAACTAAACGCGTTTCTTGATATGCCTAAAAACGGGGCAAAAAAGTGTCCCCTTTGCGTGATTATCCACGGCTTTACGGGGCATGGCGAAGAAAGACACATAGTTGCGACTCAGGAAGCCATGAATGAAATAGGAATTGCAACTTTAAGAGTTGAAATGTACGGACACGGTCACTCGGAAGGAGAGTTTAGAAATCATACCCTTCATAAGTGGATTTCAAATGCTCTTGCTGCTTTTGACTATGTTAGAACCCTTGATTTTGTAACTGAAGTCTATCTTTGCGGACACTCTCAGGGAGGACTTTTATCAATGCTTGTGGCTCCCATGGAAAGAGATTTGATTAAAATCCTGATCCCCATGTCTCCCGCAATCTGCATTCCTAAAGGGGCAAGAGCCGGAAACCTTCTTGGCATCCCCTTTGACCCTGTAAATATCCCCAAAGAACTTGCATGGGATGACAGAACTTTAGACGGAAATTATATAAGAGTAGCTCAAAGCGTTGATACGGATAAAGCAATTGAAGGTTATGAAGGAAAGGTATTGCTTATTCACGGCGATGCCGATGAAGTTGTGCCTTACGAAGATTCCGTTGATGCAGCAAAGAAATATAAAAACTGCGAATTTGTTACTATCAAAGGAGACAATCATTGCTACGATTATCACCTTGACGAAGTTGTAGATGCCTTAAAGAAATACATGAGCGCAAACGCTAAGCTCTAATCCACAGTGGTTCGGCGGAGAATCCTATGAAAATTGATATAAAGAAAATAGATGAAGGCGAAGAGAGCATTGTTATCAGGTACAAAGAACTTACGTCACCGGTTGATAAGATAATTTCAATCCTCGATAATTCGCAAAACAAAATTTGGGGAAGGGTTGAGGACCAAAGCATTGCTCTTGACCTATCCGACATTCTTTATCTTGAGTCGGTGGATGATAAGGTCTTTGCTTACACCAATGATAAGGTTTTAAAGATTGATGGTTCACTTCAATCTTTCATGCTTATTGTGAATGACGACAGTTTCTTTAGATGTTCAAAGTCAATGGTAATAAATGTAAATCGCGTGATTTCTCTTAAAAGCCTTTCTTCCAACAGAATTGACGCAACCCTCGAAGGCGGCGAACATATCATAATTTCAAGACGATATGCTTCGGAGTTTAGAAGACTTTTGAAAGGAGAGAGATGATGAAACAGGATAAAAAACTATCACTTTGGGAAAGATATCTTACCAATGAAATCGGAATAGAGTTTAAATCATGCCTTTATTTCTTTGCAATTTTGTTTTTTTACTGCATGTATAAAGTGATAAACGGCTCCTTTGAAGCAAACATCATTCACATGGCCGAAATGATTTTTTCCTGCTACATAATCTGCTACCTTCAAATCCTGGTTTTTTGGAACTTTGATGAGGCGGATAAGCTTGGCTTAAAAGAATGTGTGGGAATGGTGATCTGCACCTTGATTTACACTTTGGTTTCTTTTGTCGGAAACTGGTTTGATAGAAAAATCGTCCCTTCATTAATACTTGCGGCATACATATTAGTCATGTATTTGTGCGTTTTCTTTATCTATAAAACCAAGCGAAGAATTGACGATAAGAAACTAAACGAAGACCTAAAACTATTTCAAACAAACCACAAAAAGTGAATGATACAGGCATTAAAGTGCACCTTACGGGAACAGCTATTGTTCCCGTTTTTTATTTTGGGTAAATGTAGAGTGAAAGAAACCAAAAGGAGAAGATTGCACTATGAAAGAAAACATTTATAAAACGCCCTGTGGCGATATTCACTACTTTGTAGAAAAGCAAGCCAAAGACGATAAAATTCAGTTAGTTTTTCTGCCGGGACTAACTGCGGACCATAGATTGTTTGAAAAGCAAATAGAATACTTTGAAGGAAAATACAAGATTTTTGTGTGGGATGCTCCGGGACACGCCGCATCCTGGCCATTTTCTTTTGATTTTAATCTTTTTGATAAAGCAAAGTGGCTTGATGAAATCCTTATAAAAGAAGGGTTTGATAAGCCTGTGATTATTGGACAATCAATGGGCGGATATGTGGGGCAGGCTTATTCTGAAGCTTTTCCCGAGAAGCTTAAAGGTTTTGTTTCCGTTGACTCCGCACCTTTGCAAAAAGAATACGTTACGGCAGCGGAAAGATGGCTTCTTAAAAGAATGGAACCCGTTTACTTTTATTATCCTTGGAAATCCTTGTTAAAAGCAGGAACAAGGGGAGTGGCAGAGACCGATTACGGAAGGCGTCTTATGCATAACATAATGATGACTTATGACGGGGATAAAAAGAGATATGCAAAGCTATCGGGCCACGGCTTTAGAATCTTGGCAGAGGCAATGGAAAAGGATTTACCCTATGAATTAAAGTGCCCTTCAGTCATAATCTGCGGAACTAAAGACCATGCAGGTTCTTGCATAAGATACAACAAAGCATGGCATAAAAAGACAGGAATTCCAATCGAATGGATACAGGGCGCGGGGCACAATTCAAACACGGATGCGCCTGAAAGAGTGAATATAATAATTGAGAATTTAGTTGATTCTTTGTAATCCAAATGAGGAGGGAGAATTATGTATAAAAACGGATGCGTTAAGGTAGGGGATACCGACATGTACTATGTGGCCTTTGGAAGGGGCGAAAAGAAATTGATTGTGCTTCCGGGGCTTTCGGACGGTCTTGCAACTGTAAAGGGAAAGGCGTTGATTTTATCTGCGCCCTATAAAAGATTCTTTAAAGACTATACCGTTTATATGTTTAGCAGAAAAAACGAAATGCCCATAGGATACAGCATAGAGGACATGGCAGAGGATCAGGTAGAGGCTATTAGGGCACTTAAAATCGAAAGGGCCTCAGTCCTTGGCGTATCACAGGGCGGCATGATTGCTCAGTGTATTGCTGTTAGGCATCCCGAGGTTGTAAAGAGACTAATCTTAGCGGTTACGGCTCCTTATGCAAACGAAGTTGTAAAGAAATCAGTTTCTTCATGGATAGACATGGTAAAGCGGGATGACCATAAAACTTTAATGATAGATACTGCGGAAAAAATGTATTCTGAAAAGTATTTAAAAAAGAATAGAAAGTATTTTCCTTTAATTTCAAAATTTACAAAGCCTAAATCCTATGACCGCTTTCTTAAAAACGCGGAGGCTATTTTACGATTTGACGTAAAGCGCGAACTATACAAAATCAATTGCCCCACGTTAATCTTGGCAGGAAGTGATGATAAAACCGTAGGAAATGATGCGCCCTTTGAATTAAATGAGGCAATCCCGGAGAGTGAGCTTTTTGTCTATGAAGGCCTTGGCCACGGAGCTTTTGAAGAAGCAAAGGATTTTTACGACAGAGTATTGGCATTCTGCGATAAGTAAAATATAATTATGAAAAGCTTTATTTGACCTAAGGAGTGACGGATGAAGATACTTTTGCTTGAAGACGATTCGGCTATTGGAATGGGCCTTAAGTATTCTCTTGAAAAAGAAGGGTATGAGGTTAACCATTTTGAAAACTGCAAAGATGCGAAGGCAAGTTTTAAAGCCGGAGAATATTCCCTTTGCATTTTGGATATAAATTTGCCTGACGGAAACGGATACGACGTTTGTAAGTTTGTTAAGGAAAAAGAAGACATTCCGGTTATTTTCCTTACAGCTTCCGATGCGGAAGTAAATGTGGTTATGGGCTTAGAAATGGGTGCCGATGACTATATTTGCAAGCCCTTTAGAGTTAATGAACTTATGGCGCGCATTAAAACCGTTTTACGTAGAGCCGGCAAGGGAACGAATGATGATGCAGTGAAAGACAGCGTTATTGTCATTGAAAATGTAAAGGTAAATAAAAGCGAAGCAAAAGTTTACATAACAAAAGGCGAAAAAGAAGAAACCGTAGAGCTCACAGCGTTGGAATACAGGCTTCTTTTAACATTCTTAAATAACAGAGGTACCGTACTTTCAAGGAATAAGCTCCTTGAAGATATGTGGGATGTAAGCGGAGACTTTGTAAATGATAACACCCTTACGGTTTACATAAAGAGACTCAGAGATAAGATTGAAGAAAATCCCGCAGACCCTAAAATCATCAAAACGGTTCGCGGACTTGGATACATGGTAGAGCGAGATTAGGTACATAAAAGAGGGCGGGATATGCTTAGAAACAAGGATTTTAGACAAATAGTTATAGTAGGAAGCATAGTTACGGCTGTGCTTTCTATTATTGTCTTAAATTTAAATGCGTGGGCAGGCCTGGTGACGTTTTTTTTAGGAGCGTTTCTTATCCTGTTTTTTTCTTTTTACACAAAGAAGCGATACGAAGATATAGAAAACCTTAACGACTACCTTACAAAGGTATTGTCCGGGGACGATTCTACGGAAATCTTTGACCAGCAGGAAGGCGAGATTTCCATCTTAAAGTCAAACATTTATAAGACCACCACCACCTTAAAATATCAAAAGGAAATGCTTTCTAACGATAAAAAGCGCATGGCGGATGCCCTTGCAAACATAAGCCATCAGCTTAAAACGCCTCTTACATCCATGATGGTTATGAACGACCTTTTAAAGGATGAAGAGGACAAGGAAAAGCAAAAAGAGTTTCTTTCTACCCAATCTAACCAGCTTGACAGGATGAACTGGCTCATTCAGACCCTTCTTAAACTATCTAAAATAGATGCAGGTACCGTTTCTATGAAAAAAGAAACCGTAATGTTGTCTGACCTTTTAAAAGAAGTGGTGCGGCCCTTTGAGATTCAGATGGACTTAAAAAACATTACATATGTAAATTCATCCACGGATTTAAGTCTTAACTGTGATAAAAACTGGACCATCGAAGCAATTCAAAACATTATCAAAAACTGCATCGAGCACATGGATGAAGGCGGCACCCTTACAATAAGTTCAAATGATACCAATATATATTCGGAAATTTCCATCACAGATACAGGCTCCGGCATTTCAGAAGAAGATTTGGCCCACATTTTCGAGCGCTTCTATAAGGGAAAGAACGCAGGAAAGGACAGTGTCGGAATAGGCCTTTCTTTATCCAAGAGCATAATCGAGAGCCAAAAGGGAGACATCCTTGTAAGCAGTAAAGAAGGGGAAGGCACCACCTTTGTAATAAAGTTTTTTAAAACAATAATCTAATGTGACAATTCTGTAATAAAAAAGTCACCGGATAGTAATATTGACAAGTTATCCTTTTCTCATAAAGCGAAACAAACGCATTATGAGAAGGGAGATAGTTTTAATGAAAATACTTGAAATCAAAAACCTTTGTAAGGTCTACGGAAAGGGAGAGACAAAGGTCGACGCTTTGAAAAATGTTTCTTTCAGCGTTGAAAAAGGCGAGTTTGTGGCAATCGTTGGCCCCTCAGGTTCCGGTAAGTCAACACTTATGCACATTTTGGGCGGTGTAGACACACCTACTTCAGGAGTTGTAAACATTGCGGGAACAGACATTGGCAAGCTCGATGAGACAAACCTTTCCATCTTCAGAAGAAGAAACATCGGTCTGATCTACCAATTCTACAATCTTATTCCTATTTTAAACGTAGAAGAAAACATGACACTTCCCATCCTTTTGGACGGAAAGAAACCTGACAAGAAGTTATTAAAGGATTTACTTTTAAAGCTTGGGCTTGAAAAGAGATTAAAGCATTTGCCCAACCAGTTATCAGGCGGTCAGCAGCAAAGAGTTTCCATAGGAAGAGCCCTAATGAATCAGCCCGCCCTTCTTTTGGCAGACGAGCCCACAGGTAACCTTGATACAAAGAACACAAAAGAAATCATTTCACTTTTAAGAAAGTTTAATGAAGAAAACAACCAGACGGTAATCATCATCACTCACGATGACAGAATTGCCCTTGCAGCGGACAGAGTAATCACAATCGAAGACGGAGAGATTACCAAGGACACAAAGAAGGTTGAGGTGAGCGCATAATGAACATCGTACAAAAGCTTACCTTAAGGCATTTACAGCTTAATAAGAAACGAGCTTTGGTTACCACTCTTGGTATTATTGCTTCAACCGCACTTATTACAGCCATGGTGGTAGGTATTTGCTCATTCTTTTCTTTCTTCGGAGATATCGATGTGACTCAGACAGGCCACTGGCATGCGGAATATCAGGATTTATCCCAAGAACAGATTGATGCCTTAAAAAACGATCCTAGAATTGAATCTGTATCAATTTATGATACGGACTTTGATTACAGCGGAATCTGTTTGCATTCAGATGCAAAAGACAGATTTAAATATGGAACCATCAGAAGCACCAACAAAGAAGGAATCCTCACTAAAGTTGTGACGGATTATGAAGGTGTGCTTCCTGCAAACAAAGACGAAATCGCCATTGAAGCAGAGTTTTTAAATCGCAGCAACATAAATGCAAAAATCGGTGACACCATCACATTTGATTTGGGAGAAAGATATTTTATAAATCCCGACGGCACAACAACAACTATCGGAGGAAAATATAACTCCACAGAACACTTTGATAAACTTACGGAAGTTACATGTAAGATAACAGCGATTTTACACGGAAATACAGCAACACAAGGCTATACTGTTTTAAGATGCATAGGAGATGATTTCCCCACTAAAAACATCACTTCCATTGTTTTAAGTAAGTGTAATTACACCGCATTAAAGCAGATTGAAAAGATTACAGAGGATCACGGCCTTACACTTTACCACTATAATACTGAGTTCTTAGTAAGTGTATTTGCGGTAAATCTTAATGCAGGAGGCATTGCCGGAGCTTTAAAAGCAGGTATCGGTGCCCTTGTAATCATTATGGTCACAGCAGTAATTCTTATTTACAACGCATTCGGAATGTCACTTACCGAGCGAATCAAGTATCTTGGAATGCTTGCAAGTGTGGGCGCCACAAGAAGGCAAAAGCGAGGCTCAATTTTCTTTGAAGGCTTTGCCCTTGGTATAATCGGTATTCCCCTTGGAATGCTTGTAGGTTACTTAGGCGCTTTTGTTACGGTAAAAGTTTTGGCAGGAGCCATGATTAAAGTAAACATGCTTCCCGGAGCTGAAAACGTAGTGGGAGGAATTAAAGTATCAGCACCTTTCTTTATGTATGTGCTTATCATACTTTTATCAGCTTTAACTATTTTGATTTCGGCTGTTATTCCCGCTATTAAGGCATCAAAGATTATGCCGATAGAAGCATTAAGACAGACAGATTCAATTAAAGTTAAAGCAAGAAGCTTAAAGATTAATCCTCTTTTTAGAAAGTTCTTTGGCTATGAGGGTGAGATAGCTTATAAGAATATAAAAAGAAACGGCGCTAAGGGAAGAGTTATTTCTTTATCAATCGGTGTGTCCGTTGTAATGTTTTTAACAATCATTTTCTTCTGTAAAGCTTTTGAAAAGGCAAATGCCTTTGAATTTAACTTGCCTTACCAGGTATACGCAAGCTCTTATGTTTATGACAGTGATGAGTTAAAAGAAATCATTGAGTCTACGGACGGTGTAGACAGGGTGTACGCAAACGATTACATTCTTTTTAACTATAAGCATGACGCTGATGATCCAAATTACATACCTCCGAATGATAAGATTTTAAATCCCGATTATTTGGAAAAAGGCTTTGAAAACGTATTTAACGATAGAACGATTGCGCTCTCCATTATAGACGATAATGAATTTATTAAATTATTGGAAGCAAACGGACTAGATAAAAGCGAGTACTTTGGCGGAGACCTTAAGGGCGTATTGCTTGATGACTTTTACAGAAAGCCTTCAAAGAAGCATGTGTTTAACGAAGGCATCATAGGAGAGAAGGTATTCTACGATAATCAAGAAGCAAATCCTCCTGCAGTAACAATTGCCGGAATGGTTTCTTTTGACAAAGAAAACTTTATTTTTAATATGGTACCTAAGAACACTGTTGCAGTATTTGTGCCTGAATCAATGTACTTTGAAAAGGCAGTTGAGATTCTCGGAAGTGATATGGCTGTAAAGACCCTTGCCATTGAAACAAAGGATAGCGACAAGGTATACGAAGAGCTTGTAAAGCTTTATGACGATAAAACAATAGAAGGCTTTAACTGCGGAAACCTTGAGTCCCAGGGCGCCATCATGAAGACCGTTATGTTCTTACTTAAAACAATCATGATAGGCTTTACGGTTTTGGTTACCCTTATCGCTCTTGCAAACATGGTTAACGTTATTTCAACCGGAATCGTGATGAGAAGAAAAGAATTTGCAATGCTTAGATCCGTAGGCTTATCCCCCAAGGGCTTTAAGCGAATGATTTCCATGGAAACAATCCTTTACGGAGCAAGAGCCTTAATCGCCGGCATCCCCCTTTCAATGCTTGCCACATTCTTTATGGTCAAAGCATCAAACGGCGTCATGAAATTTGAAATCGACGTATTAATGTATCTGCTCGTAACACTTGCTGTATTTGCAATCATCGGCATCAGCATGCTTATGAGCGCCTCTAAGGTACAGAACGATGAAATCATAGAAGTTTTAAAGGAAGATATATGTTAGTTATTTTAAGGCGTAAGGGATTATATATTGTATTCGAGACTTTCCGCAGCCCCGGTGCTTAGCGAGGTATTTACGAGCTTAGCATCCGCTGGTGCGAGGACGTAAGCGAGAGCGGGTCGAGAAACAATATATAATCCCGTCGCCAAAAAAAGGAAACAAGAAAATACAATATTTGCCAAACACAGCGATTCGAAAATAAAAGAAACCTCCTTAAAATGAAAATAGCAACAAGGCTATTTCGTTTTGGGAGGTTTTTTTTATGAGATATGGTCACTTTGACGACGAACACAAAGAATATGTAATTGAAAGACCGGATTTACCCACATCCTGGACCAACTATTTGGGCGTTGAGGATATGGCAGCGGTCGTAAACCATACTGCGGGAGGATATTGCTTCTATAAGTCCCCCGAATATCACAGAATTTCAAGATTCCACGCAAACACACTTCCTATGGACAGGCCCGGTTTTTACGTATATTTACGTGATAACGATGATAGCGACTATTGGTCACTTTCATGGCAGCCTGTGGCAAAGGATTTAAAAACTGCAAAGTACACCACAAGACACGGACTTTCTTACACAGTTTATGAATGTGATTATAAGGGAATTAAGTCAAGTGAAAAGCTTTGTATTCCAAGAGGCGAGAATGTCCTTTTATGGGATGTAAAAGTGGAAAATACAGATTCTAAGCCTAGGAATCTTTCTATTTTTTCTTATCTTGAGTTTTCTTTCCACCATGTAATGATTGATAACATTAACTTCCAGATGAGCTTATACTGCGCAGGCGGTTCCTATAAAGACGGCATCATCGAGGAAGACCTTTTCTACGAAGAAGACGGATATCAGTACTTTACTTCAAACTTTAAGCCCGACGGCTTTGACTGCGTAAGAGATAAGTTTGTGGGAACCTACAACACAGAATCAAATCCCGATGCGGTTGTAAGAGGCGAGTGCTTTGGCTCTGAAGAAAAAGGCATGAGTCACTGCGGAAGCTTAATGAAGAAGTTTACTCTAAAGCCCGGGGAAGAAGTAAGATTTATCTTTATGCTTGGTGAAGGAAACAGAGCCGCAGCAATTCCCGTTAGAGAAAAATACTCAGACTTTAAGAACGTTGATAAGGCATACGAAGACTTACACGATTACTGGAAAAAGAAAACGGATGCCATGATCATCAATACTCCCAATGAGGGTATGAATTCACTTATCAATACATGGACTCTTTACCAGTCAGAAATAAATGTTATGTTCTCTCGTTTCGCTTCATTTATAGAGGTAGGCGGAAGAGTGGGCCTTGGATACAGAGACACGGCTCAGGATTCAATGACGGTGGTTCATTCAAATCCCGATAAGTGTAGAGAGCGTATCATTCAGCTTTTAAAGGGCTTAACCACAAAGGGATACGGACTTCACTTATTCCAGCCCGAATGGTTTGAAGAAGACGGTAAGGTATCAGACTTTGATTCACCTACAGTTGTTCCTAAGGCAGATAAGAGCGTGATTCACTCACTTGACGATGCATGCTCTGACGATTGCTTGTGGCTTATCCCTTCAATCGTTGTGTTTATAAAAGAAACAGGCGACCTTAAGTTTGCCGATGAACTTGTAACTTATGCAGATACCTTTGTTGCAGGTGATAACTTCAAAGAATCTGTTTATGACCACATGAAGAGAATCCTTAACTTTTCAACAAAGCAGGTTGGTAAAACAGGTATCTGTAAAGGCCTTAGAGCAGACTGGAACGACTGCCTTAACTTAGGCGGAGGAGAAAGTACTTTAGTTACCTTCTTACTCTATCAGGCGTTAGTTAGCTTTATTGAGCTTGCAGAGAAACTTGGCAGAAAAGAAGACGTAGAAAAGTATCAAAAAGAAGCTGACAAGGTTAAAAAGATTACAAACGATGTTTGCTTTGACGGCGAATGGTTTATTCGAGGCGTTACTAAGTCAGGAAGAAAGATCGGATGCAAGGAAGATGAAGAAGGTAAGGTTCATCTTGAATCAAATGCATGGGCAATTCTTTCGGGCGCTGCTAATGAAGAAAACGCAAAGAAGGCTCTTAACGCAATTGATAAATATTTGTATACACCCTACGGACTTTTACTTAACACTCCTTCCTACACAAAGCCCGATCCCGAAATCGGATTTGTTACAAGAGTGTATCCGGGGCTTAAAGAAAACGGTGCGGTATTCTCTCATCCCAATCCCTGGGCACAGGCTGCGGCTTGTAAGCTTGGAAGAGGTGACATAGCCCTTAAGTTTTATAACGCTCTTTGCCCTTATTATCAAAACGACATGATTGAAATAAGAGAGAGCGAACCCTACTCATATTGTCAGTTTATAGCAGGTAAAGACCACACAGCTTACGGACGTGCCCGTCATCCCTTCATGACAGGTTCGGGCGGCTGGTCATACTTTACGGCTACTTATTACATCCTTGGCATACAGCCCGATTTCGATTCATTAACAGTGGATCCTTGTGTGCCCGCAGACTGGAAGGAATTCTTTGTATCAAGAGTATTCAGAGGTGCGACATACGACATCGAAGTAAAGAATCCTAACGGAAAAATGAAGGGTGTATCCGAAATTATCGTAGACGGAAAGAAAGTTGACAAGATACCTGTATTTGATAAAGGAACACGTCACAAGGTTTGCGTTGTGATGTAGCGTGTGAAAGGAGAAAAAATGATTAAATTTGGAACCGGGGGCTGGAGAGCCATCATCGGAGATGAATTTACCAAAGAAAACATTCAGATTCTTGCAAGAGCCATGTGCGACAAGATGAAGTCTGAAGGCGTTTCAAAGGAAGGAATTGTCATTGGATATGACAAGCGTTTTCTTTCAAAAGAAACCATGCAGTGGATTGCATGTGTCTTTGCAAAGGAGGGAATTGAAAGCTTTCTTGTAAACAAATCCGCTCCCACACCCTTAATTATGTACTATGTTCAGACTCACGAGCTTCACTACGGAATGATGGTTACCGCAAGCCACAACCCGGCTATCTATAACGGTATAAAGATTTTTACCTACGGAGGAAGAGACGCGGACGAAGAACAGACTGCAGACATCGAAGAGTTTATTAGAAATGTCACCGATATCCCTGTTGAAGCAATGGACTATGAAGAAGGCTTAAAAGCAGGTCTCATTCATGAAATCTATCCCTTAAACGATTATATCGATGCGGTCTTAGCTTCCGTTGACGTAGAAAAGATTAAAAAAGCAGGCCTTAAAGTAGCTTTGGATCCAATGTATGGAGTTAGCGAAACAAGCTTAAAGACAATCTTACTTACAATGCGTTGCGACGTAGAAACCATTCACGACCGTCACGACACATTGTTTGGAGGAAAGCTTCCCGCTCCCAATGAAACTACTTTAAGAGAATTAAAGGCTCACGTACTTAACTATAACTTTGATATCGGAATAGCAACAGACGGAGATGCTGACAGAATCGGCATTATCGATGATAAGGGTAATTTCTTACATCCAAACGACATTCTTTCTTTGCTTTACTACTACCTTGTTAAGTACAAAGGCTTTAAGGGAGACTGCGTAAGAAACATCTGCACCACTCATTTGCTTGATGAAATCGCAAAGGACTTTGGCTTTAAGTGTCACGAAGTTCCCGTAGGCTTTAAGCACATAAGCGCAAAGATGAACCAGGTTGATGCAATAATCGGCGGCGAATCTTCAGGCGGTATGGCGGTTAAAGGCCACATAAGAGGTAAAGACGGAATCTATGCAGCGGCACTTATTATCGAAATGCTTGCCGTTACAGGAAAGAAGCTTTCAGAAATCATGGAAGGCATAAAGAAAGAATACGGCGCTATGGCCTTGGTTGAAAGAGACTATAGATTCAGCGAAGAAAAGAAGGCTTTAATTAAGAAGCAGCTTTTGGAAGATAAAGAGCTTCCGGAACTTCCATTCGAAACCGAAAAGATTTCCTACCTTGACGGCTTAAAAGTTTACTTTAAGAACGGCGGATGGATTTCAGTAAGATTTTCAGGAACAGAGCCTTTACTTAGAATCTTTTCCGAAATGAAGACAAAAGAAGATGCTGAATGTATAGCAAAGACTTTTGAAGATTTTCTTTCTTTATAAGAAACAAAAACCGGTTGGCAAATTTTGACAAATAAAAACACAAAACACGACAAATTTAGTCAAAAGATAACAAATCGGTTTAAAGACATTCTTTAAATAAAATTTTAAAATTTTAGTATAAAGAGGAGGTGAATCTGTTGGGGGCAACAATCGCTAAAACTGTTGGTGGAGATTCTTCAGCAAAATCCAACAACAAAAGAAAAAACAGAAAAAAGACTCTGATGTTGCTTACGATGGTGGCGCCTACCGCTTTGTGGCTTATATTACTTCGTTACATTCCGATGGCAGGTATTGTAATCGCATTTAAAAAGTACAAAGTGTACACGCCCAAGCCGTCGCTTGTAAACAACATTATAAATTCTAAGTGGGTGGGACTTGGAAACTTTAAGTTCTTATTCACATCATCGGATACATTACTGGTACTTAGAAACACGGTTGGGTACAACCTTTTATGGATTGCCCTTGGGGTAATAATTTCGGTTTCTTTTGCCATAATGATCAACGAAATTACAAGTAAGTTTGTGGCAAAAACATATCAGACAATGATGTTTTTCCCTTTCTTTCTAAGCTGGGTAGTTGTCAGCTACTTTGTAATGGCACTTTTAGATCCCACAAGCGGACTTATTGTAAAGGCTCAAATAGCCAGGGGCTTAACCCCCACGGAATGGTATCACGACTATAAACCTTGGCCCGTAATACTTACCATTTGTAACCTTTGGAAAAACATGGGATATCAAACGATTTTGTATTTGGCGGCCATCACCGGTATCGACAAGTCTCAGTACGAGGCGGCAGCCATTGACGGAGCAAGTAAGTGGCAGCAGATATGGTACGTTACCATCCCTAACTTAAGAAACATGGTTATTATCTTACTCATTATGGATATCGGTAAGATATTTAACTCAGACTTCGGTCTCTTTTACTCGGTTCCTCAGAACTCAGGTACAATCTTTAGAACCACTCAGGTTTTGGATACCTACGTATACAGAGCTTTGATGAATTCTCAGAACATAGGAATGAGTACCGCAGCCTCATTATTCCAAAATGCCGTAGGATTTGTACTTATCATGATCACAAACACCATGATAAGAAAAATAGATCCCGATTCGGCACTGTTTTAGGAGGTGCGGGATGAGTACAAACAATAAAAAGCAAAAAAGAAACAGACTTCAAAGCGTAAGCATTCCTACAGAGATTATTTTCCATCTTATAATCGGAGGATTTGCTATAGCTTGTATATTACCTTTCATTTTCGTAATTATAATTTCTTTCTCATCGGAAGAAAGCATACGAATGATCGGTTACTCATTTAAGCCTATTAAGTGGTCAACGGACGCATACAAATTCGTGTTTGAAATGGGAGGCCAGTTATGGAGATCCTACTTTAACAGTTTCTTTGTATCTGTTGTTGGAACACTTATAAGCATAACAATGTGCGTTATGTACGCATACGCATTGTTTAGAAGGGATTTTAAATACAGAAAGTTCTTCACCTTCTTTGCATTCTTCACAATGCTTTTCGGAGGTGGTCTGGCACCTACATACATGGTATGTAAGCAGATGCTTTCTTTAAGCGATAACTATGCGGCATTGATAGTTCCGGCACTTGTAAACCCGTTCTTCATTATCATTATGAGAACCTTCTTACAAACTTCGGTGCCCGAAGAATTAATTGAAGCTGCGGCTATTGACGGAAGCGGAGAGTACAATACACTCTTTAAAATCATCATTCCCATATCAAAGCCCGGTATCGCAACGGTTTCGCTTTTAACCATAATCAACTACTGGAACGATTGGTTCTTGGCAATGTTATACGTAAGAGAGCCAAACCTTTATCCTTTACAGTATTTGCTTATGAAGATGCAAAACCAGGTAGACTTTCTTATCAAAAACTCATCAGTTATCGGTGTTGAAGCATCAAAGCTTTTGCAGGATCTTCCAAGCACCAGCTTACGAATGAGTTTGGTAGTGTTTATCGTAGTCCCCATTGCATGCGCTTATCCTTTCTTCCAGCGCTACATAATTTCCGGACTTACGATTGGATCCGTAAAAGGGTAATTACGACCAATGGTGGTCGATTACATAACAAATGTATTGGAGGGAACAAAATGAAAAAAGTTTTGGCAACACTTTTAACATGTGGACTTTTAATCGGTTCACTTGCAGGTTGCGGCGAACAGGCTAGCGTAGCTCCCGCACCCGAAACTAAGACAGAAGCAACTGTCACAGAGTCAACAGAAGCAGCTCCCGAAGCTACTTCAAGCGACAGACCCGCTGACCATGTAACACTTAAGATGTACTTGGAAGGCAGCAACGTAACAGATGATACAGCAGTACTTGAAAAGGTAAACGAGTATCTTGACGAAAAGTTGAATGTTACCTTAGAGCCCATCTGGGGAACATGGGGCGACTTCGATCAGGGCGCAGTTTTATCATTACAGGGCGGTGAAGACGTTGATATTTACTTCACATGTTCATGGACACTTAACGAGTACAACCAGTTCGCAAGAGACGGCTACTATGTACGTCTTGACGATCCCGACAACAACTTAATCGAAAAGTACGGCCAGGATATCTTAAACCTTCTTCCCGAAGTTTTAATTAAAGGCTCAACTATCGAAGGTGCTAACGGATACGGTATTTACGCTGTAAACGGCTACAAAGATATCGCATGCCAGAACTGCTGGGACGTAAACGTTGACTTACTTAAGAAGTACGGTTACACAGTAGAAGATATTGAAAAGGCTGACTACTTCACATTCGGCGACATCCTTGCAAAGGTTAAAGAAGGAGAAGGCGAAAACTTCTATCCTCTTTTGATTGAAGGTGCTGTTTTGGAACGTATGGTTGATAACTCAATCATCGTAGCCGGCGACTCAGGTTCAAACAACCTTCTTTCTTATTACATTAACCCTAAGAAGACATCTGACGAAGGTGCATACGGAAACGTTATCTTAAACAAGTTTGCAACAGATGAATTCAAGAAGTTCTGTGAAAAGACTCGTGAATACTACCTTGCAGGTTACATCGATCCCGATATGGCTAACCCCGATAAGGCAAACGACGTTCGTGCAAACAAGCAGCTTACAGGCCAGTACTTAATCGGTACTCAGTCCTACTCATTAGGTTATGAAATTCAGGCTTCAACAGAGCGTGGATTCGAAGTAGCAATGGTTCCCACAACACCCGCATATGTTGATACCACATCTTCACAGGGTGCTATGATGGCTATTTCAACAGCTTCAAAGAATCCCGACAGAGCTATGATGTTCCTTAACTTACTTAACACCGATCCTTACCTCTTCACACTTCTTGACTTTGGTGTAGAAGGTATTCATTACAACTTAAATGAAATCGGTGAAGTTGAGTTCACAGCTGAAAGAGATAACTACATGCCTTGGACAAACGGACTTGGTAACGTAACATTACTTCCTCCTCAGAAGGGCCAGGGTGCAGATTTCTGGGAAGGCTTCAAGGCTTACTATGGTAACGCTGATGAAATCCCGATTCTTGGATATACATTCAATCCTGAAAACGTTGAAAACGAATTCGCAGCTTTGGCAAACGTTGCTGCAGAATATGTTCTTCCTCTTTGCACAGGTGCTGTAGATCCCGATGAAAAGATTCCTGAATTCTTAGCTAAACTTGAAGCAAACGGAATGCAGAAGGTAGTTGACGAAGCTAACTCTCAGCTTCAGTCATTCCTTGCATCACAGGGAAAGTAATTGTAAGATAAATACATAAATATGGGCCCCGTGAGTAATCATGGGGCCTTTTGTGACTAAAGGAGAAAGCATGGAAATAAGAAAAGCAAAGCCAAGCGAGTATAACAGAGTCGATGAAGTGTTTTGTGTTTCTTTTGGTTTTAAAAAAGAAAACGATGTGGCTCAGCCTGTTTCAAAGGAAGACGTAAGGTATGTGGCGATTGAAGATTCAAAGATAATAAGCGCGATTTATGTGCCTGCGTTTAATATGAACTTTGACGGAAATAGCGTTAAAATGGCAGGAATCGGAGGCGTGTCCACGTTACCTGAGTACAGAAGAAAAGGCGCCATCAGATCCATTTTTAACACACTTTTAAAAGACATATACAAAGAAGGCTTTGTGTTTTCTTACCTTTATCCATTTTCAACGGCATACTATAAAAAGTTTGGATATGAGAAGGCCTGCGACCATGTAAAATACACCATAAAAACCATGGCCCTTCCTCAAAGCGAAAAGAGTGATGAGTGCTTTTTGCTCACTAAGGATACATACAGTAAGGGGATTGAAATTATAAAGAAAGCCTATGATTTTAATGTTTCTAAGTTTAACGGGATGACATATCCCGGAGACGATACATTTTCATGGGCGAAAAAAGAAGATCCTTATGAGCATACTCTTTACACATACGTCTATGAAGAAAAGAACTCCTATGGCTTTATAACATATGAATTAAAGAAAGAGGTCGAGCTTTTTGTAAATGTTTTAAGGCTTATGTATAAAGGAGAAGAAGCACTTAAAGCACTCCTTTCAATCGTAAGAAGCTTTGGCTCTGACTACACAAAGACAGTAGTTACAATGCCTAAGGGCGACAGCATTGAAAGGCTTATAGAAGAGTGGTCTTTTGGAAACATTAAAAGAGAGATTATTCCTCACGGCATGGTAAGAGTCGTTAATGTAAAAGAAGCCCTTATGCTTGCTAAATACAAAGGAAGCGGAGAGTTTAGAATCGGCATTTGTGATGAGCAAATAAAAGAAAACAACAACACATATTATGTAAACTATAAGGACGGAAAAGCCCAAAAAGTTTTAAAGTGTGGTGAAAAAGCTGATATTTCTGTGGAAATAGGTGAGTTTTCTTCCAAAATCTTTGGAAATAACGACATTTTTATGAGCCTTGAAGAGGGCAAATATGGTAAAATAAACTTTGAAGATGTATTTTACAGGAAACTTATAAACATCACTGAGGAGTTCTAACGGGGCATGGCAAAGATTAAGCGTAACACCGGTATAAAGTGGAGAATGATAAGGCTTTTGGTGTTGTGCTGGCTTGTGCCCATTGCCATTGCATCCTTCTTGGTTTCTTTTGTCATGTCAAGACGGCTTTCAGGCCAGATGCAGGAAACGGTTACAAATTCCTTATCTAAGGTTGCAAACATCATAGAAACAGGCTTTGAAGAATGCCATAAGGAGTCAAGAAACGCGACTTACTTAGGGGTTGTTTATGATGCTTACAACGATTATTTAAATGACAGCGATGAGCAAAAACTCTACAGTGACATCACTTTATATCTTACAGGGCAGTACCGCTACAACAAACGTACGAACAGCGTAATGCTTTTCTTTACCGCAAATCCCAGACTTTTTTATTCAACATACGATTCAAGTTCGTCCATTAACGATGTTCAGGCATTCAGAATTAACGCAATGGGCGATATGATAAGCCTTTCAAACACCATCGATACTTCCATTTATCTATACATGATAGATTCAAAGCTTTATTTAGTAAGAAACCTTGTAAGCGCAGCCTACAAGCCTTACGCCATGATCGTTATGCAGATAAATGCGGATGAAATGTTTGGAAGCTTAAAAAGTGTCTGGGGATATAAATCCGCAGCGGTTTTTGTGGACGGAGAGTGTGTATACGGAGAAGCCGGTAAAGATTATTCAGACTTAAAGATAGAGCAAAGGGTTCCTTTATTCGAAAAAGAGGGAGAGTCTTACTACACATATTATTCCGACAAAATAGACGGACGCACCGTGACCTACCTAGTGGAGCTTGATTCAAACATAATCATGAGCGAACAAAAGGTTGGAAGGTACATTTTATTAATCCTTTTGTTTTCTTTAATCCCTTTGGGAATTGCGGTTATCTGGTTCTTTGACAGGATGGTATCAAAGCCCATGGGCGAGCTTGTTAAGGCAGCGGGTGAAATCGGAAACGAAAACTACGGCTATGAAATAAACGGTGAAGCAAAGAGCTTAGAGTTTCAGCTTGTAAACGGCGCATTTAACTCTATGAGTAAAAAGCTTAAGCAACAGTTTGAGCAGATTTACCTAGAAGAGCTTGCGGTAAGAGACGCTAACATTAAGGCACTTCAATCACAGATCAATCCTCATTTTATTAACAACACTCTTGAAATTATAAACTGGGAAGCGCGCCTTAACGGAGTCTACAAGGTTTCAGGCATGATAGAAGCCCTGTCCACCATGTTAAACGCGACACTTAACAGAAAGAGCATTCAGAGGATTCCTCTTTATGAAGAGCTTAAATATGTGGACGCTTATCTATACATTATTTCAGAAAGAATGGGTAAGAGATTAACCATTGAAAAAGAAATCGATGAAAGCCTTTTATCGGAGCCCGTTCCAAGGCTTATCGCCCAGCCAATCGTAGAAAATGCGGTTGAGCACGGCGTCACCACTCAGGGTAACGGTAAAATCACAATTAAGGTCTATGCAAAAGATGAGTACATGTACATGGAAGTCATAAACACAGGCCACATGAGTGAAGAGGATAAAAAGAAGATAGATAAGATTTTAAGCGGAGACTATGATGAAAAGGCGGAAAAATCCGTAAGCATCGGAATCAGTAACGTAAACAAAAGACTTAAGCTTATGTACGGAGATAAGTGCGGGCTTACAATTTCTGAGTGTGAAGAAGGAACTGTTAGCCTTCTTACCTTTATGAGGGAAGGTGGTGAGGCATTTGTATAAGAAAATAACAGCGTTTCTTTTATGTGCTTTATTGGTTTTCCTTTGCGCCTGCAAACCGGCCTCCTCGCTTAAAAAAGAACCGGTTACAGAACATAAGGTCACTATTGAAGTAAACACAATGTATGGCGGAGACGAATACGGAAAGGTGTTTTACGATGCCGTTAAAGAATGGGAAAAAGAAACCGGATACTCAGTTTCTTTATCTTCAAGCACCTCAGACGAAGCTTATAAGAATCGAATTTTAATGGACTTTCAGACAGGTGCTGAGCCCGACGTCCTGTTTTACTTTAACGGAGTTGACTCAAATCCTTTAGTTGCAAATAAAAGAGTAATTTCTTTAGACGAAATAAGAAAAGTATATCCCGAATATGCCATAAACATGAAGGTGGGAATGATGAAGCCTTCAAGCTATGACGGTAAAATCTATGCGGTTCCCGTAAACGGATACTGGGAAGCTTTGTATTGTAATCTTACCGTTTTAACAAAGCTTGGATTAAAGGTTCCCGATGAAAACACCACTTGGGAAGAGTTTATGGATATGTGTGACACCATAAAGAATGCGGGCAAGACTCCCATAGCGGCTTCTTTGGCAGAGATTCCCCATTATTGGTTTGAGTATTGCATTTACAACCACCAGACTCCCGAAAGTCATGCGGTTGTACCCGAATTCTTAGTAGACAACATGGCCCAGGCCTGGGTATCGGGACTATACGACATTAAAGATATGTATGACAAAGGGTATTTCCCCGAAAATACCTTATACATTTCCGATGAAGAATCAAAGGCTATGTTTTTATCAAATGAAGCCGCATTTTTGCTTGAAGGCTCCTGGTATGCATCAACTGTAAACGAAAGGGTAAATTCGGCAAACTTTGTGGTCACATACGTGCCGGGCACCGAAACCCGTAAATCAACAGACATTATAAGCGGCCTTTCAACGGGTTATTACATCACAAAGAAAGCCTGGGACGATGAAGAAAAGCGAGAAGCTGCGGTACGTTTTGTGGAATACATGACTGCCAACGAAATAGTATCTAAGCTATCTAAAATAAATGCCACGGCACTAAAGTCAGGGGCGGAAGCTACCGAAAATCTTTCTTCCTTCATGGAGTCTGCATTAAACATGGTGGAAGGAGCAACAGGATATTCGGAAGCAGTACAGGATTTTGTGCCCGGAAACTGCAGAGCGCCCATATTTGAAAACATGCAGGGGCTTATGCAGGGAACAAGCAGCATAGAAGATGCAGTAAGAGAAGTTATTACGCTTAAAAAGCAGAAGGATGAATGATGATAAGAGTAGCGATTATCGATGATGAACCTATCATTGTGGCAGGTCTTACCAGAGCCATCGATTGGGGAAAATGGGATTGTCAGATTGTAGGGTATGCCTACAACGGTAAAGAGGGGCTTGATTTAATCAGGGAAAAGAAACCGCACATCATAATTTCGGACATTAGAATGCCTGAAATTGATGGGCTTACCATGGTTGCGGCTCTAAAGAGTGAGTTTCCCTACATGCAGATATCGATTCTTACGGGCTTTCGCGATTTTGATTATGCAAAGAAGGCAATTTCTTTAGGCGTAACAAGGTTTTTGTTAAAGCCTTCAAAGCTTGAGGAAGTGGAAGAAGCAATCGATGCCATGACCGCTAAGCTATACGACTTATCAAAGATTCACCCTGAGATTTTAGAAGAAGAAAATGCCCTTGATGACTTTGAAGACGAAGAAACAAATACTGCAAACAGCTTTATTGTAAATAACGCCATTGAATATATCAAAGAACACTATGCCGAAAAAATCAGGCTTGTGGACGTGGCGGATGAAATCTATGTAAGCCAGTGGCATTTAAGCAAATTGATAAACAAACATACAGGCTCTAACTTTTCGGAAATATTAAACGGAATAAGAATTGAGAAGGCAAAGAGTCTTTTAAAAAATCCGGCACTTAAGATTTACGATATTGCCGAGCAGGTGGGATTTTCAGATCTCACCCACTTTTCAAGAGTGTTTAAGAAAACAGAAGGCATAAGTGCCAACGAATACAGAAACAGACTCTAAGCCTTATGGTTTGGAGGGTAAAATGATAAATAAAAAAATTACAAAGTGGCTTTTGGGCATAGGTTTGTTTAGCCTTATGGTAAGCTCAGGCTGCGGTAAGGCTGTGTCAAATACGCCTGCATCTGCAAAAGAACCTGAAAGCGTTGTGGAAGAAACCGTGCAAGAAGAAACTGTAAAAGAAGAAGCTCCCGAAGTTACTTTGGACACGACATATGAAAGCAAAAAGGGCGAAGTAATAGTTTACTTTGCAAACTGGAATTTAGACGAAAAAGAAGCCATGTACGGAGGCGAAGTGGCAGGCATTCCATGGGAAAGCGTAACTTATGTAAACCACGCTTTCTGGGAAGTATACCCCGAAGGAGAGGACATCGAATCTTCATTTGAAAGAAGAGAAAAGGGCCTTCCCGCTAGAACAAGCTTTAAAATTTCGCCAACCTCAGAAGAGCCCGATTTACTTGACGATAAAGAAAGTAAAGTGGTGGCAGGGCTTAAGAGAAATCACTTTTCGGAATATGAATACTTTAGCGATTTATATCCCGATGTAAACATCATGATTTCGGTAGGCGGATGGTCAGACTCAGGTTTCTTTTCTGAAATGGCTTATACGGAAGAAGGAAGAACTTCTTTTGCAGAATCCTGCGTAAACCTTATTAAGGAATACCCTTGGATAGACGGAATCGACATTGACTGGGAATACCCCGCCGGAAGTAATGACGGAGAAAGACTTCCGGAAGGCGAAGGGGACGAAGGATGCCCCATCTTTGGCACGCAGGCAGAGGATAGAGAAAACTATGCGGCAATGCTTAAGTGCTTAAGAGATGCCTTTACAAAGGAATTCGGAGAAGGAAGTAAAAAGATTACAGCCTGTGCTTCAGCTTCAACGGGATGGACACTTCCCAATCAGGACTGGGCCCTTGCAGAGCCTTATTTGGATTTAATAAACATAATGACCTATGACTTAGCCGGCACCTGGGATGGCTCAGCAGGCCTTGCATCAAGCGGTAACGGCGCAAAATCAGCTGTTCTTTATTTAAAGGTAAAGGGCATTCCCACAAGCAAGCTTTGCATCGGTTCTCCCATGTATGCAACGGTTTGGAAAATTAAGGAAGATGCAAATATAAATATTAACGGTCAGACTGAAGACGAAGCACCAAATGATGCTGAAATCGATTCACAGACCCTAGAAGATTTTGAAAAAGAAGCCGTAAGCGGATACGAAAAGGTATTTGAAGGAGGCTTATATAAAAAGGGTGAAGAATTTGATAAAGGCGGAAAGGGCTGGCACTTTAAGTATCATAAGATTCAAGACGGCGTTTATATGTTTAACGACGATGAATCTTCTCCCTATTACAGATGGTACATTTCCTATGAGAACGAGGTTTCTTTGTGCAAAAAGATTGAGCTTATAAATCAATACGATCTTGCGGGAATCATCGTGTGGGAAACAAGTGAAGACACTCATGACCATAAGCTTGTAAAGCTCATGGGAAGCTATTTAAAGTAGTTTTTATGTAAGTTTTCACCAAAAGAAAGATTCTAAAATAAAAATAAATTTATCATACTCCTATTTACCTACTAGGTGAATAGGAGTATATTTTTATTTGTAACATAAACGCGAGGAGGTAGTCACTTATGATGATTTCAACAAAAGGGCGATACGCTATAAGAGCTTTATCAGAGCTTGGAAAGTATAAAGAAGATGAATTTGTGTCTTTAAAAGTGATTTCCGAAAAGCAGGATATTTCAAGAAAATACCTTGAAAGCATCATGCTTGTCTTAGTGCAAAACGGGCTTGTGAATGCGGTGTCGGGTAAAAATGGCGGATACTCTTTGGCAAGGCGCCCCGAAGAAATCTCGCTTTTGGACATTTTAAAAGCCACGGAAGGAGGCTTAGAGCCTGTATCCTGCTTAAGCGATGACGGGCATTCCTGCGAAAGAAGCGAAAAGTGCCACACACTTCCCATTTGGAAGGGCCTCTACGACGTAATAAGTGACTACCTTGACAATAAAACTCTAAAAGATGTAATGGAGAACTAAAATGAGTGATTCAATTTTAAAAGTAAGCGACCTTCATGTAAGCGTTGCCGACAAAGAAATACTTAAGGGCGTGAATTTAAGCATAAATAAGGGAGAGATCCACGTGCTTATGGGCCCTAACGGAACCGGTAAATCCACTTTGGGATATGCACTTATAGGTAATCCCAAATATGAAATCAGCAAGGGTTCCATTGTTTTTGACGGAAAAGATATTACAGAAGATGCCCCTGATGAAAGGGCAAAAACCGGTATTTTTTTATCATTCCAAAATCCTTTGGAAGTCCCGGGGGTTTCTTTGTCCTCATTTATAAGGACAGCCCTTGAAGAAGTAAAGGGTGAAAGAATCAAGCTTTTTGAGTTTAAAAAGAAACTTAAAGACACAATGGAAGTTCTTAATATGGACCCTGAATATGCGGACAGAGATTTAAACGTAGGATTTTCGGGAGGAGAAAAGAAAAAGGCCGAAATCCTTCAGCTTTTAATGCTTGAACCTAAATTTGCAATCTTAGACGAAACGGATTCGGGCCTTGATGTTGACGCCGTAAGAACGGTTTCCGCAGGAATCGAAGAATACCAAAAACGTTGTAACGGATCCCTTCTTATTATCACCCATAGCGCCAAAATTCTTGAATCTTTAAAGGTAGACAAGGCACATGTAATGCTTAACGGAGTGATAGCAAAAGAAGGCGGAGAAGAACTTGTTGATGAGATTAACAAAAAGGGCTTTTCCGAAAACGAGGACTTATAAGGGATAATCATGGAAAAAGAAAAAACATACGTAGAAGATATAGACAGAAGCATGTATGACTTTCGAAATGAAGATGCGGACGCATACAGGCTTAAAGAAGGTCTTAACGAAGAAATCGTTTTACAGATTTCAAAAGAAAAAAATGACCCTGATTGGATGAGGAATTTAAGACTTAAATCATTGGCCTTATATAATCAAATGAAAATGCCAAACTGGGGACCTTCACTTGAAGGCCTAGATATGGACCATATAGCAACTTACGTAAGAAAGAACACAAAGATTTCAAACAACTGGGAAGATGTTCCCGATGAAATAAAGGATACCTTTGAAAAGCTTGGTATCCCTCAGGCAGAAAGAAAATCCCTTGCAGGCGTAGGAGCCCAATATGACTCAGAGCTTGTATATCATAACGTAAAAGACGAAGTTGCAAAGCAGGGCGTTATCTATACGGATATAGAAAGCGCTTTAAGAGGCGAATATGCCGACATGATAAAAGATCATTTCATGAAGCTTTTAACTCCTTCAGACCATAAGTTTAACGCTCTTCACGGAGCTGTCTGGTCGGGAGGCTCCTTTGTATATGTACCAAAGGGAGTAAAGGTTTCGGTGCCCCTTCAGTCATACTTTAGATTAAACGCTAAGGGCGCAGGGCAGTTTGAACATACATTAATTATTGTTGATGAGGGAGCAGACCTTCACTTCATCGAAGGATGTTCAGCTCCTAAATATAACGTAGCAAACCTTCACACAGGATGCGTGGAACTCTTTGTTCACAAAAATGCACGCTTAAGATATTCAACCATCGAAAACTGGTCAAAGAACATGTATAACCTTAACTCAAAGAGAGCACTTGTTGAAGAAGGGGGAAAGATGGAATGGGTATCAGGTTCCTTTGGATCTCATATTTCATATCTTTACCCTATGACCATTTTAAAGGGTGATAATTCCAAGATGGAATTTACGGGAATATCATTTGCAAACAAAGATCAAAACCTTGATACAGGCGCAAAGGTTGTGCATATCGGTAAAAACACAAGCTCTTACATGAACACAAAATCAATTTCAAAGGGCGGCGGTGTCTGCACCTTCAGAAGCGTTGTAAAGGTTGATAAAACAGCGGAAAATGCAAAGTCAGCCGTAAGCTGCGAGTCTTTGATGCTTGATTCTTTGTCTCGCTCCGATACAATTCCCGCAATGGACATTCGCAACAAGAGCGCGGATGTGGGACACGAAGCACAGATCGGTAAGATAAGCGATGAAGCCGTATTTTACCTTATGAGCCGAGGCATGAGCGAAGAAGACGCAAAAGCCTTAATCGTAAGGGGCTTTGCAGACAACGTATCAAAGGAACTTCCCTTAGAATATGCCATTGAAATGAACAACCTCATAAGACTTGAAATGAAAGGAAGTATAGGATGATGAAGTTAAATCAATTGCCGGTAACAACCTTTGAAAAAGTCGGAATGAATGAAGCAACGGTTGACTATTCAGAGGGTAGCTTTGAAAGCATAGAAATCAATAAAGACACGGTTTTAGAGCTTGATAAGCCGGGAGACATAAATGTAAAGATACATGTTAAGGACAAAGAAACCCTATCCGTCATAATGAAGTATTCTTTTAAAGATACATTAAACGTTATTACGGATGTAGACATTGAAGATGGCGGAACGCTTAAGCTTATTCAAATTGATTCTTCAAATTTTGAAAGCCGCCTTATAAACAGAGTAAACGCAAATCTACAAAAAGAAGCTGAGTTTAATTTAGCTCAGATTTTACCGGGACGCGGAGAAGTTTACTCGGGCTGTACAGCCGAACTTATAGGTAACGATTCTAAGGTAAACATGGACGTTTCTTATTTAGCTAAAGATAATCAAAAGGTTGACTTAAACTATGTTGCAAACCACAGAGGAAAGTCTACCGAGTGCCATATTAACGCAGACGGCGTTTTAAAAGATAAGGCAGAAAAAACATTAAGAGACACCGTTAACTTTATTACCGGAGCCGCAGGCTCAAAGGGAATTGAAAACGAGAAAGTATTGCTTCTTGGAGACGACGTTGTAAACAAATCAATCCCTTTGATTCTTTGTACGGAAGAAGATGTGGAAGGAGCCCACGGAGCACAGATAGGAAGCCTTACGGATGAAACACTTCTTTACTTTGCCCAAAGAGGCTTAAACAAAGAACAGGCTGAAAAGATGATTTCTTTGGGAAGCTTTAACCGTCTTATTAAAATGATTGATGATGAAGAAATAAAAGAAAGCACAACCAAACTTGTGTCGGAGGTATTATAGATGTCCTCAAATGCTTTAAGGGAGGATTTTCCTTTACTAAATTCCGAAAAAACCATATATCTTGATAACGCTGCCACTTCTCAAAAGCCAAGCAGCGTTATAGAGGCTGAAAGGAATTTTTATTTAAATCAAAACGCAAATCCTTTGAGAGGTTTTTATCCTTTGAGCTTAGAAGCCACAAAGGCTTATGAGGATGCAAGAAGGAAGGTTGCAAGCTTTATTAATGCAAAAACCGATCAGGAGATAGTTTTTACAAGGAATACCACAGAAAGCATGAACTTAGTGGCTTATTCTTACGGATTATCCTTTATAAAGCCCGGGGATGAAATAGTTGTATCGATTTTAGAGCATCATTCAAACATGCTTCCCTGGAGAATGGTTGCTGAAAGAACAGGGGCTACAATTAAGTATCTGTTTTGTGAGCCTGACGGCACTATTTCAGATAAAGCCATTGAAGAAGCTATTACCAAAAACACTAAGCTTGTAGCAATTGGCCAGATTTCCAATGTATTAGGATGCCTTAATCCTGTTGAAAAGGTTATTAAAAGAGTGCATGAAATGGGAGGCGTAGCTGTTATTGATGCAGCCCAGTCCGCTCCTCACATGCCTGTTGATGTGCAGGCCCTTGATGCAGATTTCCTGGCATTTTCAGGCCATAAGCTTTTAGGCCCTATGGGAATCGGTGTTTTATATGTTAAAGAAAATATTTTAGCTAAGATGCCTCCTTTCTTAACAGGAGGAGAGATGATTGAATCCGTAACCTTAGAAAAAGTTATATATGCAAGAGGCCCTCAAAAGTTTGAAGCAGGAACCGTTAACGCGGCGGGAGCTGCAGGCTTAGCAGCTGCAATTGATTACATTAACGGTATCGGATTTGATGAAATTATGAAAAAAGAAGATGCACTTACCAAACGGGCGATAGAGAAACTTAGCGCTATCCCTCATGTGCATATTTTAGGTTCAAATGATTATAAGAATCATCACGGAATAGTTTCTTTTACCATTGATAACGTGCATCCCCACGATGTGTCGGAAGTTTTATCTTCAGACGGAATTGCAGTAAGAGCGGGCCACCACTGCGCTCAGCCTTTACTTAAGCATTTAGGGGTAAATTCCTGCACAAGAGCAAGCTTTATGTTTTATAATACAGAAGATGAAATTGATGCCTTAGCAGAAAGCGTTTCTAAAATAAGGGAGAAAATGGGCTATGGAAAATAGGAATTTTTACAACGAAATACTTACAGAGCATAACGTAAGCCCTCTTCATAAGCATGAAATCGAGAATCCCGATATCGTGCTTGAAGGCGTAAACCCTAGCTGCGGAGACGACATCTTTTTAAAGCTTAAGGTTAAAGACGGAGTGATAGAAGACGGTGGCTTTGTGGGAGACGGATGCGCCATTTCCCAGGCTTCAGCAGACATAATGCTTGATCAGATTATAGGCATGAAGACAGAAGATGCCCTTAAAATGGGTGAACTCTTTATGAAAATGATTAAGGGAGAGGCTACGGAAGAAGAAATCGAG
>JAEEXG010000084.1 GCA_016291405.1 Lachnospiraceae bacterium
GGAGGGAGAGGACCAAATCACGGCTGTCAAGCGTGAGCTTAAAGAAGAACTTGGCGTAGAGGTTGAAGTGCTTTGTAAGCTTGGTGTTGTGGATGATTATTACAATCCGATCCACAGGCACAATATAATTCACTATTTTCTTTGCAAAATAGTTTCTTTCGGCGAACGACACTTAACCGACTATGAAGCAAACGATTTCGACATGACGACAATGGTTAAGACATATAAAGGGGCTGTGGCGGAATACGAAAAATTGACTGACCAGAAACTCGGAAGGCTTCTAGCAAACAGGGAACTGCCGATTTTGAAGCGGGCAGCAGAAGTGCTGGAGATTGAGTAACGGTAGATAGAGCTATAGAGGGGTGAAAATGAAAAAGAAAACTATTGCGGCACTGTTTCTTTGTGCCATAGCTATGCTTACAGGGTGCAAGAAAGAGGAGGCGGTTCAAATGCCGATGCTTACTGTGAACGGTGACAATTTGGTGCTTACTCTTGAGGAAAATCCCACGACAGGGTACACATGGAATGTGCTGTATACTTCCGACAATCTGGAGGTTATAAGTGCTGAGTATGTTGCAAAAGAAAGCAAGGATGGCACTGTCGGGGTGCCCGGCGTAAAGAAAATGGAGCTTAGGCTTAATTCGGGTGAAGAGGGCGTCTTGGTTGGCGCGTACATGCGCCCGTGGGAAGATGTGAAGCCTGATAAGTACTATGCTTTTGAAATAAAGTATGATGGGAAAGAGGCAATGATGTCTAGGGTTGAGTATGACGAATTGCCTGAAGAATATGGTGTAAGCAATTAACAACAAAATAAGGAGGGTTACGCATGTTTAAGTTTTGGGGCGACGGCTCGCAAGCCGCCATGGATCTTGTTAACCAAATCAAGGTGCGAAGCACCGAGAACTTCAATTGGACCTTTATTTTCATTTTGGCCGTTGTGTTTTATGTGTACTGGAGTGAAGTCCACAAAAAGAACACGGAAGTGGTGATAGCGGGCTTTGCGCTTTATGGGGTGCATTGGCTTTATGAAATCTGTAACGCTATAATCGGTCACGTTTTTGGATACCCCTTATGGTCTGTTTCAAATGAGTCCACTACATTTATTTTGCTGATCGGTGTGTGCTGGGAGCTTTCCATGATGTTTTCTTTGGCCGGCATCATTTCTTTCAAAATGTTGCCCGCGGACAGAAACAAGCGTTACTTCACCAAGGGTGGCAAGAAGGGTATAAGCTGCAAATTGGTGGGCGCAATCGAAATGGCCCTTTTGTTTGCTTTATTCGAATCGTTCCTTGCAGGCACAAGCAACCACTCCTTCATCTGGGTGTATAAGTGGTGGGGCGTTTTACCCGTGTTTATCACCACATATGTGCCGTTCTTCTTGGCAAGCAACTACGTGCCCGACATGGAGCCAAAGAAACGTACACGGTTTCTTTGCATAGAATGGGGCCTTGTGGCGCTTCTTTTGATAGTGCTCATTCCCCTTGGAATTATATAGTGATTTTACCGGCCCCTTGCAGTTTTGCAAGGGGCTTTTTTTATTTCATTTCTTAAGGAAAAGTGAACTTGAATCGTAGAAAATCTTAAAAATGAGATTTTCATTACCACTTATCCCTCATTTTTGGCACTTCGTCACAAAATCGGCCTTTTTCTTAAAATTTGTGTGATACAATGCAAGCAGAAAATGGGGGCAATATGAAGCGATTCCTTTACTTAAATTATAAAAACATAGCCTTGTGCCTTTGCTTAGCCTTTGTATTTACCGGCATGACAGGGATTTTTGATTTGTTTATTAAGAACGAGAATGTTGAGAATCAGACAACGGAAGGTTTTGGCACAGATAAGATTGAGTTTGTCTTTGATACGGAAGATAAAATAGATTTCTCTTTTTTAGATAAGTTAAATAAAGAGAGTTTTGCTATTGTTCTTCGTCAGAGTAACTATGAGCCAATCTATGCGCTGGTCTATACCAATAATTTCTTTAAAACGGATGAAGAAAACTGTTTTTCCTTAGATAATCTTCCTGATGATGAAAGCTACTACATTTGCGGTGAGAAGGCAGGCGACTTATTTTCCCTTAATCCTTTCATATTTCACGATGTAATGTTTTCTGAAGCAGGAATGTATACGTCTTCGCAAGCCAATTCAATCGGCCTTGAATACATGATTTTCTTATGCAAAAAGAACGCAGAATACATAGGCAAAATGAACTATATTTTGATTGGAGACAAGAAATCAATCGATAAAGTATTTAAGGCGATTTGTGAATACGATGAAAATATCAAGATTTATAAAAAAGACTTTAGAGAAACAAAGGTAGGGGATAGAGAAAGAATAGGAAGCGAAGGCCTTGCCACTGTATGCATTTGTTTAATGTTTGTAACCCTTAGCTTGATACTGATTATTTACTGGTGGAACCTTCAATTTGATGAATATCGGAAAGCATGCGAACTTCTTGGAATGAGGAATTGCTTTAAAGAGATATTTAAAAGCTTTGTTATCGTACTTTCCATTGGCTTTGCAATTTCTTTCTTTTTCCACATAAAGGTTTCTTTCTTCATACATTTAAGCGTATTTGGCTCGGTAGGCTTTCTTTCTTTTTTGATAGTTTACGCTTGTGGATTTAGGAGTATAAAGGAGGATGGCGATGGGAAGAGTGTTTAACGAGGCATTATTTGACATAAAGAAACATCCCGGTGTATCCCTCCTTATTTTGATACAGATTTCGATTCTCATTTTTTCTGCGAACTTTTTCTTTGAGGTAATAGGAAATACGATAAATCAGACCCAAAAACAAAATGCCGAAATTGGGGAATTAAAGCATTATGCGCTTACCGACAATCTGGTAGGGGATTATGAAAAGGAGTTTCTAAAAAGAGAAGATGCCTTAATCAATCTAAAAAAGTTCAATGCAGCGCTTGAAAACAAAGATGAATACGGATATGTGGAGGCATACCAAAGTCCGCTGCTAATCTTTGATGAGAAAATGCCTGAGACCACCTTGCTTGGATATGACGATAATAATCCGGAAAGGTCCATAGGAAAGGTTAACGGAGAGGTTGCCTGCGAGGTAAAGGGATTTGCCGTAACCAAAGGCTTCATGCGCCTTAATCCCGTGAAAAATTCCGCGGGAGAGATTATACCTGACAGCACGTACGATGAAGAAAATGGAAATGTGAATATAGTTCTGGGGCATGAGTATGAGGGCATATATAGCATTGGCGATGAAGTTCGCGCAATGTCTATGGGAGAAAAAATATATAACCTAAGAGTTGTTGATTTCCTGGAAGAGGGTGCCAGCGTATACTATCGAAACAAGTATCTTAACCTGGATAGGTATGTGCTTACTGTTTTCCCTTCAGATAAAGAAATCCCGAAAGACTATGAGGAATATCACAGCCAAATTGTTAGGCTGATTATGAAGATGAACGGAGAGTTTGTGACAAAAGAAAACCCTGACGACATACAGGCCTTTGTCAACGAAGCCTGCAAAGAGGCCCACATTTATCCGGCTTCAAAGGTGGAATCGTCTACGAATGCTCAGATTGCAATAACCGGGACTGCGATAGATGTGATAATAAAAACCTTTGAAAAGATGCTTGTGATTCTGGCTGTCTTTTCCGTTGCATCAACCATCATTTTTGTGTCGATAAAGATAAGCAGAAACAAAAAGTACTACGGGGTTCTTTTGCTAAACGGATATTCAAAGAAAGAAATCTTTGCAATCATAATGGTTTCTTTTGGCATAGTTATTGCATGCGCAAATGCGCTTGGATTATTTGTTTATAAATTGTCGGCTTTGTTTACAACTATTGATTCGGTAAACGTGCCTGCAACAATTGCTGCTAACATAGTGATTTTCCTTTCTGCAATGGCAAGTACACTTTTTATCATCAAAGAAACTCAAATCGACAAATTCTTAAGGGGGATAAATGATTAATATAAACAATGTGGTAAAAACCTATTGCGACGGAATGAACAAAACAGAAGTTTTAAAGGGCGTTAACTTAACTGTTTTTGAGGGCGAAACAGTGGCGCTTATGGGAAGAAGCGGAAGCGGGAAAAGCACCCTTTTAAATATAATCGGCGGCCTGATTTCTCCCACAAAGGGGAGCGTTAGCATAGATGGCGAAGAAACCGATTACACCGACACAAACTCACTTTATAAGCTTAGGCGCGAAAAGGTAGGGTACGTGCTTCAGGACTTTGCACTTATAAGCAGGAAGACGGTCTTAAACAACGTGACCTTTGCGGTAAGAAGCAAAGCCTATAAAGAAAAGGGATACGCAAAGGTTAAGAGTATGCTTGCGGATGTTGGGCTTATTGATAAGCTTGAAAGCTACCCTTTTCAGCTATCAAACGGTGAGAAGCAGAGAGTGGCGATTGTTAGGGCACTTGTTGATAACAAGCGGATTCTTTTGGCGGACGAGCCCACAGGAGCACTCGATGCCGAAAACGCTGAAAGAATAATGAGCATCATTAAGGAAAAGGTTAAAGAAAACAACATGGCAGCCCTCATAGTGACTCACGATAAGGATGTGGCGGCAAAGTGCGACAGAGTGGTGAATATCGAGTATGGAATGATTAGATCAGGAATGTGACGCTTTCTTTAGCATTTTTTTATCAAAAATCGCCCTTTAACTTGTTCCGGGGAATGCAAAGTAATAAAGTAGAGTAAGAGTAAAAACAAAGGTAGGTATATATATGAGCAATTTACCTGAATTCGATCCTAATTGCGCTTATTGCGCAGAGGGAGAGCTTCTTGATGCATTTGGCATTAAGATTGGCGAGCTTCCCATGTCGAAGGTCATTTTATTTAAGGAGCAAAGTCACAAGGGACGCATTATTGTTGCATGCAAGCGCCATGTTGACGATATTTCCGATTTAACAGTTGAAGAGCGTCATCAGTTTATGGATGATGTAAGCCATGTGGCAGAGATCATCAAAGAGCTATTTAAGCCCGATAAGGTTAATTTCGGAGCATACGGAGACACCATGCATCACCTTCATTTCCATTTGGTGCCTAAATATAAGGACGGATTTGAATGGGGCGGCGTGTTCCAGATGAATCCCGGTGCCGTAAAATTAACTGAAGAAGAATATAAAGAACTTGTAGAAATGGTTAAAGCAAAACTTTAATTTTCGACAAAAACTCAATTAAGCCTGAGTCAGTTTGATCTGATTCGGGCTATTTTCATGCCTTTTTGCGAAGATGTGAACAGCATGTGTCTTATTGGTGTTTAGGGTGTGAAAAGAAAATGTAAACTCCGTGAAGTGGCTTGAAATGGGGATTTTTGCCCTGTAAACTACACACACAAGCAAAGAAAGGAGCGATAGATGCCTCATTTTAGACACGAAATAAAGCATGAAATAACCTATTCAGACATGCTTTCAATCAAAAGCAGAATGGACTTAATAGCGGGGCGGGACAAAAATGCAAAAGACGGAACATACTTTATAAGAAGCCTTTATTTTGACAACCTGTATGATAAGGCGTTAAAAGAAAAAATCGACGGAGTAAACATGCGGGAAAAGTTTAGAATCCGTTTTTACAATTTCGATACTTCCTACATAATGCTTGAAAAGAAAAGTAAGATTAACGGTTTATGTGAAAAGCGCCAGGCTAGGATTTCTGAAGATGAAGCCAAGGCAATAGTAAACGGAAATATTGAATGGATGAAAGAAACCGACCGTGATCTTTTAAAAGAATTATACGTAAAGATGAAGTATCAGGGCCTTCGCCCAAAGACAATTGTTGATTACGACAGAGAGCCCTTTGTTTACGCTCCGGGAAATGTACGGGTGACCCTTGATTACAACATTCGGACGGGCCTTGATTCAACGGATTTTTTAAATCCTAAGTGCATCACTCTCCCCGCAGGGGAAGAACACATTGTTTTGGAAGTTAAATGGGACGAATACTTGCCCGAAATCATTAAGGCAGCGGTGGCTACGCCTACCACACATTCGACTTCATTTTCAAAATACGCAACATGCAGAATATATGGTTAAGCCATTGGCAGAAAGGAAAAAAAGATGAATTTTAGTGATATTTTTAAATCAAGTTTCTTAGAAAACGTAACGGCAGTAACGGCCTTTGACATGGTGCTTGCGCTTTTGCTTGCATTTGGTCTTGGGCTCTTCATTTTCTTTGTGTACAAAAAAACATACAGCGGTGTGATGTGCTCCGCAGGCTTTGGTGTGACACTTGTAGCCCTCACCATGATTACAACCTTGCTGATTATGGCTGTCACAAGCAACGTGGTTTTATCCCTTGGTATGGTGGGTGCCCTCTCAATCGTGCGTTTCAGAACCGCAATTAAGGAGCCTTTAGACATAGCGTTTTTGTTTTGGTCAATCGCAGCGGGAATCGTGCTTGCTGCAGGTATGATTCCTTTGGCGGTATTCGGAAGCGTGATGATTGGCGTTGTGTTACTTGTTTTTGTAAACAGAAAGGCAATGATGCATCCATATATCATCGTTTTAAGCTGCGATAATGCGGATGCGGAAAAAGAAGCCGTATCGTTTATTAAAAACAACACAAAAAAGTGTATTATAAAAAGTAAGACCGCTAGAAAAGGTCTTGTGGAATTAAATGCAGAAGTAAGCCTTTCAGGCGATAACACAGACTTTATAAATGAGCTTACAGATAAGCCCGGAGTTAACAGTGCGGTTTTGGTTAGCTTTAACGGAGATTACCAGGGATAGGAGGCTATATGTCTACAAATAAAAAAATAAACATCATATGCATTATAGTCACTGTCATAACAATAGCAATCGCAACCGCTTTTGTGTTTGGCAAAAAGCTTGGAATTAAGGCAGTTTCAACAGAAAGCGATGCCAAAGAAGAAACCTCTTCCTATGTCACAAACAAGGATTTAGATTACGACTGGGATGAATCTAAAGCTACATTTATCACCTTTTCAGGGAGTGAAGCTTCAATAAAGGGTGACGGAGCATATGTAGCTTACGGGGACCTTTATATAAAAAAGGGTGGATACTATGTTCTTAGCGGAGACGCAGAAGATTTAAGCGTAATTGTTGAAACCGATGAGTCTTCAAAGGTATGGATAAAACTTAATTCAGTTAACATAACATGCACAGATGATGCTTGCATTAAGGTAAAAGAAGCCGA
>JAEEXG010000028.1 GCA_016291405.1 Lachnospiraceae bacterium
TGCGATACAAACAGCCATTGCTATTGCCGTTACCGCCTTATCTGTGCTTACGCTTCTATCGTATGCCTCATCAATCTTGTCTGAATCTGTAGAAGCTCCCACAGTGGGTATGACGGTTTCTTTCTTTGTATCGTCTTTTTTAGTGTCTTTTACGGTTTCTTTTTTCTTATTCTGCGTAGTCTGTTTCTTTGTATTTTTCTTATCTATCTTTGCAGTTACAAGCTTTTCAGGAACCTTTGTAATCTTTGCCTTAGGCGCCGGCTGTGTGGGCTGAGGCTGAGGATTTTTAGTTTCTTCTTTCTTACCGGAATCAGAATCGGAATGATGTGAATGGTCCGAATCAGAGCTACCGGAGCTACTAGATGCCGCATTCCACCTTGCAACCAATGTAATGTCAGAAGAAACCGGTGTTGAAAAGTCATACGCTGCTCCGGCAAAAAGCCATCCTCCGAAGGAATATCCGCTCTTTGAAGGATTTGAAGGCCTTGTCAGAGCACTTCCCGATTTAACGCTTACGCTTGGAACATAGCTTCCACCCGCGGTATCAAAGGTTACGGTAAGCGGGGCTACACTTGAATATACAAGTGAATACTGTGAAAAGTATCTTGAGTAAACGTAAATCACTTCCTGAGCATCATCCACGTAGAAAGTTCCGTCAGTATAAGGCTTTGAAGGTCTTGAGCCAAGCTTTGTAAGAAGGCTTACCGAACCTCCATGCTCTCTTACGATAACCGGATTTTTATCGGTTACATTACTTCCAACACTTAACGCTATTTCAATAGGTGTGCCGATGTCTGGTACCTCTTGAGTCGGGTCGCTTGGAAGATTTGCAACAGAGTCTGCGGTTGCTTTTTTAATGGTTATATCAAGGTAAGACTTTGTTAAGTCAGCGTCCGTATATCCTATAAAGAGTCTGCCTGCCGCACTTACGATTGCATCGGCATAAGTACTTGTGGAAAGTTTCTCTACTTCCATCTTAACTTTTGAAGCCGTTGAAGCACTTGATAAGCTCTGAGCGTACTCTTGAAGTCCCAATGAATTTACGCTTGAAACAGGGCTTTGTCCGCTTCCGGATATTTCCGTTTCGGTTCTATAATTAATTCCCGCTGCCGACTTTACCGTAACGGTTAAAGTATAAGGATTATAGTTTGTCTCCGTTACAGTAACAACCACTGTTCCCGTATCTCCGGCAGTGCTTGAATCTACCGAAAAGTTTACAATACAGCCTGAAAGAGTCGGGCTCGTGGCCACAATTCCTGTTCTGCTTGAAACTTCGTAGGTGGTGCCTGCTCCCGGTGCGGGGGTAATAAATCTGCTTGCATCAAAGGTAAGGCCTCCCGTCGCATCAGTAGGCACCGTTACAGCGTTTGCTTCAAGGACCGTTACATTATCATGTGTAGCCTTCGTAACCGTAAATGTGCCGGGTGTATAGTTTAATGTATAGTTTGTACCCACCACCTGAAGACTACCTACAATGATGAGATAAGAACCTGCGTCTTCTCCCGGCAATCTCGAAGGAGCACCCGAAAGAACCTGCTCTCTTGTATCTTCATACTTTAAACCGCTTACTTCATAGGTAATTGCGGGGTCTGTTTGTCCGTAAACCTTTGTAAGACCTGAAGTAGGAGAAACGGCTAAAGTAGCCTTATTTATTGTAAATGTATCTGTCTCTGTTGCAGCTTCATAAAGGTCGTTTCCGCCAACCGTAACTCTTGCCGTATAGTTTCCTGCCGCTGTAGGCTTTGTGGCTGACCAGGTTGTGGTGCCATCCTTTTTATATTCAACAGTACCGCTTCCCGCACCTACAGGATTCACTGTAACTGTGGGATTTGAAAGAGCCGTTCCATATGTAACATCCGATACTGAAATTGTGCCGGTAGCCGTTCCTTTATTTACTACCAATGTTGCACTTGCGGTTAAACTATCGACGGATTCTGAAGCCACTGTTGTGACAGAAATCTTTATGCTTCCTGCCTTAGTGATAGTAAGGGTGCTTCCCGTAACACTACCTTCACCTGTTGATGCACTTTCAACCACTGAATAAGTCTTTGTGCCAACTCCGTCAGGGAATGTGAAAAGTGCACTTACATCATATGTGCTTCCGTCATAAACCGTGGATAAATCATGGGTTGAGATTGAAGCTGTGGGGCGAGTAATTGCAAAACTTTCTGTAGCTGTAAATGAGCCTGTGTAATTACCCCTAAATACTATAACCACCTTATAAGTTCCGGCTGATGTGGGCGCTGTAGCGCTTTGTGCGTAAGTTGTAGGTGAAACGCCTATATATTCAACGTCATAGTCTGTTCCCGATGCAAGCACTGTGCTTCCTTGTGTCTTTGTAACCGTAACAGTGGGAACACAGGGTGTGCTTCCTACTTCAAATGAAGTAGCACTTTGAGATACGCTAACACCTGCCGATAAATCCTTTGCTCCGATCGATACAGCTATATTTTCACCCACAAAGTCTTCGTGGTTTGAATCTCCAAAGTATTTTACCTGTACCGTGTAAGAAGAAACCGCTGTGCCAGCAGGAATTGTTTCACTCCACTCGGCACTGTCTGAAAGCCTGTATTTTATTGTCGCGTATCCTGTAGGAAGCGAACTTGGTGCAGTTACCAAAGCCTGATTAGAGCCTGTGTATTCAAGGTCTGCTACTGCAGTCGGTGAATTTGCCGAAGCTACAGAAGCAGGGGCATTCATTTTTCCGATTGTCACGGTAAATGACTCAGGTTCTGTACTTCCGTAGTTTTCTCCTCCGTCAACCTTATAGTAAACGGTGTAAGTGCCTGCGTCTTCTCCCGTAATTGTGGTCACATCTTCATTGTAAGATGAGCCATCCAAGCTATAAAGAAGAGTGCCGCCTGTAGTGCTTCCTGCATTTATAAGCTCAATGGGATTTCCTGTATACTTTAAATTCGATTTAGCTGTAGGCGCGGTAACGGTAGGTAAAGCCTGACTTACAGTCAATACGCCCTGTTCATATGTAATATCATAATTTGAAGTTACATCGTTTCCCGTGCCGTTATTATCCTTAATTTCAGCAGCTGATGCCGTAATTGTGCCTGAAGTTGTAACTGAAGCTGTGGATGAAGATTCCAAAGTGACTGAATATAAGCCATCACCCGTTACAAGCGTTCCTTCCGATACTTCAGCCTTTGAAACATCGGTACTTATGCTTCCGTTTAATTCAACGGTCTGGTTCTTTGCTTTAATTGTGATAGAAACCTTAGCGATTGTAAGGGTTCCTGTATTGTATGTAATGTCATAGCAAGCGCTTACATCTGTTTCGCCCTTTTTAATTACTGCACTGCTTGGTGTAAGTGTGCCCGCATCCGTTGCATTTACAGTGCTTTGCTCTATGTCGATTCCAAATAAAGAATCTCCCGTCACTAAGCCTGTTACTGATACATCCGTTGTTTCTTCGCTTATGCTTTGTCCGTAAGTTATGGACTGATCACTTGCTGTGATGGTTAAAGCTTTCTTTGAAATGGTAAAACTTGCGGTGGCCTCGCCTGCATTGTGAGTTGAAGTAGCAGCGATAGAAGCCTTTACATAGTAGGTTCCTGCAAATGAAGGAACCAAGCCTTCACCCGAAGCTCCGTTAGCCTCGGTGGTCTTATCGGTGCATCCTGCATTTGTAAAGTACTCATAGGTTACTGCTCCGCTTCCTAAGTTTCCTTCTACACTTGGTGTATTTGCGCTTCCTCCGTAGGTCCATCCATTCATAGAAACGGTCGGATTAATATCTTCTTTTCCAATACTGAATGCAACTTTTGCAGTTGCACCACCCCATGTAACTGTGGCTACATAGTCGCCTGCTGCTGAGGGCGCACTGCCTAAAGCAACTCCGCTTGTCTCAATGCTTCCGGGAGCCGTTGCGTTATAGTAATCAATTGTTGAAGGTGCTTCAGCCAGTTCTGCAGGAACGTTGCTTGTAGGATAGCCCGAAATTGTTGCTTCCCTAGGTGCACCTGATGTTAAGTTAGTGGGTGCATTTAAAGTAATCGTATATCCGGGATCATCATATCCATCAGGGCATCCCTCAGAACATTTTGCAGTTATCTTATTCGCGTTTGCGCCGGTTCCTGCAGTGTAAGTAAAGCTATGTACATGAGACAAAACTGCATCAGGAATTGTAAGACTTGCATTTGCTGTGGGTGTTCCCGTTACGGTAACAACAGTATCGCTTGTTCTTGTTGCTGTAATACCATTGTTTGTAATATCAGCAAATGACTCAAAGTGATAGCCCGCTTCAGCTGTATATGTTACTTCAGTCATTGCTCCTGTAAGGCCTGACTGTGTAGCATTTCCGCCTCCTCGAGTTGCATTATCTCCACCCGTAAGAGTTACACTATATGTAATAAGCACTGCATCTGGAATAGTGATACTTGCATTACCTATAGGTGTTCCCGTTACGGTAACGACAGTATCGCTTGTTCTTGTTGCTGTAATACCATTGTTTGTAATATCAGCAAATGACTCAAAGTGATAACCCGCTTCAGCTGTATACGTCACTGAAGCCATAGGGCCTGAAAGATCAGTCTGCGAGGTATCTCCGCTTACAGTCGCATTTCCTCCTCCTGTAAGGGTTACACTGTATGTATTCGCTACAGCGTCAGGGATTGTAAGCTCTACATTATCCGTCGGGGTTCCCGAAACAAGGATTGTTCTGTCCGCTGTTTTCCTTGCGTAGATTCCGTTCTGTGAAACATCATAGGCATTAAAATGGTAACCTTCAGTAGCCGAGAACGTTACCTCGTTCATGGATACGTCATCACCGAGATTCGATTGAATCAAGTCACCACCACTTGAGCTTTGGTTTGCACCGGCAGTAAGCGTTACGCTAAAACTTCCTGCCGCAAAAACCTCAATCGCCGAGTTGGAAGTCAGCACAAGAGAAATTAGCAGCACAAAGCTAAGGAATATGGATGTCACTCCTTTTGTTCTCTTTATAAGATTATTTTTAAACTTCAATTCGCCATTATCTACATACATTTTTACGTATCCTCCCAATAGAATAATTCTACGTATAAAAATATTTAGGGATGCTATAAAAAAATATATCACGTGCTTGTTAACATAATGTAATAAATAATCCCAAAAATCAAGCAAAAACGCATAAAAAAAACAAGCACCACAACTGCTTGGGTGCCTGTTTCTTTATACCTCAATATATGCGATTACTTTTCACTATTTTGCTTCGCTGTTTTCTGCAAGTTTTAACAAAATCTCATTGCTTCTTTGAACAAATTTTGTCATTTCATCGGAAGTTAAAGGTGCCTGCTGAAGCTTTGCAAGGTCGTAAAGGTGGCTTGCAAAAAGTGATACATCTTCTGACTTATGCTCCTCTAAGTATGTAACCAAAGGATGGTTTGCATTAAGGATTAATGTTTCGCCCTTTTCTGCACCAAACATTGAAGGGTCCATACCGGGCATAGCGTAAAGCTTCATCATATCCTGCATACGACGGCTCTCTTCAGAAAGAGTAATCATAGCGGCGATTTTTTTATCTTTAAGCTTTTCAACGTTTACCTTTAAGTCTTTTTTCTTTAACGCGCTTTCAAATACAGGTGTTAAGTCTTTAGCCAAAGCTTCAAGCTCTTCTTTAACCTTTTTAGAAGTCTTATTGGTCAAAGAATCTGCAATGTCAGCATCTATTCTAACAAACTTAATGCCTTCGTTTTTAGCTTCAAGCTGTGAAATGAAGGGCTGGTCGATGTTGTGCTTTAATACTACCGCATCCATCTTAGCCTGCTTAAACATGTTAATGTACTGGCTTTGCTGCACTTCATCGGTTACATAGTAGATGGTCTTATCTTTCTTTTCTTCTTCTTTGTTTTCTTCTTTAGCATCATCGGATACTACTTCTGCATCTACCTTTTCACCGTTTTCATCGGTAGCATCTTCTGTATCGATGGGCTTTACTTCCAGGCATTCGGGAAGTGTCATGTACTTTCCGTCAAGGTTTTTAAAGAGGATGTAGTCTGTCATCTTTTCGCAGAACTTATCGTCTTTTAAGCAACCGAATTTAATGAAGGGAGAAATGTCTTCCCAATACTTTTCGTAGTTTTCTTTATCGGTCTTGCACATTCCGGAAAGCTTGTCTGCAACCTTCTTTGTGATGTATTCGGAAATCTTATTAACAAATCCGTCGTTTTGAAGAGCGGAACGGGATACATTCAAAGGAAGGTCGGGGCAATCGATAACGCCCTTTAAAAGCATTAAAAATTCAGGGATAACTTCTTTAATGTTATCTGCGATAAATACCTGGTTATTGTATAACTTAATGGTGCCTTCGATTGATTCGTACTCCATGTTGATCTTAGGGAAGTACAAAATACCCTTTAAGTTGAAAGGATAGTCCATGTTAAGGTGAATCCAGAACAAAGGCTCCTTATAATCGTTAAATACGTCTCTGTAAAACTTCTTGTAATCTTCTTCCGAACACTCGTTAGGATGCTTTGCCCATAAAGGATTTGTCTCGTTAAGAGGCTCTTCTTTCTTTGGTTCTTCGCCTTCTTTAACTTCCTTAACCTCTGCGGGTTCTTTCTTTAAATAGATTTCAGTAGGCATGAATGAGCAGTACTTCTTGATTACTTCTCTTGCCTTATATTCGTTACAGAACTCTAAGCAATCTTCGTTAATGAAAAGAGTAATCTTTGTACCAACTTCAGCCTTTGTGCCTTCATCCATTGAAAACTCTGTGCCGCCGTCGCATTCCCAGTGAACGGGCTTTGCGTCTTTCTTGTAAGAAAGAGTATCGATGTGCACTTCCTTTGCAACCATGAATGCTGAGTAAAAGCCAAGTCCGAAATGACCGATAATCTGGTCTTCGTTTGCCTTGTCTTTATACTTTGAAATAAAGTCTGTAGCTCCTGAAAAAGCTATCTGGTTAATGTATTCTTCAACTTCATCGGCAGTCATTCCAAGACCGTTATCGATGAAGGTAAGAGTTTTGTCTTCGGCGTTTGTGATAACGTCAATTCTTCCCTTGTAACCTTCGGGCAAATCATATTCACCCATCATTGCAAGCTTTTTAAGCTTTGTAATGGCATCGCATCCGTTTGAAATAAGCTCTCTGTAGAAAATATCGTGATCGGAATAAAGCCATTTTTTGATTATAGGAAATATGTTTTCACTGTTAATAGATAAACTGCCGTGTTTGTTCATTTAAAAGCCTTCTTTCTTAGTAAAGTTATTCACTGATATTAAGTTTAGTCCGAAGAATTTAAAAGTCAATAAAAAATTAGCACTCATTTGCCTTGAGTGCTAATCATGTGCTTTCAAACCGCATAAACACTGGGTTTCTGCATTTATAAAAGTTTTCTAAAAATCCACATCAAAGAAGGTATAGGTCTTTACATCCTTATCGTGAATCATTTCGATTGAATCAAAAAGCTTCTCGTTTAAAGTCTTTGTAAGGCCCTTTACAAACTCGTTGTATGTTTCGTTAAAGACCTCTCCTTTTCTTTCTTTTAAAATCTGAACTTTATTATCCTGAGTCTTATCTAAGTCAAAGTCGCTTATACATTTAATGATGTGATATCCGTACTCTGTTTCAACCACTTCGCTTATTTCATCTTTATCTAAGGAAAAAGCTGCATTTTCAAAGGATTCAGCCATTTGGCCTCTTCCGAAGTTATAGGTCACTTCTTCGCCTTCGTTATACTTAGCGGCCAATGCTTCAAAAGAATCTTCTCCGGATAAAGCAAGCTCACGAATGTAGTTTGCCTGCTCTAAGGCTTCTTTTTTCATATTGTCCGAATACTCAACGATTTTTCCCTTGGCATCCGTGGCATAGGTCTTAATCAAAATCTGCTCAACGGTAATGGTTCTTGCTTCATCGTCGCTGATTTCAGGGTTAATGTCTCTTATCACATAGTCATAAACCTTGTCTGCAAGAGCGTATTCGCAGTAGATGTTATATATATCTTCTTCGCTTACACCTATTAGGTTTCTCTCCGTCTCATTCAAAGATGCATAGAAGTCTAAAGAAACCGCAGAGACTTTATTTTCCTCTTCCTCGGAAAGGGACAATCCGTAGGAAGCTGCCATTAGGTTCATAACCTTAATCTGCGCTACCTTTGCAAGCACCATGTCTTTTACCTTATCTTTAAGGAGCACTCCGTCTTTTGACTCGTTCCAGATGTCCTCGCCGTACACCATCTCGTACTGATTCTGAACGGTCGTTAGGTAAAGCATCATTTCGGGAAGAAAACAGGATTCCTCGTTTATTCTCATAAGTTCGTTACTTTGAAATCCCGTGGTGATGATAATTTCTCTGTCGGCACAGCCTGAAAGAGAAAGCACAAGTATTAAATTTAATATCAAAACCAAAGCCTTGGTTTTAAAACCCTTCATAACTATTTCTTTCTTTCGTACTTTAAAAAACTGTAAATAATGTTAAAGCAATAAAGCTCGTCGGAATCCGCAGTAATCTTAAAATCCTCGTTTTCATCAAGGTTTTCAAAGAAAGAATCCGCTTCGTATTCATAGTCTACTTTCGTTAAGTGGATTACGTCGGTATCCTTTAAAAATTCCCTGTAGAGCTTTTCGTTATCCAAAATGTAAATATCGTTTGTATCGTAGTCTTTTAATGCTTCCCTTAAGGGCTTTAAGTCTTCGAACAAAGAAACATTCTTGGAAGGCTTAATGTCGCACTTAGTCTTATCGGTAAAGATAATGTTCATGCACTGGGGAATGGGCTGCTTTCCGGGAAGCTCATCTATATAGTCTTTTGAATAAACAATAACTTTTCCGCTTATTTCTTCCATGCGGGATTTCTTTTCCGCAGGAATGCTTACTAAGGGCTTTCCCTTATAAGAAATAGCGTAATTATTGTCTGCTATCACAATCATATTCATGGTTAGATTGCCACCTCAATGTTTTCTATCTGAGGATGAGTCTCGTATCCGTCTACACGCACATCATTTCTTGTAAACTCATAAAAGTCTTTGATATCGGGATTTAACCAAAACTTAGGTGCAGGAAGAGGCTCTCTTGTAATAAGTTCTTTAATTGCAGGAATGTGCCTGTCATAAATGTGGGCGTCTGCGATTACATGCACAAACTCGCCTACGTTCATGTTACAAACCTGAGCAAGCATATGAATAAGCACGCTATACTGCACCACGTTCCAGTTATTTGCTGCAAGCACGTCCTGTGAACGCTGGTTTAAGATTGCGTTTAATGTAAGCTTATCTTCACCGGGGCGCTGAGTGACATTAAAGGTCATTGAATAAGCGCAGGGGTAAAGGTTCATTTCGTGTAAATCCTGATGAACGTAAATGTTTGTAAGGATTCGTCTGCTGAATGGATTGTTCTTTAAGTCGTAAATTACTCTGTCGACCTGATCCATCATGCCTTCTTTATACTCATGTTTGACAGACATCTGGTATCCGTAAGCCTTACCGATTGAACCGTCTTCATCGGCCCATTCATCCCAAATGTGAGAGTGAAGATCATGCACGTTATTTGACTTTTGCTGCCAAATCCAAAGCATTTCATCGGTGGCGCTCTTTAGTGCGGTTTTTCTTAAAGTAAGAATGGGAAATTCTTTTCTTAAGTCGTATCTGTTTACCACTCCAAACTTCTTAATTGTGTAGGCAGGAGTGCCGTCAGGCCAGTGAGGGCGCACCTTTTCGCCTTCGGTTGAAGTGCCGTTTTCAAGGATATCTTTACACATATTGATGAAAGTAACGTCTGCCAAGCTCATGTCCAAATCTCCAATCAAAGTTTATTAAAAAAAGTATACCATATAGTGTGGTGTAAGAAACATTTTTTACACAAAAAAGAGAAAGGATTTTTTCCTTTCCCTCTTTCGTATATATTAAAGTTTTAGCATCGTTTCAACCACTCTTTTAGCTGAAATAATAAGGTCTTCTCGCTTTATAGCCCCCATATCCATGGCACGCTTTACTCTTTCGGGATAGCCTGTAGCCATCTTTAAATCATTACCTGCCAAAATCTCTTTATAGTGTTCGGACCTGCACCACCAGTCGGTCATAACCAAGCCTTCGTAGTGCCATTCTCCTCTTAAAATATCCGTTAAGAGTTCCTTGTTTTCAGAAGTCCTTACACCGTTTATGGCGTTATAAGAAGACATTATGGTATAAGGATTTGCATCATTAACTATGATTTCAAATGCCTTTAAATAAATCTCTCTTATTGCACGCTCAGAAACTCTTGAATCAGAATGCTTTCTGTTTGTTTCTTTGTTGTTACAAGCAAAGTGCTTAACGCTTGCGCCGACTTGGTTCTCTTGAATTCCCTTAACCATGCTTCCCGCAAGCTTACCTGCAAGATAAGGGTCTTCGGAATAATACTCAAAGTTTCTTCCGCACATGGGGTTTCTGTGGATGTTTACGGCAGGTGTAAGCCAAATGCTTAAGTTATTTTCTTTTATCTCTTCTCCCCCTGCAAATCCCACTTCTTTGGCAATTTCTTCGTTCCATGTATTTGCAATAACTGTGGCACTGGGGAAAGCTGTTGTCACAACTCCCGTTTCTTTTAAAATTCTTACTCCCGCAGGGCCGTCCGCCATCTGTGCGTTTGGAATGCCGTATTCGGGAAGATTACCAAATCCGTATACATTTCCTACCCCTGTGTTTGGCTGGCCACCTAAGATATGAATTAACTCATCATCATCAAGCTGATTTATGAACTCATCTACGGTTATCTTTCCTTCATAGACATCTTTTAATGGTTTCTTTCCTTCTTTGATTGTCTTCATAAGAAGGTGTCTTCCCATGGCTCTTACTTCAGGAGCTACAGCTTCTAAGGAGCCCGGGTCCTGTCTTTCAAGAAGGCTTTCGTTAATGTCTTTATGAGGGCCTTTTTCAAGTTTCATATAAGACCCGTCACAAAGAAGCCTTTTTGAAAGTTCCGTAGGTGTAAGCTTATGAGTTAACTTAACTAAGACTTCGTCTTTATTTAAAACAAACTCAAAATCAATCTTCTTAGCAGTTCTTACATTTGCTCCAACATAGAACTCATAGGTTCCCGCTTCAAGCACATATGAAGCATCGCTTACTTTTCCTAAATCGTCAAAAGAAGCAAATGAGTATTTTGTTACGTGGAAAGATAAAAGTGTTTCTTCTCCGGGAAGAAGCTCTTTTGTCTTTTTAAAGCCTACAAGCACTCTCTCAGCTTTTCCAAGCTTTCCTTTTGGAGCTTTTACGTATATAGCAACAACGTTTTTACCCTTAAAGGCGCCTGTGTTTTTAACTTTTACGTCTATATCAAAGCCGTCTTTGGTTTCTTTTGCCATAACGGTTTCTTCGCTGAATGAAGTGTATGAAAGGCCGAATCCGAAGGGATACACCACCTTTTTGTAAGCTTCGGGGATAGTCTCAAAATATCTATAGCCTACGTAAATGTCGTCTGTGTATTCCACATAGTCAAAAGAATCATGGAAGCCTTCGGTTGAGGGGTAATCCGATAATTTTTCAGCTATCGTGTCGGCAAGTCTTCCTGATGGATTCTCTCGACCTATTAGGATATCCGCTGCCGCGATTCCGCCTTCCATTCCGGCCTGACCCATGAAAAGTGCTGCAGAAATGTTGTCATTGTCGCGAATCCATCTGCAATCGGTCACGCCGCCTGAGTTTAAAACCGCAATAACGGTTTTAAAATTTTCAGAGACTGTTTTTATTAATTCTTCTTCCCTTAGGGATAAATAAAAGTCTCCTTCAGGAAACACTTCTTCAGATAGTTTTGGCAGGCTAAAGGTAGAAGGCCAGGGGTTAATCTCGTTGTTACATTCAACGTTGCTTCTGTCCCATCCTTCCGCAGAATACCTGTTAAATACGATAATTGCAGTATCGGAAAAGCTCTTGGCTTCTTTTAACATATCAGGGTCTACTGTAGGTTCAACAGTCATACCCGGTACGTAACCCTTTTTATACTGGTCTTCAAGATTCTTTTTATAAAAGTCTATTAAAGGCTCAAAAACCTTTACTTTTCTAATGCTTAACCCATCATAAAGAGACCTTACGTATTCACAGAATACGTCTCCCGAACCTCCGCCTCCCTTTATGTATTCAACGGATGCTTTACCAAAAAGCACCACGCCTTTAGATTCATTAAGGGGAAGGGCGGCGTCTTTGTTCTTTAAAAGCACCATGCCCTCTGTAGCGGCTCTTCTTGATACTTCGGTATGTTCTATACTAGCCGTTACCCTCTTTCCCTTATATAAAGACAGCGCAGGCTGATAAAGAAGTCTGGCCCATTTTTCCATGTCTTTCTCCTTTTTTGTGAAAATTTTTAGCTTAGGTCTTCTCCGTTTGATTCGATAACTTTTTTATACCAGAAGAAAGAATCCTTCTTTATTCTTGCAAGGTCTTTAAGATCCGATTCATCTCTGTTTACATAGATAAAGCCGTATCTCTTTGTGATGCCCTGGTGAGTAGATATAAGGTCAAAAGCTGACCAGGGTGAATATCCCATAAGGGGCACACCGTCTGTAATAGCCTCTCTGCAGGCAATAATGTGCTTTCTTAAATAGTCAATACGATAGTCGTCGTGAACCTTACCGTCTTTTGTAAGTTCATCCACCATACCGCAGCCGTTTTCTGTAATAAGAAGAGGAAGTCTGTATCTTTCCCAAAGCTGACGAAGTGTAAGGCGAAGGCCCACAGGGTCGATTCCCATGTTGTAAGGAGTTGTATCCTGCAAAGGATTTGATACGCTTACAGCCATGCCGGGCTCTGTCTGCATACCGATCATAAACTCTTCTTTGTTGGCACCTTCCTTCTTAGCGGCTTCTTTTGCCTTTTCGCCTTCTTCCAAAGAAACAAACTTAACGGTAGCTGCACCGTAATAGTTAAAGGCGATAAAGTCAGGATGAGCTGCCTTCAAAGCCTCGCGATCTTCTTTGGTAATCTCAGGCATATATCCTCTCTGGCGGAAGTATTCACATAAAGCTTCCGGATATTCGCCAAAGATAATGGGCTCAAGGTAGAGTCTGTTTCTAAACTGGTCATAGTCTGCTGCCGCAAGGTTATCAAGAGGCGAGGATGACGCAGGATATACACAAGAAATGTTTGGAGCGGGGCCAATCTTAGCTTTGCAAAGCATATGGCAGCGAATGATTGCTTTTGCCATAGCTACAAGCATGTGGTGGTTAGCCTGGAAGCGCTCCTTATCTGTTTTATGCTCTCCCATGTTATACATGGTCATCATGTTTTGCTCGTTTATTGTAAGGAAATACTCAACCTTCTTTCCGTACTCTTTAAAGCACACTTCGCAGAATCTTACATAGTCATCGATACACTGTCTGTCTGCCCAGCCGCCGTACTTATCCTGTAAAGCCTGGGGTAAATCGAAGTGATAAAGAGTGATAACGGGCTTAATGTTATATTTTAAGCATTCATCAATGACTTCATGATAGTGAGCTACACCCTTAGGATTGATGGCTCCGTCTCCGTCGGGAATGATTCTTGTCCATGCGATTGAGAAACGATATTCTCTAAATCCCATTTCTGCCATTAATGCAATGTCTTCTTTAAAACGATGATAGTGGTCGGAGCAAACTTTCCAGTCGCTGTTACCGGGCTCTATAGGCTTACAATCCTGAACTGAGGGTAACTTTCCGTCTTCGTCCCATGCTCCTTCACACTGATATGCCGATGAACTTCCTCCCCAAAGGAAATCCTTGGGAAAAGGTTTTAATTTTCTGTATTCCATTTAATATTTCTCCTATCTATTTTTTAACCCTTTACAGAACCAATCATGACACCCGATACAAAGTACTTTTGCACGAAGGGATAAAGAACCATCATAGGAATGGTGGAAATCATGATTGTTGCGTACTTAATCAAAGGACGGAATATCATTACATCCTGTCCGTCAGCATCCGCAATAATGGAGTTTTCCGTTGATTGAAGCACTATCTCTCGAAGTGTTAACTGTAAAGGATAGAGATTTCTTGCTTTTTGTAAGTACAATGATGCATTAAACCATGCATTCCAATGCTGTACCGCGTAAAACAGCACGATAACCGCGATAATAGATTTACTTACCGGCAAAATAATGTGGGTAAGAATCTTAACTTCACTTGCTCCGTCAATCTTTGCAGCATCAAGCATTTCCTTTGGAATCTGCGCAAATGAAGTTCTCATAATAATGATGTTGTATGCAGACAATGCTCCGGGGATAATAAGCGCCCATCTTGTATCAAGCATTCCAAGCTTGTTTACCACCATGAATGTGGGCACCAAACCGCCGCTAAATATCATGGTAAACACGATAAAGAGCGCAAAAGGTTTGCCAAAGAGCAAGTCCTGAGTGCTCATAACATATGCCGCAAGAATGTTAAGCACAAGTCCAAGCAATGTTGCCGCGACAACATATATAAGTGTATTGCCGTAAGCTCTTATAATGGTTGAATTTTGCATTATAAGCTTGTATCCGCCAAGGGTCGCCTTTCCAAGAGGCTTAAGGTAAAGCCCGCTTGTGGCCGCAACCTTTAGAGGGTCACTGATTGAGCCCATTGCCACGTGCCATACAGGCAAAAAGAACACAATACATAAAGAAAGTAAAAATATAGTATTAAATACCGCAAATATTTTTTCACCGGTTGAACGTTTCGTCATACTTTACACCGCCTTACCATATACTTGTTTCGTTAACCTTACGGCTTACAAAGTTCGCCGTGCACAAAACTATCAGGTTAACAACCGAATTAAATAAGTTTACAGCGGTCGAATAGCCGTAATCCGCATCCAAAATACCTACCCTGTATACGTAACTTGCGATAACATCGGCGGTTTCATAAGTAGAGGGGCCATACATGAGGATTATCTTTTCATAGCCTACGCCCATGATCTGTCCAAGTCTTAATATAAGAAGCACTATTATAGTGGGTGCAATTCCGGGTAAGGTAACATGTAATGTCTGTTGCCAGCGATTTGCTCCGTCAATGCGGGCCGCCTCATAAAGAGTGGGGTCGACTGCCGCCAAAGCGGAAATAAAAATGATGGAGTTGTATCCCAAATGCTGCCAGAGGTTAGAACCGATATAGAGGCTTCTAAACCACTTTGCAGATGAAATAACCGCTCCTCCGTCCCATCCGAATGCAGTCGCAATATTTGTGATGAGACCGTTTGCTTTACCAAAGTCAAAAAGAATGGATACAACTACAACCACCGAAATGAAATAAGGTAAGTATGAAATAGTCTGGACCGTTTTCTTGAAGCCTCTGTTTCTTACCTCATTAAGACATAGCGCAAATATGATGGGTAAGGGGAAAGAAAACAAAAGGCCGTAGAAGCTTATTAAAAGAGTGTTTCTTAATAGTCTCCAAAAGAAGGGAGAGGTAAAGAATCTCTTAAAGTTTGCAAGCCCCACTAACTGACTTCCAAATATTCCTTTATTAATCTGATACTTCTCAAATGCCATTCCTATACCGACCATGGGCGCATAGTTAAATATGAGGAAATACACGATTACCGGCAAAGCGAGCAAATACATTTGCCAGTGTCTCTTAAAATCTAGCTTTAAGCGCTCACCGAATGGCTTTTTTACAAAAACTGTTGACTTACTGGATTTCATCTTTACACCTTTCATATCTTGGTGGATTTAAGCGCTCAAGAAAGCAGAAATTTCTTTCTGCTTTCTTAGCTCTTAGGAGGTAACTATTCTTACCGAAATTATCTGTTGTTATAACGGTCAAGACTTGCCTGCTGAAGTTCAATACATCTTTCGATGCCCATGCTCTTAAGAGTGTCTCTGTAAGCATCGTATTCATCAAGAGATCTTTCTCCGTTTATAAACTTAACTTCATTTTCCTGAACGTAAGCATCGATGTCTGTGTAGTACTGAGAGTATTCGGTGTTTTCATCGGATGTCATTGTAACCGTTACAGGAATGTAGTTTTTAGGTTCGTATTGAGACCATACTACGTATGATACTGCTCTTTCTGCAGGCATCTGTTCAATCTGAGATGCTTCGCAACGGATAGGAGGGTTCTTTGCCCAATACTTTGCAGCTACTGTAGCTGAGTCAAGTCCGTCGGGGTTATTGTAACGGAAGTCGTAAAGACCGATACGGTGTCCGTCTTCTGCTGCGTACCATACAACATCCTGCTCGCTGTCGATACCGTAGTTTGCGTTAAGATATACATCCTTTGCGTAGAAAGCGTCTACCCAACGGATTGCTTCTTCAAGGTGCTTACTGTTTGCATTTACGCAAAGGCAAACTGCCTGAATGTCACGATAGTTGTTTGAAACTTCTCTCCATGCGGGATCGGGATCGCTTGCACTCTTCTTGGGCTGAGGAGCTGCAACTGTCCAGAAGTCAGGGTTTGTAGCGCCTCTTGAAATGTAAGCGTCTGTCATTCTTGTGCCCCAGTCAACCAAAGAACCTACTTTGTCGTTTAACATCATATCGTTATCGGCTGCAACACCTGTTGATTTTCTTGTAGCAAAGTCTCTGTCAAGAAGGCCCTTGTTGTACCAGTCATTTAAAAGTGTTAAGTAATCCTTGTAAGCATCTTCCATAGGACCGAATTTAACTTTTCCGTCTACCTGGTAGAATCTGGGAGCAATGCCAAAGCCTGCCATAAATTCGCCGTGGTCGATACCTTTATTTGATGTATAGAAAGGAGCTTCTATACCAAGTTCGTCTCTGAACGCTGTAAGAACATCTTCCCATTCATCATATGTTGTGGGAACTTCTTTACCTACCTTATCAAGGAAGTCTTTACGAATTGAAAGACCCTGGTCGGCAAAACCGTCCTTCATGTTATCCCAGAAGCTCCAGAATCCGTACATTTTTCCGGAGTCTGTAACTACGTCCTGCTTAGCTGTTTCAATGCTGTTAAGCCAGCTTACATAGTTGGGAGCCCAATCGAGATGCTCGCGGATATCTGCAATGTAACCGTCATTGATTGCCGCATCCATACCGTCTCTGTACATTTGGTGCTTAGGCTGTGTGTACATGATGTCGGGCAATTCACCTGAAATAAATAAGTTGTTAAAGGACTGACTTTCTTCACCTGATGCAGGAACGATGAATTCAATGTGGATGTTTGTCTTTTCTTCAAGCCACTGGAAGAATTCACTGTCGTTGTAATCTGCAAGTGTTCCCATTGAGTTTGCATTGGGATACCAGTATGTAAGTGTGATCTTTTCATCACTTATAGGGTATGTCTGCTGGTCGGTTTCTCCCTTATATACAGTTGATGTAGGGATACCTGTTCCGTCATCTTCAGCGGCAACCGCTTCAGTGCCTTCTGTAGATTCAGTAGATTCAACTGTTGAAGTAGGTGTGCTTTCTTCAACGCTTGTGCTACCGCATCCTGCAAAAAGCGCTGTTACCATTACTGCCGTAAGAAGTAATGATACTATTCTTTTTCTCATCTCTTTTTTCCTCCCATTTTAGAAAAAATACGTGATCACCCCCGTAATCACGAAAGTATTTAAGTGATTTAAGTATAAATCAATCTGTGATTTTCGACAAGATAGCCAAATATAATATATTTAACTTTGTTGGTATTGCACAATTTTTGGGTATTTTTTGACCAAAAAGGCTATTTTAGGGGTGGATTTTACGCAATTTGAGCTTTTATTTTGCGAAACTATTTTCGTTATTTTCCCTTTTAAACAAAAAAACACCGAAATTTCTTTACGAAATTCCGGTGTTAACCTTACTTATTTTTTGAAGATATGTCGTATATGGTATGGCCTTCGGCAAGTCTTCCCGGCACCACCACCTGTTCTACTATGGTGGTTCTGGGAGATTCGATAAGGCCTATTAGTTTCCTTGCCGACTCTTCTCCTATTGATTTAGAATCCTGAATGATTGTTGTAAGCTTAGGATCTAAGTACTGAAGTGCCCTCATTCCGTCAAATCCTGCAACGGATATGTCTTCGGGTATCCTTAAGCCTCTTGCTCTTATGGCATTTAACCCGCCCATTGCTCCAAAATCATCCGAAAACAATATGCAGGTAGGAGGGGTTCTTAATCCAAGAAGTGACTCTGTGGCAAGATAGGTTTCATCCACTTGTCTATACTGCACTTCCACAACATATTCTTCGGGAATCTCAATGCCGTGCCTTTCGGCGGTTCTGTAAAACCCTGCAAGTCTTCCGCTTGTAACACTTGATGGGCTTCCGTGTATGTAGGCTATTTTCCTGTGGCCTTTTGAAATAATGTATTCCATAAGCTCTTTCATGCCGCCTACGTTATCAGACATTACCGATATTCTGTTGTCAAAAACGTGATCGATTGTAACAAGAGGGATGTCGCTTGAAATAAGTTCCTGCACTTCTTTACTTCCAAAGTCTATGGAAGCAAGCACCACACCGTCAAAGCCATGCTTTCTGCAATGTTCAAGGTAGGTCATTCTGTTTGGGACTTTATTGCTGCTGTTAATAAAGGTAATATCGTATCCTGCATCTTCCGCCACTCTTTTAAAGCTGTCAAGCACTCCCGCAAAGTAGTCGTGCATAAGGCCGCTGTTTGATTCATCCACAAACAAAACCCCTATGCTTCCTGTCTTTGCAGAATTAAGTGTTCTGGAAGTAAGGCAATATCCTAGGTCTCTTGCCACTTTTAATATTTCTTCTTTAGTCTTAGCGCCTACGTCGTTTTTATTGTTGATTGCCTTACTGACCGTTGCAACAGAAACTCCGCACTTTTCAGATATATCCTTTAACGAAATCATCCGTGAATCCCTCTCACGTTTATTTTTAAGCTATTTCTTTTTGTGTTTTCCTTTTCTCGGCTTTTCTATAATAGGATCGAAATCCGGGTCCCATTTGTCTGCCAGAGAAAGAATCTGACTTGTAAACTTTGCAATATCCTTGTTTGCATGTCCCTGGTTTTTCTGAATAACAGAAAGAAGCCTCTGACCTGCCGCAAGAAGCCTTGAGAAAGCATCGGATACGATGTATATCTTCTTTTCTCTCTTTTTAGGAATTGCGTCGTATTCAAATTCGCCGGTAGCAAGGTTATAAATGGTTCCTGAGTATGGAGCATAAGCGGGAATCTTTAATTCCTTACTTATGTACTGAGCCATTGATTCACAGGCCATGTCATCGCCGTGAACCATGAATACCTGCTTAGGTTTCTTTTCAAAGTGAGATATCCAGTCAATAAGGCCGTCTCTGTCGGCGTGTCCCGAAAGACCGGGAAGCTGAGCTATATCTGCTCTTACGTCAATTTGTTCGCCAAAAAGCTTTACTTCGTTTGCGCCTTCTATTAAGGCACGTCCCAAAGTACCTAACGCCTGATAGCCGACGAACAAAATGGTACATTCTTTTCTCCAAAGGTTGTGCTTTAAGTGGTGTCTTATACGGCCCGCTTCACACATACCTGATGCGGAGATAATTACCTTAGGTTCTTCGTCAAAGTTTATGGCTTTTGATTCTTCACTGGTGATGGCAAGGTTAAGCCCCGGGAATGTAAGGGGGTTTCTTCCTTCTTTTACCATCTGAAGGGCCTCTGCATCAAAGCATTCGTAGATGTTCTTTTGGAATATTTCCGTTGCATCTACCGCTAAGGGAGAGTCCATGTAAACCGGGAAATCGTGGTATTTAACAAGCTCTTTTTCTTTTATAAGCTTTATAAAATAAAGGATTTCCTGAGTTCTTCCCACTGCGAAGGAAGGGATAACAACGTTTCCTCCCCTATCGAGTGTTTGCTGAATTATGTTTGCCAGATCAACTACGGGATTAATGGCAGACTTTTCATGGAGTCTGTCTCCGTAGGTTGATTCCATAACTACGTAGTCCGCATCCTTTGTGTAGGACGGGTCTTTAATGAGGGGTTGGTTCTTGTTACCTATATCGCCTGAAAATACAATCTTTTTGTGGTTTCCGTTTTCGTTTAAAAATACTTCTATGCTGGCAGATCCAAGTAAGTGACCCACATCCGTAAATCTTGCTTCGATTCCGTCTGCAATCTTAACTATGGCGTTATAATCGCAGGGCACCAAAAGCTTTGTGGCTCCTATTGCATCTTCCATGTTATAAATAGGATCCGCGCTTCCTTCAACGGCATCGCTTCTCCTCTTCTTACGCATCTTCCACTCAGCTTCCTGCATCTGAATGTGGGCACAGTCTCTTAACATTATGCCGCAAAGATCCGCAGTAGCGGTGGTGGTGTAAATACTTCCCCTAAAGCCTTTTGCGTAGAGGTACGGAAGCATTCCCGAGTGGTCTACGTGGGCGTGAGTCAAAAGTACAAAGTCAAGCTCTGACTCGTTGCAAGGAAGACCTTTACTTTCATAGGTCATGTTTCCCTGCTCCATACCGTAATCCACTACAAACCTTTTTCCGCAGGCTTCAACATAGTGTGCGCTTCCCGTAACCTGATGGTCGGCGCCTACGAATTGAAGTATCATTTTGTATCCTCCCAAAGAGTTTTTGTTAAACCCTTGCGACAAGCGCTACACCCGCTTTGCTCGCCGCAATCCCGCAATACAAAGAATACCACTTTCATAAAAAGTGGTATCTGTTTGCATATTGCTATTGCAACAAGGTCTCAATCACCTGCTGCAATTGCTGTCTTCCATATGGTTTTGTAACAAAGGTCGTTACTCCGTTTTGATAAGAAGCTTCTTTATCTTCCGGGAACGCATTGGCTGTAATGGCCACAATTGGCACGCTCTTTGCATCATCCCTGTCTAACCTTCTTATCAGTTTGGTGGCTTCCAAGCCATCCATAACAGGCATCATAATATCCATTATGACTAACGAATAATAGCCTGTCTCCGAGATTCCGAAATTCTCTACGGCTTCGGCACCGTTTGACACCCAGTCAACTTTAAATCCCATGTCCTGCAAAACTAACATGGCAATTTCAGCATTAATCTCGTTATCCTCAACGAGCAATGCCTGCTTCCCCACTGCGTGCTTAACGTCTTTAAAATCGTCCATGATATCCCCTTTTTCATGTACACTAAAGATTATATTATTCCGAGTTGTCCCTCAACAACTTATTATTATTTTAACCTTTATTTTGTGCTTCTACAAGACTTACACCGCAATAAATTTGACGAAGTTTAGGTTTTTCGATTTTTCCTGTAGGATTTCTGGGAATATCTGCAAAAATTATCTTATGGGGACGTTTATATTTAGGAAGCGCTTTGCAGAATTCCATGATTTCTTCTTCCGTAAGAATCATATTTTCTTTTAACTCTACTATGGCTGCAGCGATTTCACCAAGTCTCTTATCGGGTAAGCCGATAACAGCCACATCGTGTACCGCATCGTTTGTGCGAATAAAGTCTTCGATCTGTACAGGATATAGGTTTTCACCACCGCTTATGATGACATCTTTCTTTCTGTCTACAAGCATTATAAAGCCGTCTTCATCTTCAACAGCCATGTCACCCGTGAAGAGCCAATCGCCCGACAGGACTTCATCAGTTGCCTTTTTATCGTGATAGTAGCACTTCATAACACCGGGGCCCTTTAAGCAAAGTTCGCCAACTTCGCCTCTTTCTACAGGCTCGCCCTTTTCGTTAACGATCTTTGTCTCCCATCCGTAACCTGCTTTACCGATGGCACCTACTTTATGAATGTTTTCAATTCCAAGATGTACTGCACCGGGGCCTATGGATTCAGACAAACCGTAGTTTGTATCGTAGTCGTGATTAGGGAATATTTCTTTCCACTTTTTAATTAAGCTCGGAGGAACGGGCTGTGCACCTATATGCATAAGCCTCCATTGATCAAGCTTATAGTCTTTTAAGCGAAGGCTTCCGTTTTCGATTGCTTCCAAAATATCCTGAGCCCAGGGCACTAAAAGCCACACGATGGTGCATTTTTCTTCGGAAACTGCCTTAAATATGGCATCGGGTTTTGTGCCTTTAAGTAAAACTGCCTTTCCTCCCGAAAGTAAACTTCCGAACCAGTGCATCTTGGCTCCTGTATGGTAAAGAGGCGGAATGCAAAGAAATACATCGTCTCTTGTCTGTCCGTGATGAGCCTGCTCTACTTTACATGAGTGAACAAGGGCTCTGTGAGCATGCAAAATAGCTTTAGGAAATCCTGTTGTGCCTGAAGAAAAGTAAATAGCCGCATCATCATCGTCAAAAAGCATTACGTTAGGTCTCTTACTTGATGAGTTTGCAGTCTGGCTGTTATAGTCTTCCGCAAAGCTTGGACAGTTTTCGCCCACATAAAAAAGAAGTCTGTTTTTAGAAATCTTATCCGCAATTTCTTCCACACGGCCTATAAATTCGGGGCCGAATACAAGCACGTCTACATCCGCAAGCTTAAGACAATACTCGATTTCATCGGATGAATAACGGAAATTAAGAGGAACCGCCAAGGCTCCTGTCTTTAAAATGCCAAAATAAATGGGAAGCCATTCTAAGCAGTTCATAAGTAAAATCGCTACTTTATCGCCCTTTACAACGCCTCTGCTTAAAAGCATATTTGCAAATCTGTTTGCCTTTTCGTCAAACACGCTCCAGGTAATCTCACGCCTATAGTGAGTGGTGGGGTTTGGCTCCATAAGGTCATATTCTTTCCAGGTTACCCTTCTTACTTCCTTTACTTCAGGGTTTATTTCAACAAGGCAGACATCGGATCCGTATTTGTCCGCATTGTGCTCAAGTATCTCGGTAATAGGCATCTATCCATTCTCCTTAAAACACGTTGTTTTATCGCTTTAACGCTTTTATTCACTAAAGTATAATAACAGTTTAAAGCCCTCACTGTCAAGTTGTGAGGGCCAAAAGAAACCTGTTTTCTTAACACACTCTTGCAAACAAAGCATCTTCGTTGTCTAGGTATTCGTCAAACAAAGAAACAGTAACGGGCTTTGAATATAAATAGCCTTGGTGAAGCTCGCATCCCGCCTCATTTAAGAAGCTTCTTTGGGACTGAGTTTCAACGCCTTCGCAAAGCACCCTAACACTCAATTGCTTTGCCATATCGATAATGAAACGGATGATAGTTTTATCGCTCTCTTTTAATGTTTCATCCTTCATAAATATCTTATCGATTTTAAGTAAGTCAATCTTTAAGTCGTTAAGCACGTTTAAGGAAGAGTAACCGGAGCCGAAATCATCCATGGAAATTCTGATTCCAAGCATTCTTAACTCTTCTATCATTGAGTTAAAGGAAGACATGTTTTCAAGGTAAATGCTCTCTGTTATTTCAAGTTCTAAGTACTGAGTGGGCACCTGATACTTTTCGATAAGGGCTCTGAATTTTTCAACAAAGTCATCTGAAAACATGTGGGCACGGGATACGTTCATGGATATCGGAAGTACCTTTTTGTTTTCATCAAGACGCTTTCTTATGTATGCCATTACCTTTTCATACACATAAAAATCAAGTTTTACAATGCTTCCGTCCTTTTCAAAGGCAGGTACAAACTCATCGGGGTAGATTTCCCTTCCGTCTTTCATTTTCCACCTTGCCAAAGCCTCCGCTCCTTCAAGTCTGTTGTGAGTGCCTGAGACCTTAGGCTGTAAAACGATGTAGAATTCTTCATTCTTTATAGCATCGTCAAGCTTTTGAATATATTCTATCTGACGTTTTCTTTTTTCAAACATTTCCTGGTTAAACAAAATGCATCTTGCGCCCTTACTTGCCTTTGCAAGCTTTCTTGCCATGTTGGCGTTAGAAATCGACAAAAGAGCGTCCGTATTACTTGAAGGAATAATGTAAATTCCCGTTCTAACGGAAAGGTTATTTACGTTAAATCTTGTGCTCAAGTGGTTTGAAAGCTTCTCTCCTTCTGCCTCCACCTTCTTAACCAGACATTCGTCGGGGATATCGTTTTCAAATTCTTCGATAAACAAAATGTTATCGGAATAAAAGCGCCCCGCACACAAAACATTTTTTATATTATTCGAAATATAGTTTGCCATGTCTGTTAAAATGCGGTCCCCAACCACATATCCGTAAGCTTCGTTTATATACTTAAAGTTACTGATGTCGCAATATATAACAGCCAGTTTCTTTTCGTTTGCCTTTGATGAAATGGCTTTAGTGGCAGCTTCAATAAAGGTTTCTTCCTTCATAAGGCCTGTAAGTGAGTCAAACTCAGTAAACTTTGATACTGCCCTTTCTGCCCTTGCAACCTTTGAAGAATAGTACATGCAGACGCAGATTAGATTACAAAGCTTTACAAGCTCGTCTATTTGTTCCAAGGTCCAGGTTCTTTTTGCATGAGAGCTTACAAAATCTATGCATCCTCTGTTCTTTCCAAAAACAATAAGGTCCACATGAAGCATGCTGGATACGCCGTCCCAGGATTTTACATTGCTTCCGCTATCAAGGCTGTTTTTATCAGCATAATCAAAAAGAATATATCCGCCGTTTAAAGCTGATTCGTCATTTATCTTTTTCCATGCCTTATACGAAAACTCAATTCGCTTTCCAAGATAGGATTCTCTCTCCGGCTTATGGATTTCATAATTGCATACTACGGACATTGTTTTAGGGTCAAATTCATGCAAATGAATGGCCTCAAGGTCGTAATCGTTTTGAATTCTGTAAAGAACAAGGTTTATGGCGCTTGAAACGTTATCGGCCTCTCTTAAGAGCCTTACAGCCATGTCAAACAAAGAACCGGGCTGAGAGGTTTCATCATCGCTTTCTTCTTTTTCTTCTCTTCTTTCCAAAACCGACTCATCAAAGATTTCATCGGTGTAAAAGGCGTAGTTGTTTCTTCCTCTGCTTTTTACTGAATAAAGGGCCATATCGGCGCACTGAAACAAGCTTTCATAATCAGAGCCCATATCGGGGTACAAAGAAATTCCTACGCTACAGGTAATTCCTATATTGGTGCGCTGTCCCAAGGTAATGGAGGATAGTGCATCTCTTATTTTTCCCATTCTTTGGACTATATTCGATATATCCGATAAATCCTTAATAAACACCACAAACTCATCGCCGCCGATTCTTCCCACAAATGAGTCTTTAGAAAATGCTCTTCTTAGGCAGTTTGCGCACTCTTTTATGACTTCATCCCCAAAGAGGTGGCCCATGGTGTCATTAAAGTTTTTAAACTTATCGATATCAAACACCAAAAGAGCACACTCTGAGTCGGGATTATGCTTAATATAATTATCGATGATTTCTTTTGACACGACTTTATTTAATAGTCCCGTCAAAGGATCCTGCCTTGCCTTAATTGTAAGTTCGGTTTCTTTATGCTTCCTACTGTCAATATAAACGGTTCTTCCCACATACACTTCACCGGGCTCTTCTTCCAAAAGTATCATCCTTATGGCATGCCACCTATAGCGCCTGCCGTTTTCTTCTTTTATGCGCAATTCAAAAGCAAGCTGTGGTACAGCCTGTCCTGCATGCTTTAATTCTTTTTCCAATACAAGGAGATCGTCAGGATGAACTCTTTTTAGGAGTTCCTCACGAAAAGAAGACTCAAAATGAGAAGGGTTTTTCCCTCCTTCATCTTGCCTGATAATATAGCCGGTGTCGTCGCTATGGTCATAAAGAAACGTAAAATCAAAGCTTATGTTGTTTACGAGCCTCAAAATCTTAAGCTCGTGGTCCGCCATAAGTTTCTCCATTTGCGCTTTATTCATTTTTTCCCCTGTTTTACACACAAAACTTTCCGAGTTTTTTGTTGCAATATGTTAAATTATCCCTGACACCAGTTAACATAAAATTAATCGCGGGGGAGGTAGGGAAATGTGCAAGCTTTATTTAGCTTACTGTACTTAGGCACCGCTAGGATATATATAATGTTTCTCGACCCGCTCTCGCTTACGTCCTCGCACCAGCGGATGCTAAGCTCGAAAAAACCTCGCTAAGCACCGGGGCTGCGGAAAGTCTCGAATACATTACATATATCCTTCGGTGCCTGATTTACTTTACGAAGAAACCTTGCACATTTCCCCGCCATGAAGCGTCGCGGAGAGTTTTATACGTGTATATCACAGAGATAGATATTTACTTTTCATCACATGTATAAGTTAAAGGGATGCCGTAAGTTTTTTCATAAACATTTTTCCATGCTGCGTAGTTTTCCTTCATGAGCATCTCGATGTTTTCGGCGCGAGAAAGCTGTTTTGAAGGGATGATGGGGTCGCAAACGTTTATGGTGTAGGCCTGAACGGGGTAGCCATCGCCGTCTAAAACGTCAGTGTCTTCCATGGTGATAAAGCAAGGAACTACGGGGACGTTGTTGTCGGCTGCAAGGATGAAGCCACCTCTCTTTAAGGGCTTTGGCTTTTTATAGTTCCACCACATGCTTTGCTCGGGGTAGATTAAAATGTTGTGTCCCTTTGCTAAAAGCGCTTTAACCGCAAGCATAAACATAATCATGGTGCGCTTGTTTGAGCTTAAGGGAAGTGTGTTACAGTTTCTCATTAAGAAGCCGTAGAAGCCCGGGAAAGCTGTGTAGTTTGCTTCACTTATGACGCGGAAGAGTTTCTTTCTTTTTCTTGTTTTGTCATAAAGAATCTGCATTGCAAAGCTATCGAAAGGATGAATGTGGTTGCAAGTTAAAATTGCGCCTGTTTCAACGTTTTTAAGCTTTTCAAGGCCCTTTATTTCTTTAACCACAAATTGTTTCTTTGCAATAAGAAAATCCACAAACCATCTGGCGAGTCTAAAGGCGTAGCGTGCTCTTAACTTAGCGTTTACACCCCTTCTCATGTAGTCGATTTCGCAGGGCTTTAACTCTCTTCCCGGGGGATCGTCCTCTACGTCCTTATCAAAGATTCCCTGCTTTTCAAGGCTTGCGATTCTTCTTAAAACTTCGGCTCTTGTAAGCTTAATGGACTCTCCGTCTCCGTAGAGATTGTTATAGTTCATCTTATTGTTTATTTCAGATACGGCAAGGTCTAATAAGTGCTTTCCGTAGTAGTCGTCTTTTTCTTTGTCCTTATCGCTAAAATCGGAAAGAACCTGTCTTAACTCGTCGTAAAAATCGGTTTCTTTGGCATTCTCCCAAAAGAAGCTTCCCATTTTGCAATCTTCGTAGTGCCAAGGCTTAAGGGCAAGATTATAGTGCACAAGCTTTGCCTTGTCTTCTTCGCAAGGGGTCACGCCACCCATTTGCACATTCCATCTTTGGTCAAGCCACAAAACCTTGTCTTTACAAAGGATGTTTAGATAGTCCTGGTCCTGAGCCACCACAAAGTTATAGTTGTTTAAAAGCTTTACAAACTGCTTTAAAAGGTGATTTCTTCTAAACTCATCGCAGTTAATGAGCACAACCCCTGCGTTAAAGTAAGCACCTCTTGATATTCCCAAAACCTTTTCAACGTAGTCTCCAAACACGTCTGTCTGAGCCACGATCTGGTCTCTTACGGCCCCTATGTATTTTCCCAAAAGCTCGTAGTTATAAAGGTTTGCAACATCGTCACGAATGACGGTGTCAGAGTCTAAATAAAGAACCTTTTTGTACTGAGGGAACATATCGGGGATAAACACTCTGTAATAGGTGGTGGATGAATAGTAATCTCTTAAGGATATTTTCTTTTCGATTTTTGCAAGCTCATCCGTCACATCCACAAAGTGAAGCTTACAGTTTCTTGTTTCATATTGCTTTAATCTTTCCTGATTTTTAGCGGAAATATCGGTGTTTAAAATATAAAGTTCGTATTGGTTTTTATCAGACGAGTTTTTAATGAGCGACTTAATCGTTACTGCCATGAAACGCACATATTTATCGTCTGCGGCAAAGAAAACGGGTATAACTTTTGTTTTCTTTAAAAGCATTAAGTTAGCCTTCATCTTCAAATTTTCTCCTAAGATAAATGTATTCATATAGACAATCGTCAAATTGATCATAGCCAAAGACTTTGTGAATCTTTGTTACGTGCCACTGCTTGATGTTGTCTGTATGTGGGTAAGGTAGGTAAAACAGTCTTTTTGAAAAATGCCTTACCACCGTATGCTTGTGCAAAAACTTTTGGTCGTTAAACCTTTGCGGAAGCATTTTCTTTTTGGTGGTGCTTCTATAAATCGCATCCTGATCTGCAAAGAGCAGTTTCTTTTCTTTAATAAGAGCCCTTGCCTTTTTGAAAAGGCCGGTTTCTTTGCACATTTTCATGTTGAATAAAAGAACGCCCGCGTTTATGTAGTTGGGGTTAATCAAGTATTTTCCGTAGTGGTCTCTTGCCGCTGCGTACTCATAGCCTTCAATATCCGTGTCATATAAAAGCTCGATTTCACGGTTAAACATGATGTCTGCATCAAGGTACAAAATCTTTTCGGGGATTTCGTCTATCATGTCGATAAAGAGCCTAAGCAAAGTGTATGGCGAGCAATAGCACTGCTCGTTTGGACACTTTGAAAACTCCTTCATGTAAATGTCCGTAACATCAAGCCTATGTACTTTATTTTCTTTGTTATACTTTTTTGCAATTTCCTCAAGATAATCTGTTTTCTCTTTCGAAATCGGAACGTATTCTTTCTTTATATGCGACACATCCATGGTTAAAACATAGACGTTAAAGGGTTCTTTAGACTTTGTTCGCATAAAAATCGAAAGAAGGCAGGTCATTATGCCGTCAAAGACATAATCGTTTCCGGAAAACAAAAGATTCATGTTTCTTCCCCCTTTGTATCATCCACATCACGCTTTACGTATTTTACAAGCTCAAGGGTGTTTTTCTTTGCATTTTCGCTCATTACAGCAAATACCCTGTCACGTAAATCTTTCTTTTGATCCTTCATGGGAAGCGACTTATCCGCATAGAAAGGCCCCTCAATGTAGGTTATCATTTTAACCTTCCCGCCCTTACCTTTATGATAAGTGTCGGTAAAGCAAAATACCGGCTTATCGTACTTTATGGGATACCTAAACGCCGGTTCCTTAAAGTTTCGAATAAATGTGCAAAACGGCCAAATGTGAGCTTCCGGATAAATTGCAACCACGTGGTCCTTTTTTGCCTCTTTTTCAATCTTTTTTTCGAATGCCTTAAGTGCATGCATATCGTCAGGTAGCGGTATTGCGCCAAGGCTTGGAGTAATCTTACCAAGCACAGGAATCGAAACATTTGCAGGATGCACTATAACGTATGCACTCTTAGGTCTCACCAAAATCGCCGGCATAAAAGCATCCGCCATGGGATTTGTGTGATTTCCGTACAAAAAGAAACCTGTTCCCTTAGCTTCCTTAAATTTTTCCCGTCCCACTACTTTATGGCTATACTTTAATTTCAAAAAAATAAGCCCAAAGGGCCTGGCTATCACGTAATAAAACAACCCCCGCCCTATTTTTCTCATTAAACCGCCATCGTAGTCATAATCCGCGCCGATATGCTTAGCATCAATCTTAGCCTCGGAAAATTCGTCTTCCAATTCGTTCTCGTAGTAAACGATACTACGTGTTGTGGTGTTAATATTCTCTTGCATATGAGGTATTATATCACCTCACTTTCTGTTCGGCAAGTCTGCCAGTGGTGGGTGGAAAAATCATGAAAAATTTTTAACAAGATTGTTGACAAACGGGGCTGCGTCATGTAATATATCCATTGTCGCTGCTAAACAGCAAAAGACATGCGCGAGTGGCTCAGTTGGTGGAGCACGACCTTGCCAAGGTCGGGGTCGCGGGTTCGAGTCCCGTCTCGCGCTTATACAATAAAAAGGACATCGTAAAGATGTCCTTTTTTATTGTATAAGCGTGAGATGCTTTCACCCGCAAAACTACCGTTTTGCGGCTTCCCAGAAAGGTCCACCGGACCTTTCTGCATCTCGCGCTTATATGGATGTCCTTTTTATTTTGTAACGCGAGAATGATCGAATCCGCCATGCACCCGCAACTGAAAAAAGGGCATCCGTAGGATGCCCTTTAGTATGAAGTCAGCAATTGAGTTTTATTTAGTTTTTAGGTTTTGTTTTTGTGTTATTTTGTTTTTTCTTCAGTTTTTACATCAGTTTTTTCTTCTGATGTAGCTGCATCGTCAGCAGATGTTGCTTCGATGCATTCGTTGTCGTTAACATAGTAACTTACGGTTGTAGGGCCGTCAGCTGTTGTGACAGGCGCTGCAACAATTACCCATGCTGTGTTTCCGTCGGGATCTTCACCCTGGGAATATTCTAAAATCTCGCCCCCGCTACCAATTTCTACTTTAACCTTATCCAAGGCATCTGAAAGTGTGATACCGGCGTATTCCTCAGAAAACTTATCGTCTTCTACAGGGCGTCCGTCTGCTTCGGGTTCCTTTTCCACCGAAGCTTCCTGAGACACTAAAGCATCATCATTAGTAATCTCTCCTAAAGAATATTCGCTATCCTTAGTTACCTCACTATCTCCGATTTCGGTCATAGCCGATTCTGAGACTGTAGCTTCGGCTTCTCCACAACCGGTTAGTGCAGCTACTGTTAGTACAGAAAATAAAACTGCGTAACAAATTTTTTTTCTCATGTTTTTCTCCTCCTCGTTTTTCTATGTCTAACGTTATAACATCG
>JAEEXG010000085.1 GCA_016291405.1 Lachnospiraceae bacterium
AAACGCTTAAAATGGCAGTCTTTGACAGGTCGAAAGTATCTAATCAGTTGATAGAAGAATATGAAAAAAGAACCGGGATACCTATTGAAATAGTCGAATACGAACGCTATTCCGATGAAGTGATAGACGGTATAGATTTGCTTAAGCGAGATATCGTATCGGGAAAGGGCCCTGACATAATTGATTATGGATCGGGTTTCACTATGACCGATGTGTTGGGGCAATACACGGTGGATTTATCTGAGTACCTAGGCAGAGAGGACATGAACATTCTTGACAATGTTGTAGGGGCTTTTGAACTGGAAGGCGAATTGCCTGTTATTCCAACCGGCTTTGATATTGTTTCCATGATAGGAGATAAGAAGTTCTTTGGAGAAAGAAACACTGTCACAATGCAGGAACTAATGGAAATTTATGAAGCTAATAAGGATGATGGAGTGATGCTTTATGTTGGTCAGTATAAGATTGCCGTAATGGCCGAACTCTTGGCTCATAATCTAGGCAATTTCATTGACTGGGATACAGGAATTTGCAGTTTTGACGGTGAAGAGTTTAAAAACATATTACAGTTTTCCAATACATTTTCTGCTGAATTTGAATATCCTGATGGAATCAGTATAGGAAAGACATACCAAAGTGAAAAAGCGATGATGGCAGTATTGGCCATAAGCAATGTATACGACATAGCCTATGTAGATTACGTGTATCCTGATTATAAAGGAAAAATTATCGGTTATCCTACAGATAAAGCAAACGGAAGTATAATTGAGCCTGGGCATGTAAACCTGGCAATACCTAAAACTACAAAGAGAAAAGAACAGGCCTGGGACTTTATCAAGCTTGCCTTAGAATATGAAAACCAGAAGCTTGTGTCGGAACGGTATCTTCCGCTAAATAAAGACGTCATTAAAGAGCTTATAGAGGAATACAAGTTGCCTCATTATAAGGATTCCGGCGAAATGATAGCTGTTAGGCAGTTAGGATATGAAGGAGAGGATCATACGCCGGTTTATGTAATTAATGAAAAGCAGGGCAGTGAACTTTGGGAGCTTGTAAACAGTGTTGATTCTTTGGGCGCTATCGACTATAAGATTTATCAGATTATATTTGAAGAAGTACAGCCCTATTTTGAGGGCGCAAAGGACCTTGATGTGGTTTGCGACATAATACAGAAAAGAGTATCGGTTTACGTACAGGAGAGGAAGGGGTAGAAAACATGAAAAGAAAATCATTATTTGCAGCATGCCTTGCTGTGATTGTTCTTGCAACATCATGCGGAGCAAATACGGAAGTTTCGAAAGAAAATAACGAAATTGTCTTAAGCGAAGAAAAGTTACCGGTCGAAAGCGACGGAAACAAAGAAGCGACAGAAGAATCTAATATTAGAACAACTAAAAATGATAAAAAGGTATCAATGCCAATTGAGCTTGGAAGTAAGGCAAAGAAATGTTTCGCGGCGGGAGGAACCTCAGGTTATTTGGTGCTTTCAGACGATGATATGAATTATTATTTTCAGTACATTGATAGCGAAGCGGAAACGATAGAGACCTTTGAAGCGCCTGCTTGCGCCGACAAAATAATTCTTAACATGGCGGTAGACAAAGACAATAATTTAAGCCTGTTTTTGATTAACGGCAAAAGAACAGAAAACGCAGGGGCGAGCATAGTTAAGATAGATAAAAACGGAACACTTTTATCAGAAAATGATATTTCGGCGTTTTTTGAAGGAAAGCAGTATGGAAGAACAGACATGGCTTTTGATAAAGACGGAAAATGCTGCTTTACCTTTGATAATTCAGTATATGGCGTAAATGGGCAGTCTTGCGAAGAAGTGGACTGCACTGAAGAAGAGGGAAATCTTGAGCTAATCGATTTTGGTGGCGGACGTAGCGTAAGAGTGGTACGTAATTCAAATGGTGAGGAAGAAATCCTTGTGGATGATGCAAGTGGAAACTTCACAAAAGAAATATTACCTCAGTTTAAAGCTACATACTACGATGTAAAGGCTCAGGAAGAAGGGATTTATCTATTTAATCAAGATGGCGGTATAATCAAGTATTCTTATGAAGATGGCTCGAACGAGACAGTGGTTTCAAAAGATAATCTTAAGTTTGCAGGGCAGGATGTAAAGGGATCAGGATTCCTTGAGGACGGCCGAATAATGGTTTTGATAATAAGTGATACTGAATCAAAAATAGAAATAATTCCATATATGGAGTAATAAAAAAGGGACACCTACTAAGCCGTATGGCTTAACAGGTGTCCTTGATTTTTACTTAATTAAAACTGTTGATCTTCAGATTCGATGATTGATATACCTGAAATCTTTTCATTAGCCTTTAGTGCTTTGAAAAGTTCGTCTGTATCTTTTGAAGAAATCTCGAATAGAAGGTTTGTCTGCTTTCCGTTAAAGTTTAAAGATTTTCTTTTTGCATTACCTGTAACTTCATTTACCAAATCTTCCACTTCTTCAGGATCTAAAGTAGTGGTGATGCTTAAAAGCTTTGATTTTCCAAGTAATGTGATGTTATTAAATAATAAAAGAACAATTGCTGCTACGAGTGATAAAACGATTGCTATTAAAGGTAAGCCTGCGCCTACAACAATACCTACGCTTATTGACCAAAACATAAATACAAGGTCTAAGGGATTCTTTAAAGCGGTTCTGAAACGAACGATTGATAAAGCACCCACCATACCAAGAGATACCACAACGCTTGACTGAATGGTGATGATGATTGTGGCTGTGATAACAGGCATTAAGATAAGGGAAATGTTAAATGCCTTTGAATAAAAGCCGTTTTTACAGCAAAGCTTGTAAATAACGTAAATGAAAATACCGATTACAACGGAGATTGAAAGCAACATTATCATCTCCTGCATGGATAGGCTTGAATTTGTAAAGTTTTCAAGGACTGACTTTTTGATTATTTCTTTTGCACTCATTAGTATGCTCCTTTATTTAGTGTTTCTCTTGCATTTGCGTATTTTGAAAACGCCGTTTGGTTAAGTAACCCGTTTCTGTTTAGTATATTTCTGATTTGACGCGGCAAAAATTCATCGTATTTTACTTCCAAAACCTGCATTCCGGGAAGGACGTCAGTGTAATTTTTTATATCGCTTTCATAAAAAGAATCTAGGTCCGAAGAAGCGATTATGTCACTGTCAAAGGTAATTCTTACATTTCCCATGGGATGCACAAAAGGCATTCGCTTGTAGCCTACCATCACAACGGGAACTATTGGGTATAAAAGGCTTTCATCCTGTATTTTCCTAATTACCGTTGTGTTATCTGATTCAACCGAAAGAAGGTCATTTCCTATAAGCTCTTTATAAGTCTCTTCAGAAATCAGGTCTGATTCTTTTCGCTTTAATCCGTTTTCTGAGTATTTTATTTCAAATGCGATATGGTTTAAATCGTTGTTGTAAGCTCTTATTCTGTACTTATGCCTTATATCAACGCCGTCGATGGTCTCTCGCAAAAACTTATTGTTGATGGTATCAAAGTAAATGCTCTTTATATTGTAATATCCGTCATCTCCCGTGTGAGAGTCAGGCATACAGATCATGGCAATCTGCTGCTTTATTATCTCGGCATCAATATTTGTAATTAAGAACTTTTCTTCATGCCGAAACAAAGGAAATTCTCTATCATTCATTGGCATTTTCCTGCCTTGCCTTTATGTCTTCCAAAACAGCTTCAAGCTCCTGCACATTAATACCTTCAACATCCTCGGATGTGGCATCTAAAGCGTTTTGCACCACGATGTCAACGTCAAGCCATTTTGAAATAACCTCGGTATCTTTATAAATAATCGTATCTGCCGTGACCGGCTCGCCGGATTCTTTATTGAACCATCCTCTAAAGAGGCTTGTCCATGAAGGACAGGTGGGCACGTCACCGACTGCGGTTCCACCCTTTACTACTTTTGAGTAATGAAGGAGACCTTCCCAATCATAGAAGCTTACAGTAAAGTAGGGATCGTCTTCAAGTACTCGCTCCTTTATTACGCTAAGTCTAGAATTAATGTATTTATCGGTGGATTCAAGCACAAAGTGATCGTTAACGGTTTCTTTGCCCCATCTTAAATCATTCATGATTCGAGACTTATTGATTAGCGCACTTCCTTTTCTTAAAAGGGGAAGAACCTCTGAAATAGCAGCGTCACGATATGTATTAAATACATCTTTTAAAGAGGCTATTACTTCCGGATGCTTAAACATATCCCCGGATTGATAAAAGCTTTTTGCCATATCAATGCTTGTATTCTCTTCATAGAGACTGTCAGCGGCAGACATATCGTAATTCCAAATCGGACCTGCATAAAGCTTTGAATCAACAGAATCTGAATCTTTGTAAAATAAAAACTTTGTAAGTTTGGAATCTGAGTTTGCAAAGAGTAAATCTATAAAGCACTGCTTTGTGTAAGAGTCAATGTCTAAATAATCTCCGATGCTCCATCCTGTGTTCGGGTTTATGCCGTCGGGGGACATGATAGTGTCTTCTAGCTCGTTAAAGGAGCTTTGAATATATTTAACTTGTCTTAATGTTGCATACTTAGGAGTTAAAATCTTTCCGACAGTACCTCTCTTTGTTTTAAACCAGGCATCTGTAAGGGTTAAATCGTCTTCCGATGTGACTTCAATAACAAATCCGCCTGTGATGTCTTCGGGCGCCTCTAAATTTGTGACGCCGTAAGCGGATTTTTCGTCACTTAACTCAAAAAGAATGTCCTTTAAATCGGTGCCTTTGTTTTCTTTAACCTTTAAAGGATCGCTATCCTTAAGTGCCAAGACTCCGCTATCTAACTGAGGTTTATTGCAAAGATAGTAGTTTCCAAGGTATTCGCCGTTAAAGTACAAATCGACGTATTCTCCCTTGGGGCTATCCATCTCCATGTAATCACGCACAAAATCATAAACCATCTGGTTTTTAAGAAGGGTATCATCATGAGGATTAGCCAAAAGAACCCACTCTAAAGAATTAACGTTTGCGACAAGTTCCTTTGCGGCTTTTAACTTTATTTCGTAGGATTTCTTTTCGGTATTGGGAAAAACATTTGTGTATGCTTTGATATATTCTAATTCTTCATTTTCGATGGGCTTTAAGTTTTCTTTGCAAAGAGAAAAAAATGCGTCAAACTCATCGCCGTTTGTGGTGCCTATTTTCTCTACGGAAAACTCGCTTTGCAAAAACAATGCATCTAAGTTTTCTGATTTATATACATTTAAGGTTTCAAGAGGTTCGCCATCAGCCGTAAGAGAAATAGTTAAATCGTTATCTACGGGAATAAAATCAGAGGATGCATACTCCTTACCGTTTACGGACAAACCAAGGCTTTCATCGATATTTTCAAATTGAAAAGAGTCTACGTTAGCAGGGAGAAATAAATACTTTTCTCCGGCATCGGTTTTAAAAACCTTGATATTCTGTTTGTTGTTTTGGATAGTCACAGAGGCGATTGCATCAGAAAAGTTATAAACCTTTTCGTATGAATCGTTTGTAAAGAAACTGCCGGGAAGAACCTTATCTAACTTTAAAAGAAAGAAAAGCCCCAAGGCAGACAGAATCAATAATGTGGATGCAATTATAATCTTAACGTTTCGCTTCATTTTTTCTCCAAGTTAATTCCGAATCACTAATCATTAATGTAGCAAATAATTGTTTCTTTGTCCAATAAACTAAATATAAAACCCCTTCCTTCGGTTGTCCGAAGAAAGGGGAACAATTCATGCTTATTAAGAATCTTTAGTAACTGCCTTTTCCTTTATTGTTTATAAAGTCTGCAATGTGCTCAGCCACCAAATCGATACCCTTTTTCTTTAAGAAGAAAGAATCAACGTAATCCGTAATGTTTTCTTCGTTTATTATGTAATAGTAGTTATCGATGTAAGAGATGCATCGCTCCGTTGCAACGGCGTATTGGTGCTGAAGGTAAACAGAACCGTTTCCTTGGCCAAAATCAGTTGTGCTGTCTAAAAGAATCTCGCCCTTGTCGCCTTCCATGTATTCAGGATAAGGGGATGCAAGAATTATGCTGACCCAAGGGAAGTTTTCCTGAAGAAGCTTTATTGAAGTGTTTAAAGATCCGTGATATCCCAAAACATTATCGCCGTCCATGTACATGGGAAGCATTGATGCGTAGTAATCCTGAAGGGAATACATGATAAGGATGGTATCAATGTTTTTCATATCAAGATTTTTAAAGTTTTCAACAAACTCTGTGTGAAGCTTTTCCGAAGCAAAGCCTTCACTGGGAGATGTCTGCGCCTGCGGTGTGTAGTTGCCTGAAATCAAGGCATTTACCATGTTGTATAGGCAATATGCGTCAACGGTTATATACACATCGTTGTCGTGTTCGCAGGTGACTTTTGACTTGTCGCTTACTAAAGAAGTAATTTCCGCATTGTCCAAGCGTTTCTTTAGTTCATTAAGTACGGAATGCTTTTCACCGTTACTGCTGATTGCTGCGTTTCCAAGCACCAAAATGTTGTTTATGCCGTCATCTTTTCTTGCGGCAAGCTGTTCGTCTGTAGGGAAAACATAGAAGTCAAGGTTTTCCATGTCAAAAGAACCCTCTTCAACATTTGTGTCTATAGTAACCGTTCTAGATTGCCAGTTTAAAAGCTTTATTACCATAAAAACGATAATGCCCAAAATGACAAGAACCAAAACGGCATGAATACCTATTTTAAACATTTTCTTT